>NZ_CP011808.2:0-300000 GCF_001029105.3 Pandoraea faecigallinarum | reverse complement strand
ACGGCCTTGGGGCTGTTGACCGCACGGTCGGGTTTATCCGGGTTGTAGCGCGCCACGCCAGCGTCGCAGAACTGGTGCAAGGTCTGGCGGCGGAAGGTCTCGCGCGTGTTCGGCGCGTACCCCTTGCCGTAGTGCTCGCGGGCCCAATCCATGAGGGGGGTGATGCCGACAAGTGGGTTTCCTGCATCAGCCCACGTCTTGTCTGGCGTGAGGTTCAGCAGCGCCAGCAGCGCGAGGGCTGAGCGCTCGTTTTGCTGCGCCCGGGGTAAGCCCAGGGAAATGATGATCTGGTGGGCGGCCTCGATGTGGTCATTTTCCTTGTCGGTCATGCTGTCAATTTCGCGAGTTCCGCATCGATCACTTCTTGGGAGACTTCGCGGTGCTGCTTGGCCCACGTCCCCAGCCCGATCAGCGCCTCACGGCTTGGGTACTCCATCAGCTTCAGATCAGTGGCGTTGACTTGTGTGTGGCCGTTAAAGCGGCGAAAGCTCTCGTCCACGGCGGTGCTATTCAGGAACACGGCGAGCCCTCGGGCGAGCAACTCCGGCAAGCCGCGCTTGTCCTCGTGAATGAGATTCACATGGTTCTCGAAGCCCAGCCGGGTATGCTTGCCAAAGGCCGCAGGATCTACCACGCTCGCCACCACGCGGCGCTTCTCTTCTTTCGATGAGAACCGGCGCACTACACAATAGAAGCCGTTGGGATACAGCCACTTTTCCGTCTCGGCGCAGCGCACGATCGCGTTCGGCTTTTTCAAGCCCGGCACGGGCCACCGCGTGACGGCGCCGCTTAGATGTCCGGGGTAGATCAGCGGCGCTGTGCCTGCTTCGGGCATGTCGCGCAAGTGGGCTTTGACGCGAAAGTCCACCACGGGCCCGGTCGACACCTTAAGGCCCAGATCAGCCAGCGAATAGCGCACCGCTGACGCTCGCTCGATGGCGCTTTTGCCGGTTGTGGTGAGGACATGGATAAACTGCTCGGGGTCATCCGGCAACACGATTCGCTCGAACGGGTGCTCGTGCGTGACAAGGTCGGTGAAACTGTCGTCGCTCGACGTGGTGATCGTCACGGGCCCCTGCTGGCCGCCTCGTTCAAGGCGGATGATAACGTTCTCTTGCAACACCTCATCGTCCTTGAATGCCTTGTTGCGCGCCCCGAAGAGGTGTATGTGGCAGATGGCGGCCCGCGCAAAAATGAAGTGACGGAACGGGCGGTAGTACGGCCCGTCGCAAAAGCTGCGCGGGAGAATCGCCACAATCTGGCCGCCCGGGGCGGCCTGGGCCACGGCCAGCGCGACGAAGGCCGAATACAGGTTCACCGTCTCAATACCGACCGAGCGCAGCGCCAGCCGGTGGGGTGAATGGCTGCTGATCTTCTTGTAGGGCGGATTGAGGATCGCGTGGGTGTAGCCCTTATCGAGCCCACCCTCGGCGCTTGCCCGTTCGATGTAATCCTCGGCGAAAACTTCGGCCTTGACCTGACTGTAACTCCTCAGGTGCTGGCTAAGGTGTGCGCGCAGCGTCGCGTCCACTTCATAAGCCGTCGCTTCGACGGCCTTGAATCCGAAGCCACCGGCAAGCCAGCGATCGAGGAAGGCGCAGGAGAGGGCACCGACACCCGCACCTGGGTCCAGCAAGCGACAGGTCTGCAGGGTACTGGGGGGAAACAGGCTCGCCATAAAGCGCGCCACACTCGCAGGCGTCATGAACTGACCCAGCGCAGATTTGCGCCTCTGGGCAATGCGCGGAGCCACGTCGCGGCGAACGCGATCAGCGGTATCTAGTGCGCTGTCCCAAAAATAACTTTATGTAACATATCCTTGCCTTATGATCGAGTTATGGTGGACTGGAGGTGATCATGGGGCGCAAAGGAATCGAGATTGTGATGTCGGAACTGGAGCGAGAACAATTGTTATCGATGAGCCGCTCTCGTTCGCTGCCTCATTCCCTGGTCCGTCGGGCAAAGATCGTCTTGATGGCCGCTGACGGTCATACGAACCAGGAAATCGCAATGCGGTGCGAAGTGACGTCACCGGCGATCACGCACTGGAAGAAACGGTTTGTCGCGCATGGCCTTGCCGGTCTGCATGATGAAGCCCGCCCGGGCCGACCGCGCGCACATGACGACGAAGCAGTGGCCGAGTTGTTGGCGAAGGTTCTGCATGAGAAGCCGGCTGGCGCAACGCACTGGAGTGTGCGCTGCGCTGCCGCGCAAACGGGTATTTCGAAGAGTTCGGTGGCCCGGTATCTGTCGTTGTTTGGCGTGCAGCCTCATCGTTCGAAGAGCTTCAAGCTTTCTACTGATCCGTACTTTGTCGAGAAGGTGCGCGATATTGTGGGTCTGTACCTGAGTCCGCCGACCAATGCCCTCGTGCTGTGTGTCGACGAAAAGAGCCAATGTCAGGCGCTCGAGCGTACGCAGCCGATGTTGCCGATGGGGCTGGGCTATCTCGAAGGAGTGACGCATGACTACGTTCGGCATGGCACCACGACCTTGTTCGCGGCGCTCAATGCAGCAACGGGCGAAGTCATCGCGCAATGCAAGCCGCGCCACCGGCACCAAGAATTCCTCGCGTTCCTCAAACATATCGACCAAGCGGTTCCGGCTGATCTCGATGTGCATTTGATCGTCGACAACTATGCGACACACAAGCATCCAAAGATCAAAGCGTGGTTGGCCAAGCATACGCGCTACCACATGCACTTCACGCCGACCTACTCGAGTTGGCTCAATCAGGTTGAACGCTGGTTTGGTCTGATTACGCAGCAGGCGATACGCCGAGGCTCGTTCAGAAACGTACGCCAACTCATTACCGACATCGAGCGCTATATCGATCAGTACAACCAGCACAAGCGGCCGTTCGTATGGACCGCGACAGCCGATTCCATACTTCAGAAAGTGGCCCGCTTATGCAAAGTTATTTCTGGGACAGCACACTAGTTGTTGGAGCATGCCATCTCATCCTCATTGGCGCGGCGCGACCACGCCAACGTGTTTGTAAAGGGGGGCCACGCCATATCGGCGAGCCACCTCGGCCACCTGAAGGTCCGGCGCGCGTAACCGCGCCCTGATCCCCCGCACCTGCTGCTCGTTCAGCTTCGGCTTGCGGTGACCGGCCCGCCGCGGGGCTCGCGCGGTAGCTAAACAGGCCTGAGCGCGCTCTTTTATCAAGTTCCTTTCGGACTCCGACAGGGAATAGAGCGGCCGACATATGGGAAACCAGTCGGCACCGCGCAAGCGGTCGATTACTCGCCGCTTCCTCATCGACGACGCGGCAACCGGCAAATTGACGGCAATCTTAACGTTTTTAGCGCGTCCGACATAGGCCAAACTGGCGATCCTGCAGACTCTCCACGCGCATGGCGCTTGCCCATCGCACGGGGCATCGCCGTTGTCGTGTGTGCACGCGCAACCCTCGTCGCCGGGCGCGGGGCGAGAGAGAAGGGCAGGTGTAGGGCACGGCGTCGGCCTGCCTGGCCTGATCCGCCTGCCGTCGGGCCGTGTCACCGTCCATAAATGAGAGTAATTCTCAAATAGGTATTTACATTACTTGCCGCCACGGTTCGACGCGGTGCTACGCGGCGGGCGCTACGGCATGCCGGATATCCGGAGCTTTCTGCCCGTATGGGCGCATGAGCGCCATGCCGGTTTCACCGATCCCGCGAACGCGTTCGTCCGTTTCCCCATATTTTGGCCAGAATCCGCAAGCCCAGCGCGGCTGACGATGGTATCTAGGGGTTTTGCTCCTATATGTCCGAGGCCTTTCCGATGCACTTTTCGCAGCTCCCCCCGGCGGGATCGACCCGAGCCACTGGGTACCTGGGCCAAGTCCCGCGCGGGTGCGCCGAGGCGCTTGGCACCATACTAGCTACGCTTGACTTCCGTCGTAAAGGAATGGTCACCGCCGCTCATGAGGGTCTGCAGGCGTCAGCGCTGACGATCTTTTCCCCGGAGACCTTTGACGGCGTGGATCCCGAGGGGGTCGGGCGCGCGCTCGCCTCCCTGATGCGGTTCCGTCGCAATAGGGATAGTCAGGTAGACTCCAAGGTTTCGAGCGCCGGGAATCCAGTCGATGAAGCGCGCAGCCAAACCGCCGAAAAAGCCCTGCCCGCAGGCATCGCCAAGGTCCTGAAGTGGTTGCACTACCCGTTGGAGGTTATGTTGCAGTGCGTGCGCTGGTACGTAGCCTATTCGCTGAGCTCGCGAGATCTGGAGGAAATGATGGCCGAGCGAGGCGTGGCGGTGGACCACTCGACGATCCATCGCTGGGTGATCAAGTGGCTGCCGGTTTTCGAGAAAGCGATACGTCGCCGCCTGCGCCCAGTCGGTGAGAGCTGGCGCATAGACGAGACCTATATTCAGGGCAGAGGCCAGTGGAAATACCTCTACCGGGCGGTGGACAAGGCGGGCCACACCATCGACTTTCTGCTATGCGGACGCCGCGATACCGCCGCCGCGCGCCGGTTCTTCGAAAAAGCCACCGCCGGGCGGGGCACGCCGACGACCGTCACCGTTGACAAAAGCGGGGCGAACCGCGCCGCGCTGCAGGCGCTGGGCGCCCAGCGCGAGACGCCCATCGAAATCCGCCAGAACAAGTACCTGAACAACCTTGTCGAGCAGGACCACCGCGCGATCAAACGGCGCGTCAGACCGATGCTGGGTTTCCAGAATTTCCGTGGTGCCCGCATTGTCCTGGGCGGCATCGAGGCCATGCACCTGATTCGCAAGGGGCAGATGCTTGCCCCAAAGGGACGCCGTGCGTCCCCTGCTGAGCAATTCTATGCACTGGCCGCGTAAAAACCAACGCGCCCCTGGCTTCGCTTCCGCGCAACTTCGTTATCGCGACAGAACCCCCTCAGGTCCGTCATTCCGTCCGTCTATCTTAATGTCCGAAAACCCGTCGTACAAACCTTTGCCGGACATTGTCCGGGTTGGCCGGCTAACGATCGTTTTGCGGACATCTTGCAAAATGATATCATCGAAAGTATAATGATATCATTGCAACGCGAAAAAGAGGGTGAAATCAATGGCATCTGTCACTGTTCGTAATCTAACTGACGAGACGCACCGTGCCTTGCGCGTGCGCGCTGCTACGCATGGCCGCAGCACAGAGGCCGAAATTCGGGCAATCCTTGAAAGTGCCGTTCGCCCTGAGAGCCGAATCAAGCTCGGCTCTCTTCTGGCCGAAATTGGCTACGAAGTAGGCGGCGTCGAGCTTGAGGTCGAGCGTGATAGGACACCGGCCGAGCCGGTGAGCTTTGAATGATCCTGCTTGATACTAACGTCCTCTCTGAACCATTGAAAGCGCCTGGCGATATGAACGTCTTGGCGTGGATCGATGCACAGATGATTGAAACGCTGTACCTCTCGACAATCAGCCTTGCCGAGCTGCGCTTTGGCATCGCGGTGCTGCCCGAGGGTAAACGCCGCGACACGCTTCATGAGCGTCTTGAACAGCGTGTCCTGCCGCTATTTGCTGGTCGCATCTTGTCATTCGACGCTCCCGCCTCGGAAGCCTATGCAACGTTGCGCTCCCGTGCGCGCTCGACCGGAAAAGCCATCGCCCCAGCAGACGGCTACATCGCCGGCATAGCGGCGACCCATGGCTTCGCCGTAGCCACACGCGACACATCACCTTTCGACGCTGCCGGCTTGGCCGTCATCAATCCTTGGACATGGAGAGCCTAGCCATGAATACCCTGCCGTCGCCTATTGCCGAAACGGCCCGCTTGGAGGCCGCAACCGAGACACTGGCCGCATCGAGGCGCTAAAGCACGAACTGGAAATCGTAATCGACGAGCGCCGGGCGATCACCGATCACATATCACCACGCCGCGTTCGCGAGCAAGGTGTCCAGCGTATGTTGGGCTCTACGAGCATCCTAGTCGTTGGTGGAAGCGCGCAGTAAGCACGAACGAAGGGGGTCATGGTCCTGTTAGGGTCAAATTGGCGAACTGGTCTCACTACGCTCTGCGCGATCACTCAAACAGTACCAAAGTTTGTCAGTTCGTTAAAGGCATACCCAAAACGAACTACTTACTAACTTTTTAGAAAGTAAATTCATTGTGCCGCATATTGGCACTCGGGTTGTTGGAAGAACGATTTGACGAGTTCGGGCAGTTTTTGGATTCGCCGCAGGGCGCCAAGTGCGAGTTTTTTCATGTCATCGCTGTTTTGCACAAGGCGTCGGCTGACCTGGCGTTTGACATGCGCCCACACTTGTTCGTCCGGGTTCAGTTGCGGTGCGTACGGCGGCAGGTAGAACAGCTTGAGCCGGCCATCGAGCGATGCGACATAGTCTTTGACGAGCTTGGATTTATGGATGGGATGACCATCGACGATGAGGAACACGGGTTTTGTCGCGCCGATCATCAGGCGCGTGAGGAATTCTTTGAAGGTACGTGAGCTCACGGAACCTTCATGAATCATGAACCGGAAGTCGCCGCGTGGGCTGACTGCCGAGATCATATTCAACGAGAACCGGCGTCCGGTCACGGTAACGACAGGCGTTTGTCCAATCGGCGCCCAGGTTGTGCCGGTGTGGTAATCGGAACGAATGCCGGCTTCATCGGCGAAGTAGATCGTGGCACCTTCGGCACGGGCCTGGGCTTTGATCGCGGGATAGGTTTCGGCTTCCCACTGCTGGACTAACTTGGCATCTTGCTGCCACGCTTGGTACAGCGGCTTTTGAACCGAGAACCCAAGCAGTTTCATCACGCGACTGACGGAGGCCAACGCCAGGGTTTTTCCGAACTGCCGTTTGATCAACTCGCCGATCAGCGACAATGTCCACAAACCGAATTCGAACTTGAACTGTTGCGGGGAGTTCTCGCGAACGGCTTGGGCAATCCAGCGCATTTCGTCGGCGCTGATCTTTGGCGGGCGACCGGAAATCGGTTTGGCCAGCAATGCATTTTGCCCGCCGTCAGCGAACTTCGCGAGCCAGCTAAAAATCGTGCGAACACTCAGGCCGTACGCAGCCGCCACGTTGGCTACCGCTTCGCCTGCGCGCACCGCTTTGACGGCTTGCTGGCGCATGACCTGGAGGGTGTGGTGGTCCAGTTTGCGACCGTCGGATAAGCGTTTGCATTTCATCTCGACACTATATCGCAAAAGTGATTTTACTTTCTAAAATGTTAGTAGTAGGTTCGGGGTAGAGTGGCATGCCGACATTAGGCTTCGGGGGTTGCCCCCAACGGTGGAGCCTTTTCTGAGCGACCCTGGGGATGACAGATTTTGCAATCTGCCGCCAAATTTCGAAAGAAAGACGCCGCTTTGTAGGGTAGAAGTGGTTATCGCCGTCGACTTGCACACCTCAGGACGAATATGCGGTTCATCGCCTCTTCTGCGCCACAAGTTCCGCTGTTCAACACAATACTGAATGCTCAGCCGAAGTTTGGAGAATTCAAAAATCTGCCCGAGGTCTGTGCCTATCTTGCCGATCGCTTTCTCGGCGGCACAGATCGCCCGCTAGAACCCTTGACGATCTCGGGAGCCGGGGAAGTCCCACCCACGATCATCGATTTCAAGATCATTCGCGACGCGCAGCTCACGCCCGAGGAGCTCGGTCCGGCGGTGCTGGTGCACATCGCCCAGCATCTCGTGCCGGCGCTGCAAAGGAATGGTGCCGATGCGCAGGCTGCGCAATATGCGGCAATGCAAATTGTTGCGCAGTTGGGCGACCGGGAGTTCGCGACGCTGGAACAGACCGCCGTCCAAGGCGCCACCGGCAATCGGATGAGGGGGGAGCCAGTCAGCGCAACGCACATTGCGCTGGAGCCACACGGTGAAGTGCTGGTACACAAGACAACGCATTGGGCGGGCTATGTCAATGACACCGGTCAGACCATCGAATTCGGAAGCGCGGGCCGGCCGGTCCTCAAGATAGATTTTGTAACCGGTTTTGGGCTTGAGCGCGCCGATCGTCGCATACAACAGGCGGGAGGTGGCGCAGCGGGAGCGCCCATGGTGTTTCCCAATGCCGATGGGGTGAAGCAGTTCGCATTGCGCGGCAAGGTGCAGCGTTGTCGTCTGGAGACGCCTGACGCTGCTCTCAAAACTATGCTCACGCTTCGCGGCACAACGCTTGTCGATATCCTGCTCTACGGGGTCGCGAGGATATTGGGCTGGGCCGGGATTTATATTGATCCGCCCGGTCCGCTCCATAACGCACTCTGGGAACGTACCCGTCCCCAAGATCCACAAGATGCCGTGCAGCAACCGCCTCCAAATCTTCTAAAGGTTGCCACACATCGGGTTCAGGCTTCCCATTCGGGTACACAAGAACGCGACGCCGCCCTCGCCTTCGGCGCGTATTGCCAATCGATGGCTAGCCGTTTGCTTCCTTACTCATACTCGAAAAAATTTGTTGAAGCTAACAAAGCGGAAGGAGAAAGAAGAGATGAATTGTTGGCGCAAGCTGAGTCTTATGGGACGGTCATAGATGGTATTCGAAAAAAATTGGAGTTCGCCCGATATAAATCTATTGCTTGCGTGACCCTCCTCACGGATGCATTGAAATTTTCGACTGGAGATTGTACTGAGATGGCATTAGTGACAGCCGCGCTCGCCCAGTCGAACGCAAAGCAGTTTCTGTCAGAACGAGGTTTCGCGAACGCCGAAATAAAAGCCGAGGTATACGAGACGAAATCCAATGGAGATCATGCTTTTTGCGTCATGACTCTCAGGATCAATGGTTTCATCTATAAGATTGCGATCGATCCATGGGTAGAGGTTTCCATGCTTTATGATCATTATGTTGATTATGTCACGACCTACCCAATCAATCTTTATATCGAAAAAAATACAACTTTTGGCGTTTCTGAATCTGTAAGCAGAACGATAAATCAAGAATATTTCATCAAGCAAGCGCCAAGTATTTTAAGTAAATATTTGGTTCCGTCGCAATAGGGGTAGTCAGGTAGACTCCAAGGTTTCGAGCGCCGGGAACCCAGTCGATGAAGCGCGCAGCCAAACAGAGGTGGCGCCACTTGTTCGGACAGGGGGGCCTGTCAGTAATTTCGTGTTCAAGGCATATGATGCTCTCAAGGAGAATGTATGCTTCGCAAACCGAAAGCCTCGCTGGCAGAGCTGCCGGCAATTCCCGCCGAGTTGCTTGAGCAGTTCGGCAATGGCCCGATGACGGCGCTGTCAACTTAAGGAGGTAAGTCGAAGCCGAGGCATGAATCCACCGCGTCTCAAAAAACATTGGACGGATTTTGGGTCACGTGGATGAATTCCCACCATTGAGCAAAGCGCACCGCGAGCTGCTTGCGAAAGAGCGTCGCGCGCAGCAAATGGCGTTTGAGTGCGAGGTGCTGCCGGATTGGCCCGAAGCATGACAGGAAGACCCGCGTGCGCGCTGGGTCGCGAAAGCCACGCATGAGCCGCTCGCGCTCCCGCATCGGTTGATGGCTGTTCTCCGCGCGGTTGTTGACCCGGGCCGCCGCTTTGACGAACACGTGCTTGACGTTGACCAGCGCCGGGATGTCGGCTTTAGAATCTCTAACAAAATGAGTTTACGGGGGCTGTTAACTCAAAGTGATTTTTGTTAACCTTTGCGCAGTCATCGCTGCGCAAAGGACATGGCCAAACCAATACTCGACGACGAACTGTGGGCAATCATCCAGCCACTGCTGCCGCCACCGAAGCCTCGGCGCGCCCGCTATCCCGGGCGCAAGCCGCTGGACGATCGTGCCGTGCTCACGGGCATCCTGTTCGTTCTGCAATCCGGCATCCCTTGGGAAATGCTGCCGCAGGAAATGGGCTGCGGCTCAGGCATGAGTTGCTGGCGACGGCTACATGCCTGGCAGAAGGCTGGCGTCTGGGATCGTCTGCACGAGGTACTTCTGGCCAAGCTCCGTGCGGCCGATCGCATCGACTGGTCTCGTGTAGTCGTCGATTCCTCTTCTACCCGGGCAGTGGGGTCGGGTCAAAAACAGGACCTAACCCCACAGATCGCGCGCGACCAGGTTCAAAGCATCACGTCCTGACCGACGCCCAAGGCATTCCACTGTCGCTGATACTCACGGGCGCCAACCGCAACGACATTACCCAACTGCTGCCACTGATCGAGGCGATTCCTCCGATCCGAGGCAAGCGCGGTCGCCCCTTGTCTAAACCGCACATCGTTCAGGGTGATCGCGGCTACGACCACGACAAGTACCGCAAGCCCCTGCACGCCGTCGGCATCGCCACCGAGATTGCTCGCCGCGGCGAGCCTCACGGCAGCGGTCTTGGCAAGACGCGTTGGGTTGTCGAGCGAACGATCGCGTGGCTGCACAACTTCAAGCGATTGCGAGTCCGCTTCGAGCGCCTCGCAATCATTCACGAAGCCTTCCTGAAAATGGCTGGTTGCATCATCTGCTGGCGCCATCTCAGGAAATCATTTTGTTAGAGCTTCTTAGCCGCCGGATAGCTGCGCAGTTGATCGGTCACGATCTTGTGCGGCACCGGGTTCGAGCGCAGCACGCGCTTAAAGAAGCGCTTGGCGGCCGCCTTGTCGCGCCGCTTCTGCAGCAGGATGTCGAGTTCCGCGCGATGCTCGTCGACGGCGCGCCACAGCAGGTATGGCTCACCGCGCAGGCTTACAAACATCTCGTCGAGGTGCCACGTGCTCCCGGGCTTGCGGCGTGCCGCTTTGACCCGGTGAGCAAAGCCCGCGCCAAACTTGTCGCACCAGCGGCGGATCGTCTCGTAGCTGACTATCACCCCGCGCTCGAATAGCAACTCCTCGATGTCGCGCAGGCTGAGCTGAAATCGGAAGTACCAACGCACAGCATGGCTGATGACCAACGCCGCGAAACGGTGGCCGTGATAGAGCGATTTCGGTTTTCTCATCGCTTCATCGTATGCCAACTTACCGATAACGTGACAGTGCCTGCGACACTGCCAAATAAACTATGCTCGACAACTATTTGAAACCGGCAGGTTTGACCGCCACCACCACAACCGCCACCACGGGCACCCAAGGCACGACTGACAATCAAGCGGCCGACGGCGATCCCCTACGAAACCCGCCAGCATATTTTGCAGAGATGGGCTTCGCTAGCGAAGCGAGTCAATTTTTTCCGCCGATAGCGTCAAACCTGATGGGCACAGGTGAGGCTTTCAAGACCGTCACCGAGTTACCTGACTTTTTCGCCGCGATGCGAGACGAATATAAATATCTGGGTTTCGCTGACCCATGTCTGCATTATAAAGATATTAAAAAAAGAATTTATAATGAGAGAATATTTGATGAAAAACTCGGAGAAAATTATGCTGAAAAATTTTGCAACGCAATGAATGCTGCTGATTCCAAGGAATTTGACATCAGAAATTTTGAGTGCATAAAAAATATCTATAAAAAATTCGACGACGACACCACATTGTCCATGCCGGAGCCAGTCATTCGTGTCTTGCAAATGTCAGCCGACGATTCGCTGAATGAGCAAGATACCTTGGTGGACCTTGCGACAAAGGAAATCTTCGTGAAAGATCTTGAAGGAAAAAGCGTTTTCTTCAATGTTAAAACTAGACAGCTTTTTATTCAGCCAGAAAACGGCTGGGAATATACTGGGTTCAGATTCAAATCAGATATTATTGAGTTGAAAAAGAAGGAATTCATTGACGCCCTAAAGGGCGCGAAATTTTATTTTAAACGAGAGCAATTGTTGGAGTTGTTTGAAGGAATCGATGATCATTTGCCCGATTACAATATTAAACTTAAAGTTTCCGTCAGACATGGTCCGGGATACGCCGAACTGTACTTTCCCAACCAAAAGTACCCTGATTATTTTGCTCAAAACTCCCTGCCGCACGACGTTGGCAAGGAGGGTTTTTCTTATAGTTATAAAAACAGCGAATGGGGTATGTATACGTTGTTCAATACAAGTTATAAAAATGAAGAGCAAATCAAGCGATTGTTTGAGGCAAATCTAAAAAAATTTCGAATTGCAGAATTGAAAAATTTTACACCTGACGTGCAGATATCCTTGATCGTTGGATTCGTCTCTGAGATGGAACATTTGCACATTTGTTCTGACGATAACAATCGAGTTTGGATCCAAATTATTTTGAATCGATTGTTGCGTGAGTGTGGTCAGAAATATACGATCCTTGCGGTACCCAATGGGTTTGCCTCCGCTGTCAGATATTTTCTAAAAGACAATCCCAAGCCTGGAACTCCGGAGTATGTCAAGGCGTTGCAACCTGCGATTGACGCCGTTGAGGATGGTAAGAAATACTATAAATCTACGTGCCCCTAAGGCGCTGTCAACTTAAGGAGGTAAGTCGAAGCCGAGGCATGAATCCACCGCGTCTCAAAAAACATTGGACGGATTTTGGGCCACGTGGGTGAATTCCCACCATTGAGCAAAGCGCACCGCGAACTGCTTGCGAAAGAGCGTCGCGCGCAGCAAATGGCGTTTGAGTGCGAAGTGCTGCCGGATTGGCCCGCAGCATGACAGGAAGGCCTGCGTGCGCGCTGGGTCGCGAAAGCGCTGCATGCGCCGCTCGCGCTCTCGCGTAGATTGATGGCTGTCTGGCGTCAATTAGATTTGCCGGTAACGACAACTAGAATTGCCGCCCTATGCCGGCTCCGCAGTCTTGTCGGAGCCCGCTTGCTTTGTGGCAGCGACGTTGGCCCGGTAGCTCTCCATGTCCATGAGGTCGAGCACGACGCGGTGGTGCACGACACGATCAATTGCCGCCATGGTCGTCATCGGATCCTTAAAAATGCGCTCCCACTCCGAGAACACCAGGTTGGTGGTGATCACCACGCTGCGGCGCTCGTAACGCTCGGCCAGTAGCGTGAACAGCACTTCCATTTCGTCGCGGTCGTGCTGGACGTAAGCGATGTCATCGAGAATGAGACACTCGCACCGATCGAGTTTGGCCAGTTCCTGCGGCAGGCGCAGATCGCGTTTGGCGGCCAACAGACGCTGCACGAGGGCTGCGGTCTGCGGTCGGAGAGAACAGTACCGGGCAACCAAGTTCGACCAGGGTGTGTCCCAAGGCGCTGGCGAAATGGCTCTTGCCAGAGCCCGGGCGGCCGACGGCCACGACGTTGATTGCGTCTTTGAGGAATGCGCCGCTTGCAGCCGCTCCATCTGCATCCTGGTGGCAGGGTCGAAGCAATTCAGGTCGAGTGCCCGGAAGGTCTTGCCTGGTGCAAGTTCCGCCTGCTTTCGCAAACGTTCGATGCGTCGCCCGACCTTGGCCGCCTGCTCAATGCGCACGAGCTCCAACAGGAACGCCTCATGCGTCAATCCTTCCTTGGCCGCGCGCAACGCCGTCGCCTCGACGGCCTCGCCCATGGCCGAGAGATTCAAGGTGCGCAGCAGCGCCAACAATTCATCGCGCGCACTGGCCATGTTGGCTCCTCGACGGAATCAGACGGTCGTACCCCGACAAATCGATGACGCCCTTATCGATGGCCGGTGCCTGGGTCGGAGTCGTTTTTACAATGAGTTCGCGCACCGCATCGAACGTCGGCAATTGCTGCTGGTCCACAAGCAACCCGATCGCGCACTCAACTTCGGCTTCGCTCGTGCTCGCTGCCAGATGTAGCAGGCGCAGATACTCCTTGTCGGCCCCGGCAGGTTTGCCTTCGAGCAGCGCGTCATAAGCGCGCCGGAAGACGGTTGTCGGGAACAACTCTTCCCGATAGCAATAATTGACGAAAGCGCCAGGCTTGCGTACCAGAGACCAGATCAGGTGACGGTAGTCGATACGGCGCTGATTGCGGCCAATCAACCTGGGCAGCGTCAGCACATGCGCAGTACCATGATGCAGCTCCAGTGTTTCCGAGCGAACCCGCACTTTCAGACTTGCACCGTTCAGGCGCGACGGCACGGAGTAATGGTTGTTGAGCACCCGGATCAGTCTAAAACGCGACACCCTGACTGTCAGCTCGCGCGTGAAGTCCAACGGTGCCGCCGGCAACGGCCGCAGGGCAGCACGGTCGGCTTCAAAGCGAAGTGTGCGTGTCAGGTTGCGGCTTCGTACCAAATCGCTCAGAAACCGTTCGTACGCGGTACGATCGTCGAACTCTCGGCTGCCACGCACACGCAGCGCCTGGTCTACCGCAGTCTTGAAGCGGAAATGCGGCTGCTCGACATCGCCGTTCTGATTGGCGCAACCTGCGGTATTGGCTGACGGCTGCATGCCGTAGTGATTCAGCAAGCCTCCGTAATTGGCGGTGAACTCGTGCCGGCCGTCACGATCCAGATCTCGCACCGCAGCCGTGAGGTTGTCGGTCCGGTGCCATTGCGGAACACCTCCGATTTGCCACAGGCAAGCTTCCAACCCTTCGGCTAAAGATTCAAAGCTCTCCGAGAAGCCAATGCGGATCGCTTCGACATTCGAGTACGTCAGGACAAGGTGATACACAAGATGCTCAAACGGAGCGCCGGCTATCGTCACTCCGAGTGAATTCATCTCAGTAAAGTCGGACTGCGCCATCCGCCCCGGAACATGCTCCTGCGGGAACATAATCTCCCGCTCCGGACCGCTTTGCGCACGCCACGCCTGCACATGGCGCTGCAGGGTGCGTAACTGGTTTTCCCGATACCGCCCTGGATACGCCTCGCAGAGCAGGACAAACAGCGTCTTGGCCTGCAACGCCGGATCTCGCTGCAGTTGCGCCTGGACCCACGGCCAATCCGTCAGGAAAGGGTTGGTTCGGGTACGGTGCGTTCTCGGCGTCTTCATCTGGCTCGGCAGCTTGCCGGCGCGTTCGTATTTGCGTCCCGTCCGCTCGCTCATGCCGGTCCTGGCTGCCGCTAACTTCTGGCTCGTTCCTTTGCGTCGTTCTTCCAGCAACAATCTGATTTCTCCGTCTTGCTTCATGCGGCCTCCTTGCGGAGGCTGCACGATAAATAAGAGCCAGACCAGACTCGGCCAGGCTCTCTTCAACCGGCAAATCTAATTGTCGCTGGACACGGGTCAGAGGCCAGTGGAAATACCTCTACCGGGCGGTGGACAAGGCGGGCCACACCATTGATTTTCTGCTATGCGCACGCCGCGATACCGCCGCCGCGCGCCGGTTCTTCGAAAAAGCCACCGCCGGGCGGAGCACGCCCAAGACCGTCACCGTTGACAAAAGCGGGGCGAACCGCGCCGCGCTGCAGGCGCTGGGCGCCCAGCGCGAGACGCCCATCGAAATCCGCCAGAACAACTACCTGAACAACCTTGACGAGCAGGACCACCGCGCGATCAAACGGCGCCTCAGACCGATGCTGGGTTTTCAGAATTTCCGTTGTGCCCGCATTGTCCTGGGCGGCATCGAGACCATGCACCTGATTCGCAAGGGGCAAATGCTTGCCCCCAAGGGACGCCGTGCGTCCCCTGCTGAGCAATTCTATGCACTGGCCGCGTAAAAACCAACGCGCCCCTGGCTTCGCTTCCGCGTAACTTCGTTATCGCGACAGAACCCGATAGGTTATGGTCACCGGGGCGCGTCGAGCGCCGGTGCGTGACGGAGCACCGGGGGGTGAAGGGCTTCTTCATGCGTTCCGTCGTCGCGCTGGTGCCGGTGCCGTGGGCGCTGTGCCTGGGGACGCCACCCGCCGGCGGCTCACAGCCAGCGGTCTGGTGTGATAGGGCCGTCCGACGGGGGGGACAGTTTGCAGAGGGCCTGGTAGTAGTTCTGGCCATCCTCAATGGCCAGCGCAAAAGGTTGCATGGTCACCATGTACTCGTCGGAGCCGGGCGATACCGGCAGGTAGTCGTCGGGATGGAAGTGGGGATTGTATTTGGGGTCTTCAGGCTTCGGGGCGTCGGGCTTGCGCACCATGGCACGATTGAGCGCGTACCGCACGGCGGCGCCAAACCCGTTGGGGACCGCCAGAATTGTCTCGGACTTGCCGCAGCGATGTAACAAGTGAGGCAAGACGATTTGTGTCCAGACGCGGTTGTTCCCGTCGGTAAAGGGATGCGCATTGACCATTTCCGCCACAAACCCGGCGATCAGCGCGGTTTGCATCCGCGACTTGAACAGCGCCAAGTGGCGGATCCCAAATTTTTCTAGCTTAAATTCATAGTGGGCTCGCATGTGGGCTTCGCTTCTAAAAGCAGTGCTGACGACCGCCGCCGTGCCACGGTAAGTGGTGATCCACGTCGTACATAGGGGGTGAGGGTCCTCTTCGGGCGGGGCGGAGCGCTCGGCAAAATCCGGCGGCAATCGATGATCCGGGAAATATGCCTGGGAGTAGCCGGGCCCATGCGTGGCAGCGATTCCCACGCGATGGGGTGTTGCGAGATCGCGCAACAGTGCCGTGACCCCGTCAAACACGTTCACCAAGATTTCAAGTTTTAGCGCGTCATTCGGGCGGGTGGCCAGTCGCTTGAGGAAGGCCTTTTGTCGGGCGGGGTCGACGTCGGTCTTGAAGGGATGCACACTCACTTGCCCTTGCCGCGATTTGATCAGCAACTGTTGGTGCACGCGATCAAAGCATAGGCTGTGGTTCGCACACTGCGCCATGTGGGCTTGCTGTGCCGCCTGATCTGGCAGGTCGACCGGGCTCACCACGAAGGCGCGCGGCGCGATGCACATCCGAGTGCCGTGCGCGACGATGGCGTATAGCCGTTTAATGCAATCGAATTGGGTGATATCAAAGTCCGGGGAATCGACGTAGTGGATGCCGGCGATTAACCGCGCCACATAGTCCGGATCGGGGTCAAACATGTGCTCCGTATAGGGTCGGCAATGCTCGTCGAGACCCGCAAGTCCCGGTTCGATGAAGCGCGGCAGCGAGCAGAGCCCCATCGCTCTCACCGACGGCGGGACGTTTTCCTCACCGCTCAGGCGTGGCGTCAGGGGCACCTCCGGGAACGTCGGTAAGGACGCCTCGGAGGGCGTCGTCCGTGCGGCGAGATACGCGCTCACCAGCCACTGGGCCATTTCACTCGGTTTGCCGCCCCCGTGTTGCTTGACCTCGCGCCAGCAAAGGTGACCAAAATCGTCAGGATTGGGGGCCAAGGCCATTGGCACCCAGTGAGCGTTCGGCGTATCCCACCACCTTGACGCGGCATCCTCCAGCGCGTCTTCCGTCTGCGGGGCGACCGCGGCCCCGTACGGAAACGTCGCAAAGAATTTACAGGCGGGCCCCTTCAGGCGGACGTGACGGCGAAATTCTGCGGTGTTGGTGTTCGCGTACCGGTCGCCCCGCAAGGGCAGGCGCTCGTCGCGGGGCTGTGTCGTCTGCTGCACGGCGACACGCGTCATGAAGGCAATAGCGCTGTGGGTCGAAGGCTTGATGGGCATGCGGGGTCGGCTTCGTTTAACGATGTGTGGACCTGCCTCGGCAGGGTGAGCCCTTCGCGCTATGGCCGCCCTGCGTTGGGCAGCGATGAGCCTCGCGCGCTCGCCATGCGAACGCGTGAGGGGCTACCCCGCGGCCGGCTTGGGGCCGACGCGGCGGTGGCCCCGTCGGTGTGCGATGGCGCGTACCGTCCACCGGCTGCGGTGCGGCGTCGACTGTGCTGGCGGTACTGTCAGCGTGACGTAGGGTTCGCTGGCCCGTCAGCGTCTCGCGGCCACGGCCCGTGGTACGCGACGTGGCACAGCGAGGGCTATGCCCGCCGCCTCACGTATGTCATCCGGCCGTCTGCGATCTAGGGTGATGGTCGTGTCGTGCGCATGTTAGCGCAGGTTGCTCGCGAGGGTGTGGAGTGCATCCTTGAGGGTCGCGATAAGGTTGAAAAATAGGACTTCCATGAGGCGCCTCCAAGGGGCGGAAAGGCGAGGTCTGGTGACGCGACGTGGGTCTCGCGTCGTGACCGTTGTACGGTCCATCACGGCAACCGCGCCAGGGCTATGCGCCGGCGAACGCTGGGCAGGGGGCTCATCGCTCCCCGGGCGTCATCCGATCGTCCGGCGATGCCGAGGGCCGTGATATACGGAACTTGTTCGACCACGCTCGCCCCATACTGCACATGCATCGACGATGCTCGTCGCGAACGACATCGCGATATCCTCGAGCGGGATGAACTTACTTTTGATGGCGTCCAATTCGATCTCAGACATGATGTTTCTCCACGTGGTAAGACGGGCTGTTAACGGTCGTGGCGGTTGAGGTGAAGCCGGTGTTGCGCTGTGAATGTCTTGGGATCATTGTCGGCTACCACGTCGACGCCCCCCCTCGGGCGAACACCTGAAGTGCATCCCCGCCGCGAAGGCCCGCCTCAGTAGGGCCGCGCGACGAAGCGTCGGCGCTTTGCGCGTGCGTGGCGGGGAGGACAGCCCCCTGGCTATGTAGTTCGTCAAGCGCTAGGGGCAGTCTTGGGTTGATAAAAAGTGCCGTCGCGCAGCATGGCAAAAAGCACGTCGCAGCGCCGGCGCGCCAGCGCAATCAGCGCTTGGTTGTGGCGCTTACCCGGCTGGATTTTTCGGGTGTAGTAAGCCCGGAGATCGGGTCTCGTAACGCCGCAAAGGCCGAGAGAAAAAGGGCTCGCTTGAGCACCTTGATGCCCCGCCGAGAGGGATGTTCGCCGCGAATCGAGGAGCCCGAGCGCCGGGTCACCGGCGCGAGGCCCGCATCAGCGGCGAGATCGGCGGCCGAGGCAAAGGCCTTATGGGCCACCTCCGTGTTAGGCAGTGCCGTGTTGTAGAGGCGACGACCGTTGCGATCGAGGGCGACGGCATGGTGGTGACCTTTGCCGACGTCACCGTCGATGAAAACACCGACAGTGTAATGAAGCGGAAAGTTTTGCATGGCAGTTTGCACATAACGGAAAGTGAATTGGCCTGCAAGATCCCTGGTGGCAAGTCTCGGCATCCACGTGACAGACGGCGTCGGCAAATCCCGTGCCAAACCCTAGAGCGATCACCAGCTACCCACCAGACCCGGTGATAATGTGTATTAGCTGAGACTTGAACTGACAGGTAATCGGAAGGATTAAGCGGTCACGGCAGCTGAATGAGGAATGAGTTTCTCCTTGGCGAGCGAGAGAGAATCGAGGAAAGTCTGCATGGGCGTCTTGCCATAGCACCATCGACCTTGATGTTCTCGCCGCGTGTTGTTGACCTTGCCTCGAAACGACGTACAGCAGAGAAGTTGGATAATCTGTTGAACGGAGGTGGGTATGGGCGAAAAAGGGGTACCGAATCGTCGCTACACGGATGAGTTCCGGGTGGAGGCGGCAAGACTGGCAAATTCGGTGGGACACAATGAGGCGGCACGCCGTTTGGGGGTGCCGATGGCGACCCTCGGAAACTGGGCGCACAAGCAGCGCGAAGGCGGGGCGGCCACGCCAGGCGCGGCAGCCTCTGTGAGCCGCGCCAAGCCCGGCGTATCGGAGCTGGAGGCGGAAGTCAGTCGGCTACGCAAGGAATTAGCCAGTGCGAAACTCGATGTGGAAATCCTCTCAAAAGCGATGGCATACTTCGCGAAGGGGTCGCGGTGAAGTATGCATGGATCGACGCTCACCGCGACCAATACGACGTAAGCCGTCTGTGCCGAGTGCTGAGGGTCTCGCGCAGTGGCTACTGCCAATGGCGGGTACGGCGGCCAAGCGAGCGGCGGCAGCGACAGACTGCCTTCGATGACGAAGTCGCCCGTCTGCACGCGCAGAACCGCGGCTGCTACGGCCGTCCAAGACTGGTCAAGGCGCTGGCCGCCCAGGGCATGAAGACGAGCGCAGAGCGCGTGCGCCGCAGCTTGATACGTCAAGGTTTGCGGCCGGCATACCGGCGGGCATGGCAGACGACAACAGACTCGGCTCACCGCTTGCCGGTGGCGCCGAACCTGCTGGCGCGACGCTTCGATGGATGGGGGCCGAATCAGGCGTGGGTCGCGGATATCACGTACCTAGCGACGGACGAAGGCTGGTTGTATTTGGCGGCCATTCTGGACCTGGGAAGCCGGCGCATCGTTGGGTGGTCGATGTCCGAGCGCATCGATGCCAAGCTCGTGTGTGCGGCGCTGCGCTCTGCGCACGGGCAACGTCGGCCGCCTCGGGGCTTGATTGTACATAGCGATCGCGGCGTGCAATACGCGAGTTGGTCGCACCGCGCGCTTGCTCAGGGGTACGGGATGGTCATGTCGATGAGCCGGCGTGCCAATGCTTGGGATAATGCGCCGATGGAGAGCTTCTTCAAGACGCTGAAAGTCGAGCAGACGTCGCGATGCCGCTACGAAACACGAGCCCAAGCAAGACTGGATGTGATGAACTGGATCGAAGGCTTTTACAATCGTCAACGCATCCATTCATCGATCGGGTACCGCACGCCGTGTGATTACGAAACGATGCTACAAGCGGCGTGAGTTGCTGTACGTGAAAACGAGGCAAGATCATGTACTCGTCAAGCCAGGTATCGAGGTCGGCCTGCAAAGCGGCGATGCAGTCGTAGATTTTCTTACGAAAGGCGATGCGGTAGAGCTCGTTGAGCATCGTCTTGTGCAGCCGCTCGACGATGCCGTTGGAGCGGCCCCACGTATCTGAGGACACAAGGACTCTCTTAAAATAACGGATAGTCTTGTGCCTATCAGTAAGCCTAGTCATTACGTGGAAAGCATCGAAATTCTGACCGAACCGGAGCGCCGTCGTCGGCGCACGGCGCAAGAAAAAATCGCCATCGTGCAGGAAACATTGGAGCCGGGAGCGTCGGTGTCAGCCGTTGCACGTCGGCACGGCGTCAATGCCAACCAGGTGTTCGGCTGGCGCAAGCAATACCAGGAAGGCAGTCTGGCCGCGGTGAAGGCAGGCGAAACCGTTGTGCCGGCATCTGAGCTGGCCGCCGCCATCAAGGAAATCAAGGAACTGCAACGGCTACTCGGGAAGAAGACGCTGGAGGTCGAAATCCTGAAAGAAGCCGTGGAATGGGGCCGGTCAAAAATGTATGGTTCGCTCCGGTTTTGCAAGCGAGTTTTTTAGGCGAGACAGTTTGCGTAAATGTATCCGGCCTCTCGCGAATCAGCCGCTTTTGGCAGCAAGGCCATGATGGAATATGCGCGTTCGGTTCCCAATAGCCTGGACCGGCCACGAAGGCCGCTTTTTTGAACCGGGCTTACCAAACGCCGTTGCTCTGTTTCGTCATCAATTACTCGTCTGCAAACCTTGAAGAGAGTATGGCTTTCTACAAGGCCCTTGGCTGCCGTAGGTAGAACGTTCCTTTTCGGGTGAGAATGGTCCACGCGATACGTGCCAGTTTGTTCGCTAGCGCAACAATGACCTTGTTCCGGTGTATCCCCTTTGCCTCGATTGCCGAGATCCAGATTCCTAGATGATCTTTGGTCCGATCGAGATGCAGCACACATGCACGTGCACCGTGAACCAACAGCTTGCGAAGGTAAGGGTTGCCTCGTTTCGTAATGCCGAGCAGATTCTGTTTCCCTCCTGTAGAAAATTCACGAGGAACAAGCCCAAGCCATGAAGCAAAATTGCGACCGGGTTTGAATTGGGTCCCGGTGCCAGAGAAAGCTGTAATAGCGGTCGCTGTCAGATGAGCGATGCCGGGAATGGAGGTTAGCCGCGTTGCAACATCGTCGGCCGAAGCGATAGCTTCGATCTGGCGCCGCATTTGCAGCAGGCGCGCTTCGATCGACCGATACTCTTGCCATAATTCTTGTAAAAGTCCACGCATGGCAGTCGTCAAGCCATTGGTCTCGTCGGACAGGATGTTTGGCATATCTCGAACAAAATACGCAGGTCCCACGCCGATAGTCAGGCCATACTCAAGCAGGAAAGCGCGAGACTGATTGATGACGGCCGTCTTGCTGGACACTAGGCGCTGGCGAACTCGATGCAGTGCTTGCAGGTCGAGTTGAGCTTCCGTCTTTGGTTGTGTAAAGCGCATAGTCGGTCGAGAAATTGCTTCGGCTATCGCTTCTGCGTCGACGATATCGGTCTTATTGGACTTGACGAACGGTTTGACGAATTGCGCAGGGACGATACGAACCTGATGCCCAAAGCCGAGAGCCTTACGCGCAAGCCAGTTGCTCCCAGGGCAAGCCTCCATGCCAATAGTTGTCGGAGACGCGCGAGCGAGGAACTCCAGCAATCGCTCGCGGTTGAAGCGTCCCTTAAATGCGGGCGTTCCCTTGTCGTCGAGACCGACGACATGAAACGCTGATTTGCCAATATCGATGCCCATGCGGGCGACCGAACTTGTGTTACGTTGACTCATGACACACCTCCAAGCGTTAGGATCGGCGTCAGCGTCGATTATGCTCCGGTGAGAGGAGCGAACCATCCCATTACCTGATTGCGCGCTCGCCCTTGCTGCCGGGGGACGACCGATGAAGACGGTCTGCGAAGTTCTCGGCGTGGCGCGCTCTGCCGTGGCGGTGAAGCGAGCTCGTCCGACTGGCGCGATGGTCGCCGTGCCCGCGTAACCAACGATGCCAGGCTGGTCGAGGAGATTCAGGCCCATGTGGCGCACCTTCCCACCTACGGCTACCGCCGTGTCTGGGCGCTGCTGCGCCGCAGTCGGGAGCAGAGCGGTGCGCCGTGCATCAACGTCAAGGGTTCCGTCGCAATATGGATAGTCAGGTAGATTCTACAGTTTCAAGCACCGGGAACCCAGTCGATGAAGCGCGCAGCCAAACCGCCGAAAAAGCCCTGCCCGCAGGCGTCGCCAAGGTCCTGAAGCGGTTGCACTACCCGTTGGAGGTTATGTTGCAGTGCGTGCGCTGGTACGTAGCCTATTCGCTGAGCTCGCGAGATCTGGAGGAAATGATGGCCGAGCGAGGCGTGGCGGTGGACCACTCGACGATCCATCGCTGGGTGATCAAGTGGCTGCCGGTTTTCGAGAAAGCGATACGTCGCCGCCTGCGCCCAGTCGGTGAGAGCTGGCGTATAGACGAGACCTATATTCGGGTCAGAGGCCAGTGGAAATACCTCTACCGGGCGGTGGACAAGGCGGGCCACACCATTGACTTTCTGCTATGCGCGCGCCGCGATACCGCCGCCGCGCGCCGGTTCTTCGAAAAAGCCACCGCCGGGCGGGGCACGCCGAAGACCGTCACCGTTGACAAAAGCGGGGCGAACCGCGCCGCGCTGCAGGCGCTGGGCGCCCAGCGCGAGACGCCCATCGAAATCCGCCAGAGCAAGTACCTGAACAACCTTGTCGAGCAGGACCACCGCGCGATCAAACGGCGCGTCAGACCGATGCTGGGTTTCCAGAATTTCCGTGGTGCCCGCATTGTCCTGGGCGGCATCGAGACCATACACATGATTCGCACGGGGCAAATGCTTGCCCCCAAGGGACGCCGTGCGTCCCCTGCTGAGCAATTCTATGGGTTGGCCGCGTAAAAACCAACCTGCCCCTGGCTTCGCTTCGGCGTAACTTCGTTATCGCGACAGAACCCTCAAGAAGACCGTGGTGGACCTGCCTGCCCACTTGTGGCGATCGTTGACTTGGGATCGTGGCAAGGGGCTGTCCGAGCACGCACGTTTCACCATCGAATCCGGCGTGAAGGTGTTCTTCGCTGACCCGCACAGCCCATGGCAGCGTGGTACGAACGAAAACACTTACGGCCTGTCAACGTCGGACTTAATTTCCTCAGAATGGGCGTGCGGAGGAAAACTTGGACTACCTGGAGGTAGTTCATGTACTCGTACGAAGACCGCGTTCGAGCGGTTCAGCTTTACATCAAATACGGTAGGAGCGCAGCGGCGACCATCCGCGAACTGGGATATCCTTCGCGCAAGAACTTGGCGCGATGGTACCGTGCGTTCATTGAGGCGGGCGATCTGCCGGCGGCCTATCGCCGCTCCAAGCCAAGGTACTCGGCCGAACAGAAAGAGATCGCGGTCGAGCATTATTTGAGTCATGGCCGTAGCCTTGCTGGGACCACCCGAGCACTGGGATATCCGTGTGACACCGTGCTGGCCGCGTGGGTCGACGAGCTGCGCCCCGATGTTCGGAAACGCCTTGTCAGCAATGCTCCGAAGGCGCCGTTGTCCCCGGTGTTGAAGCAGGAAGCGGTCATCGAGCTATGCACCAGAAACGGCGGTGCGCGCGAGATCGCCGAGAAGATAGGTGTAAGTAGGCCAACGCTATACAACTGGAAAAACAAATTACTCGGCCGCGAGGCCCCGGCATCCATGAAACGCGATAAGAATTCAACACCGGTCCTTGAACAGGCCGAGCTCGAGCGGCAGGTCGAATCGCTTCGACGGGACATACGGCAGTTGCAACTCGAACACGACATCCTGAAGAAGGCCAATGAACTGTTAAAAAAAGGCCTGGGCGTCCATCCGCGGCTCCTGAGCAATCGGGAGAAGACGACGCTGGTTGACGCCCTGAGACAAACCTACGCGCTGCCGGAGCTGCTCGCCGTATTGGGCCTTGCCCGCAGTTCTTATTTTTACCATCGCGCGCGGCTGCTCGTCGCTGACAAGTATGCTGGCGTGCGACGTGTCATCACAGACATCTTCCAACTCAATTACCGTTGCTACGGCTATCGCCGGATACGCGCGGCACTGGGTCAGCAGCAGGTCGTCATATCGGAGAAGGTCGTACGGCGTTTGATGAGGCAAGAAGGCTTGGCCGCTGGCACTGTCCGCCGGCGTCGCTACGGCTCCTATCAAGGAGAAATAGGCCCCGCGCCAGAGAACCTCATCAATCGCGACTTCCGAGCGGCGGCGCCGAATAAAAAGTGGCTTACCGACATTACAGAATTCCAGATTCCAGCCGGCAAGGTGTATCTATCGCCTGTGATCGATTGCTTCGATGGGCTCGTTGTCAGTTGGTCGATCGGCACGCGTCCGGACGCTGAGCTTGTGAATACCATGCTGGATGCGGCGATCGGGACGGTGGCGGATATTAACGCCCAGCCTGTCCTTCACTCCGATCGAGGCGCCCACTATCGCTGGCCCGGGTGGCTGTCGCGGATGCACGAGGCCAGACTGGTTCGCTCGATGTCGCGAAAAGGTTGCTCGCCCGACAATGCTGCGTGCGAGGGTTTCTTCGGCCGGCTGAAAACGGAGCTGTTCTATTCTCGGGACTGGCGGGCCACAAGCATCGACGAGTTCGTCGAAGTAGTCGACTCGTACATCCGCTGGTATAACGCAAAGCGGATCAAGGTCTCTCTTGGCTCACTCAGTCCGCTCGAATACCGAGAGAGCCTCGGCCCTGCGGCGTAACCCAGTCCAAGATTTTAGCCGCACCCCCAATTCGTCGAAGTAAATTTCCCCACCCTGTGTATTTGCGGTGATCAGCCGCTGAATGGATCAGGTGAGCTCTTTCGGGGGCGACCCGGGCGTCGGTTAGCAGGTTCGACCGGTGCCGGCTTTAGGGCGGATGGTCGGTTGCGCAGGTGGTCAGGCAGGAGATCGGCATGCTCCCGCAGCCGGTACGACGAACCTTCAATCTGGACAACAATCGCGTGATGCAGCAACCTGTCGAGCAGCGCCGCTGCGACGACTGTGTCACCGAAGACCTCACCCCATTCGCCGAAGCTGCGATTGGACGTGAGGACGATGGCGCAGCGCTCGTAACATGCGTTGACGAGCTGGAAGAACAAGTTGCCCCCGTTGGAGCCGATCGGCAGATAGCCGATCTCGTCAACGATGAGCAGGCTGTTGCGTGCAAGAAAGCGCACACGCTGGGCGAGGTTGCCTTCGCGTTCGGCCTTCGCCATCGAATTGACGATTTCTGCCAGTGAGCCGAAGTACACGCTCTTGCCGGCGCGCACCGCTTCGACACCTAGTGCAATGGAGAGGTGTGATTTGCCAGTTCCTGGCGGCCCGAGGAAGTGGACCGTCTGGCGTCGTTCAATGAACTTAAGTTGCGCAAGCGTCATGAAGCGATCGCGATCGAGACTCGGCTGGAAGCTGAAGTCATATCCGGCGAGCGTCTTGACGGTGCCCAGCCTCGCTGTCTGCAGCGCCATGCGGATGCGCCGCGTCTCGCGCGTCGTGAACTCCTCGCCCAGCAACGTCTCCAGTACTTCGAGCATCGAGCTGTCGCCCTGTTCGAAACGCTTCAAGGTGGCATCCAGCGCTTCAAGCGCACGCGGCATACGCAAGCCAACGAGGTAACGCTGTATCCGTTCGACGGTTGAGGTTGGAACGCTGTTCATGCGCGCCTCCCGGCATCAGCCAGACGCCTGGCCACCTGATCGTAAAACGACAGCGGCCGACGTCCGACACCAGTCGTGCCCGACGATACGTCGCGCGCCGCCTGCTGCCTGCGCTGGCCCGCGCTCCGATGGCCAGGCAGCAACGATGTTCGTCGCCGGCCTTCCAGCACGGGGTGCACTGCGAGCAGTTCGCCGTCCTCGTAGATGCGGATCTCGTGAGCCAGACTATGGACGTCGAGCGTGCGTCTGCGGGTGCGCTCGGGCACGCTATAGTAGTTGCCGCCGACCGAGACCAGACCTTCGTGGCTCACGCGCCGCTCGAGTCTGATGACGCCATTGAAGGCGCCGGCCGGCAACACCTGGAGCGCGGGGCGTTCCTCCCGGAAGTGCTGCATGACAACGCGATGCGTCGTGCCGTGTACTCGTGAGTTGGCCACCGTGTCGAGCCGGTTGCGCAACTGGCGGTTCAGATCGGCGAGATTCTGGAATCGTCGCGCGAGGAAGAAGTCCTGCCGGATATAGCGATAGGGGCGTTCGACCTTGCCCTTGGCCTTGGCGCGATACGCCTTGCACGCACGCGGAGCGAAACCATAGTGCTGTGCAAACGCGACCAGCTTCGCGTTGTAGACGATGTGCTTCTCGACTTCGCCCAGCACCGCTGCCTTCATGCGGTCGTACAGCACTTCGCGTGGCACACCACCAATGTGCTCGAACGCTTCCATGTGGCAGCGCAGGACGGTCTGCAGGTCCTGATGTTCGACGAAACGCCCCCACAGATAGCGGCTGTGCCCGAGCACAATCGAGAACAACCAGATTGAGCGTCGCTGCCCCGGTACATCGTCGAACTCAACATTGAAGTGTGCGAAGTCTACCTGCGCCTGGTGGCCAGCTGGAGTCTCAAAGCGCACCTCGAAGCCACGCTGTCGCGGTGGCCGGACTTCCCGAACCAGGTCGCCCAGAGCTGTTCGACCGCCTGCGTAACCCATGGCCTGAATCTCCCGCAGCAGCCGCTCGATGCTCAGGTCCGGGTACTCCCGCACACGCTCGGTCACATAGTGAACGAACGGGTCGATGACGCAGGGTCGCGGTGCACGTGGACCGTAACGCGGCGCCTGCACACCACCTTTGATGTATTTGCGAATGGTCTTGCGGTCCATACCCAGTCGAGCGGCGATGGCCGAGATGCTCAGCCCCTGCCGGTGCAATTCCAGAATCGTCATAACCTCTCCCAGCTCGATCACCGACACCCCCTCGACGGATCCGTAGTGGGATATGGTCGGTGATCGGGAGGGCGCCGCCGCTTACGCGGCGGCGCCAGACAAAAACTGGGGAAAATTACTTCGACGAAAATGAGGAGTATCTATCCGACGCTGACACGGCCTTCTACGACAATACTTTCCAAAGGGCACGGATCTGTCTCGCTGGAGTGCTCGAGAGATCCAGGCTGTTGCGAACACGTTGAACTCCAGGCCCCGCAAAACGCTTGGCTGGAAGACGCCTGCGGAAGCCTTGGACGAGTACCTAAAAACTGTTCAACAATCCGATGTTGCGACGACCGGTTGAATCCGCCTAGAAGTCCGCCGCCTTCGCGTGGGCGGCTTCCGAGACACGTAGCGCGGTGTGGTACAGCAGGCGGATCAGCCAGCGGCTGCGCTCGTAGTGCTGCTGGTCGCATTCGCTCAGACGCGGCCACTGCTCGACGCTTACGAGCGCGTGGTCCTACAGCGCGTGATCGAGATAGTGCTCGACACGGCGGGATCGTCTGGCTGAAGTCGTACGCTCGCGGCGCAGCGCGAGCGGATTGCCGGCCAGATAGCCATCGCTCACCAGGTATGAGATGTACGCCGGAAACGCCAAAATTTCCGCCGCATGGGAAGTTGCCACGAGCATTGTTGCATGTGACAAGCAAGGGGCGTAGTATGTTGCATGTAACGAAAAGGAGGGCCACCATGGCACACGTCAATTCACGAGTTCGGAAGCACCGCGATGCCCTTCGCATGGCAGGACTCCGCCCGGTTCAGATTTGGGTGCCAGACACCCGTCGCCCAGATTTCGCGGAGGAATGCCGGCGCCAGTGCCGCCTAGTGACGCAGGCGGACACGACCGACACAGCCATGCAGCAGTTCATGGATGGAGCTTTGGCGGACGTGGAAGGCTGGACGGAATGATGCGCGGCGACTTCGTGACCATCGCCATGCAAGGTGACTTTGGCAAGCCAAGGCCCGCGTTGGTTATCCAAGCCAACCAGTTTGGCGAGCACACGAGCGTTACGGTATTACCCATCACTAGCACGCTGGCGGCCGCGCCGCTGCTTCGTGTCACGATACAACCGGGTGCCGAAAACGGATTGCAGAAGCCTTCGCAAGTGATGGTAGACAAGGCGATGACGGTGATGCGCGAAAAGGTCGGGCCCGCTTTCGGCCACATCGACGCGGATGCGCTGGTGGAGGTCGAGCGCTGTTTGGCGGTGTTTCTAGGCATCGCCAAGTGACGGAAAACAACTGATTTCCGACCGCGACGGGATGAGCCGCCGGACACGGGTGGCCCCGGGCCGCTCCCACTGCCTTGCCGGTAGGCCATCCAGCCGCGATGTTGCGCATTAAATAAGAATCGATCTCAGCCGTGTATTTCGAGTACTGCCCACCGCCGGTCGGCGCGCCGGCTATCGGGCACCTCGAAAAACCGCCGATACGCAGGCATGATGTTGTAATGGACGGGCAAGGCACGAGGATGTTGGGATGATCAAGATCAGTCTGTTTGCAGAGCAGGAACGAGAGAGCAAGCTGGACCGGATAGGGGATGCGCTGAGCAAGCTAAGCGAACACGTGGACTTTGTGGCACTCGCCGCGCAGATCGACGAGGCGGCGCCGAGGCCGGGCCGCGAGTGCGGTGGCCGTCCGCCATTTCCCACCGAGCTGATGGTGCGAGTGCTGGTCGTTCAGCAACTCTACAACCTCAGCGACGAGCAGATGGAATTCCAGCTGCTCGATCGGCTGAGCTTTCAGCGCTTCGTGAGGCTGCGCCAGAGTTCGCAGGCGCCCGATCGTACGATGATCTGGACATTCAAGGAAAGGCTGATTGACGTGTCCCCGGAATATCGGTACAGGTCAAAACTAGAGGTAAAGTTGCTTCTCGGCGCCCCAAACGGGGCGAGGAGTCGCCATGAAACGCTCGAGATTTACCGAAGAGCAGATCGCCTTTGCACTGCGACTGGCCGAGAGCGGCACGCCGGTGGTCGACGTCTGTCGGCAAATTGGTGTGTCGGAGGCAACCTTCTACACATGGAAGAAGAAGTACGCCGACTTCGGCGTAAGCGAGATGCGCAAGCTCAAGCAGCTCGAAGATGAGAACGCACGCCTACGGCGTATCGTCGCCGACCTGACGCTCGATAAGCAGATCCTGCAAGAGGTGGTGCGAAAAAAAAGTCTGAAGGCCGCCAAACGGCGCGAGCTGGCGGCTTGGATGCAAGAGCGCTTTCAGATCAGCGTGCAACGTTCCTGCGCGCTGGCGTTGCTACAGCGTTCGACTTGGTACGCGAAGAGTCATGCGCGAGATCAAAGTGCGCTGCGCCAACGCATCCGGGACATCGCCTTAAGTCGCCCGCGGTTTGGCTACCGGCGGGTGCTGGTGATGTTGCATCGCGAGGGCTGGGAGGTGGGCAAAAAGCGCATCTATCGGCTCTACAGCCTGGAGGGGTTGCAGTTGCGGATGAAGGTCAAGCGCCGCAAACGCATCGCCCTGCTGCGAGGCAAGCCGCCGGTGCCTACCGGACCGAATCAGCACTGGAGCATGGACTTCGTTCATGATCAGATGCTTGATGGGCGCCGCTTTCGCATTCTGTCATCGATCAATGGAGTCGCGAGAGTGTCTGTCTGGAGGCCAACTTTCGACAGACCGGCCGTGCGGTTGGCCAAGCACTGGATCGTTCTGCGCTCCTTCGTGGATGGCCCGAATCCATCACCGTGGACAACGGCACAGAGTTCACCTCCCGCGCTCTAGACGACTGGGCATACCGGCGTGGGGTGAAACTCGACTACACACGCCCCGGTAAGCCGACCGATAATGGACTGATCGAGTCTTTCAATGGTCGATTGCGTGATGAATTCCTTAACGTGCATGAATTCGTCACGCTATACGACCTCCGAGAAAAAATGACGGCTTGGCAGCACGACTACAACCATCATCGTCCCCACAGCTCGCTCGGCCATCTGACCCCAAGCGAGTTCGTCCAAAAGTGGTCAGTACAACCCAAAGGGGCAGCCCCTCTCCAGTTTTAAACTGTCCAGTTTCCGGGGACACGTCACTCAAAATTATTAGGCAGTTCGCTTTGAGTATGCCTTTAACGAACTGACAAACTTTGGTACTGTTTGAGTGATCGCGCAAAGCCTAATGAGACCAGTTCGCCCATTTGACCCTAACAGGACCATGACCACCTTCGTTCGCGCTTACCTGCGCGCTTCCACCAACGAGCAGGATGCCCGCAGAGCCCAGCATACGCTGGACACTTTTGCGCATGAACGCGGCGTGGTGATATGTGGCTACTACGCCGAGAATGAATCGGGCGCTCGCTTGGATCGACCCGCGCTATTCCGCTTGCTGGCAGATTGCCGCCCACATGACGTGCTGCTGGTGGAAGACGTAGATCGGCTCTCGCGTCTTCCCGCTCAGGAGTGGGAAAAGTTAAAAGGGCTGATCCGTGAGCGCGAGGTACGCGTGGTGGCTGTGAATGTGCCGACCACATGGCAGCACCTGGCACCCAGCCAATACGAATTTGATGCGCGGATGTTCGGCGCGATCAACGACATGCTCATGGATATGCTCGCTGCCATTGCGCGCCGGGACTACGAGCAACGCCGCGAACGGCAGGCGCAAGGCATTGCCAAGGCCAAGATGGCTGGCAAGTATCTCGGCCGTCAGGTGGACCACACGCGGTATGGTGTCATCAATCGCTTACTGGCCAGCGGAAGTTCGTGGTCTGTCGTACAACGGACCATCGGTTGCAGCCGAAGCACGATCAGCCGTGCGATCCGGTACGGTGAGCGCAACACGAAACCGACGGCGCCGGAACTTGGCGCTGTACCGCTGACCGATGCGTAAGTGTCGGGCTGAAGTTCCATGTCGAGAACAGAAGCAAGTTCACCCATGCAAAGTCAGGATGGCCGGGCAATGCGTGATTTTAGTAGCATATCCATATATATAGATATATATACATTGCAGCTGTGGCGCGTTTGAAGCCTTCCCGTGCATTTGGGGGGAGGCAAACAGGGCGGCGTCGCATTCGATGGTTTCTGTGGGTTTCGGCGTGTTCGGGCAAATGCCTATGATAATTAATGTTAGCTACTGACAGCTTCTGATCCATCAAATCTGCCAAGTCGTCACATCTGCCGCGCCGGGAGCGTTAGAGTGTGACAGATGAACCTGAGACGCAAACTGCCGATAACCGTGAAAAGTTGTCTGACTATCGGGTGCCCGGCGTGTAACGCAGTCATCCGCGATCTTTGGGAAGCCATTCAAGAAGGTGAAGCGCAGGGAATGCTGTGCCCCGAATGCGCAACGAACTTCACGGTGCTTCTGCGTGAATGCCCCCAGTGCGCGAGTGACGACGTGGCGACGTCGATGACTGGAGGAGGTTTTCCAGCTTTCGCATGCGCTACGTGCGGGTTCAAGTCTGTGGACGAAGACGATGAAGAACTTGATCTATGAGAGTTCTGTTCATACAGAGGGCGAAGCGGTGTGTCTGCGCCTATACCAGGTGATTGACGACTTTGTTCTTGAGCGCCGCTTGGTTCAGGCTGACGCGATGACGTTGGTGCAGCTATTTCCCATTAGCTCACGAAGCGAACTGCGCAAGTTTGCCCAAGCCGATAGCTACTATACCGTCTTAAAACCGCTGTATGACGAAGTGGTTAAGCATATTGAGGCGTGTTACAGATCGCCGTATACGGGTTTGCGTAGTGGGCCGATGAATGGACGACTACTTTGAAAGGATCCAGAGTGCTGCGGATGAGGTTGCCCTGTTGCCACTCATTAGGGAAGGGACCGCTGCGCGGCACGCGGAGTGGTTTGTTTTTGCCTCGCTGCACCCTGTGGATCAATCCGTTGAACGCTCGACGCACCGGTTTTTGATCGGCTGCCGCCCAGAATGGTGCCAGCTGTACAACGCGAACCGCTGGTATCTTACAGATCCGTGCCTCAACTACGCGCGGTCCAATACGCTACCTGTCCAAGGCAGCCATCTTCCATTGCATACCGCTGGCCAGAGAAAGATGATCGAGGTGGCGGCCGATTATGGTTTCCGTAGCGCCTATATTGTTCCCGCCCATGCCAGCGATAAAGGACGCATAGGGGTGCTGTATCTGGGCTCCAGCGAGGCCGTCAGTATTGGCGAACCGAAGCTGAGGGAAGGAAGGGCCTTTTTCAGACTCCTCGCGTTAGAGCTTCTTGACTGGTCTTGTCGGAGCTATCGGGAAGAGGTTTTGATGGACTGCGGTTTAACAGAACGCGAGCTCTCGATCGTCGCATATGTCAAGGACGGTTTCAACGCGGAGCAAATCGCCCGGGAGCTGAGCGTTTCCGCGACTACCGTCTACCGGCTTTTTTCGCATATCAACAGAAAAACGGGTGCTGCAAATATCTTTGCCGCGGTGAGATTCGCAGAAGAAAATGGCTTGTTTGCGTGACGTTCGCGGTGGCTTCTGGCTAGCCTTGAGTGTGCCAGCCATTGCGCTCAGTTCGTTTGTTTGCGATCGCCCCTGGATATTCGTGCTTATGGTGGTCGTCGCGATCCCGCTGTTTGACGCGCTAATCGGCCGCACTGAGCGCGTCGGCGGCGCACCGCTCGCCGAAGTCAGCGCGGGAATTCCCGTTATGTTCATCTGCATGTGGGGCATGACGCTGCTGGTGGCGGTGGCGCGTGCCAGCACGGCGCACCTGGCAAATTGGGCGGGATTGGCGCTCGGCACGGGCGCGCTAAGTGCGTTTGCCATGGCGCACGCTCACGAGGCCATGCACCGGCATAGTCGTGTGTCGAGAGCGTTCGCTGACGTCACTTTTGTGCTCGCGGGATACCCGCACTATCAAATGGCCCACCATCTCCACCACGCACATGTGGGCGACGCTCGGTTTGGGTCGACCGCGCCGGCCGGCGTGTCCGTGTGGCGGCATGTGGTGCCTTCTTTTCTTACCGCGCTTCGCTCTGCTACCGCAGCGGAGGAACAGCGTGTCTCTCATGCTTTGCAAAACAGGGTGATCACACGCAGCATCGTGTGGGGCGCTGCGCTGGTTGCCTTCTCGCTATATGGCGGGTGGAAAAGCGGAGCTCTCTTCGCGACGCAGGGTGTTGTGTCTGCCTTTGTGGTTGAGGTGATCGGCTACATCCAGCACTACGGCCTCAGCACCGAAGTCTCAGCGGAACATGTGGCGTGGGAGGTTGACTATTGGCTGTCGAACCGCTTGCTCGTCAACAACGGGCTACATGAACATCACCATCTCAAGGCAACGACGCCGTATAACCAACTGCGCGCGAGAGGGGCATCGCTCCCAGGTGGCTATCTCCATATGTTTTGCCTCGCGCTCATCCCACCGATGTGGTTCGCGATGATGGGACCAAAACTCGCCACGAAGCGTCCTTTAGTACAAAAGTACCTCGTTGACAAGACGAAGTGAGGGGCTTGAGTTCGCCAGGCTGGTTGGGAGACAGTGGGGTCATGCATGGAAGTGGCTATTTAGTGCCACGCCCCGAGGCAATTTGCACCATACGCTCAGCAAGCGTCGTCAGCTCAGCGGGCGTCATGACCTCGGCCAATGTCATTTTCGAGACGGTGTCGTAAAGCTGATGGGTCTCGGCAGACGCGCCAACACTGAGTTGGGGAAACGTCGTTTCCAGGCGGGCGACCAACTCGGCATTCAAAGGGCGGCGGTTCTTTTCGGCCGCGGCTTTCACCGCCTCATAGAGGGCCCAAGGCAGGCGGTATTGAGAGCGGTGGGTATCTTCCATGCGTCTATTTGACACTGCCGAGGCACTGACGTATAGTGACTGTAAGTCACTTGATAGTGACTAAAATATGGAGGCGGAATGGAGGAGGTCATTCGTTCGCAGTATCGCATTCCGAGGGCGCTCCATGACTGGTTGGTCACGCGGGCCAAGGACGAACAGCGTTCGAGAAATGCGCAACTCGTTGTTGAACTGAGGGCGCGTATGCAGGCCGCTGCTGAACCGCCATCACCGGCTCAGCCATATCCCGACGATAGGATCAACAGATAGCAAGAGCATCAAAAGCGCGCTCCAACGATAGTCAATATAAATAGGTGTACATATTAAAAACCTGGGCCAACAGCGAATGAGGAGCGGCTGACCTAGCATTTTTCTGATGCAATTCACAATTGGGTGAACGCTATGAAAGAGCAGGGAACTCGGAAACAGGAACAGGGGGAAATCGATACGACCCCCACTGACAAAGTCGACAGGGCGCTCGCGCTGACAGTGAACATCCTGGTCGTCGCCTTCGTGTTGCTTCCCGGGTTGGCCAACGCCCAAAGCGCCGGCGGTGGCGCATTCGATGGCATCACGCAATTCCTGAAGTCGATTACGCAACTGCTCATCTACGAGTGGGGCTACTACATCGGCATCATCACGCTCGCGATCCAGGGCTACCGCTGGAAAACAGGCCGCATCGACATGATGACGCTCGGTGGCTGGGGCCTAGGCATCGGACTCGTGTTCTTCGCGCCGAACATCGTGTCCGACCTTAAAAGCCGTGCCGGGGGCTCGGTATGAGCCAGGACGCGCCGCTTCTCGACGAAGGGGAGCCGCTTGTCGCGGCGATGACCCGTCCCACCATGGTCGGCGGCCTCACGCTGGCGAGCCTCGCGATGAGTTTTTATTTCCCGGGCATGGCCGCGTTGATCACGCGCTCGCTCTGGGCGGCGGCATTGATTCCCGTCTTGTTGCTGATCAGCTATCTGGTTTGCCTCAAAGATGTGTACCTGTTCGACATTCTGTCGGCCGCCACCCATTTGAAAGCGTGTCCGAACCAAAGGCTTTGGGGGTGCCGACGCTATGCGCCTCGCTGACGTGCTCAAAGCCAAGTTCGACATGTCGCTGTCGATGCCGGTCCCGCCCGGGGCCAGTGCCGACGCGAGGGAAATGGCGCTGAGCGACATGGTCCCGTACACCGTGCACTACGATGACGAGACCGTTATCACCCAGGATGACGGTCTGGTGCAGGTCATCAAGGTGGACGGCCTGTACTTCGAGTCGCTGAGCGCCGAGCAGATCCGTCAGTTCGAGTCCCGACGTAATACCGTGCTGCGCTCGATCGCCAACAGCGACCGGGGCATCTACGTCCATCTGATTCGCCGCAAGGTGAACCAGTATCCGGCAGGCGAGGGCGGGACCTGGTTCGCCCGCATGTTCAATGCGGCCTGGCGCGAGCGCTATCGCCAGCGCTCGTTCTACGTGAACGAGATTTACATCTCGATCGTTCGCAATCGCTTTCGCCACGGTGCGCCCGGCGTGCTCGATCGCCTGTTCTCGCTGGTCTCAGGCGAGAAGCTCACGCAAGACGATCTGGCCTCGTTCGAGGAACAGGCCAAGGACGTTCATGAGGCGTCTAACTTTGTGGTGCAGACGCTGGCGGCCTATGGCGCGCACAAGCTGCGTGTTCAGCGCCGGCCACAGTGGGTGAGTGACACCGTGAGTGCGGCCGAAGCGCGCGTCGCGATCGAGCGGTTCAAACTCGACTGGCACAAGTTCGTGACGGATCTCGGCCAGCGCGAGACCTATGGCCGTGACGAAGTGCTCGACTATCTCGGGGAAGACTACACCGAGATCGGGGCGTTTCTGCACTACCTGATCAACCTTGAAGACGGGCGCGTGCCCGTGACCGAGCTGCCGCTTGATCGCACGCTGGCCGTCTCGTGGGTCGATTTCAAGATGGTCGGCAACATGATGGCCATCGAGAACCTCAGCGGCACGCGCGCTGCTGCGATGTTGAGCATGGCCGAGTGGCCGGCGCGCACGCCCTCGCGCATGCTCGACGAATTTTTGCAGCAGCCGGTCGAGTACATCATCACGCAATCGTTCTTCTTTACCGACCGCATCAGCGCGGAGCACGACATGCGCCAAGAGCGCCGGCGCCTGGCGGTCAACGATCACGAGGGCGTGGCCGAGGAAGACAAGGACGAGATCACCCGGGGGCTACAAGACCTCACGCGCGGTCGCTCGGTCAACGGCCTGCATCATTTGACCATGCTGGTGCATGTCCCGGCCACCGTGAAGCTCGTCGATGCCCTTGATAACCGACGTGAAACGATAGCCGAGCTCGATGCCGCCGTCGGCTTGCTCAAGAAGGCATTTGTGAATCTCGGCGTGAAGCCCGTGCGCGAATGGTTCGCCCTGGAAACGTTCTTCTGGGCGCAACTGCCGGGTCAGGCGCAACACTTCATGGGCCGGCGCGGCAAGATCAAGTCGGGCAACTTCGCCGGCTTTGCGTCGTTGCACAACTTTGCGGTGGGCAAGATCGACGGGAACCTGTGGGGGCCGGCCATCATGCCATTCGAGACCGAAAGTGGCACGGCCTACTACTTCAATTTCCATCGCGAGATGGAGGGGATGGTGGCTGGCCATTTCGCTCTCACGGCAGACACCGGCGCGGGCAAGACCACGCTGCTGGCCGCGCTGGTGACCATGGCCGACAAAGCGTTGCCGCGCGTGTTCTGGTTCGACAACCGAGAAGGCGCCAAGGTGTTCATGTGCATGATGGGCGGGCGGCATACGACGCTCTCCGTGCAGGGCACAACCGGATGGAACCCGTTCAGGCTGCCTGACACGCCCGAGAACCGTGCCTATCTGGTCGAGCTGCTCACGCTGATGCGCACCTGCTACGGTGGCAAGCTGGTCGCCGACGACATTGACCGCTTCAAGTCGGCGGTGACCGAGAACTACGAACTGCCCGTCGAAGACCGCCGTCTGCGCAACGTGGTCTGGTGCTTTGGCCAGGGCGAGCTCGCCAAAGACATGCGCGTGTGGCACGGCGCCAACGGCGTTGCGGGGGCGAATGCGGGTGTCTTCGATAACGAGACCGACAACATCGATTTGAGTACGTGCCGGCATTACTGCTACGAGATGCGGCAACTGATCAAGGATGGGGTGGCCCGCCCGGAATTGCCCGTGGTGCTGAGCTACCCGTTTCATTGCATCGAGCAGTCGATGAACGGCGAGCCGTTCATCATCGTGCTCGAGGAAGGACAGAATCTCGTCAAGCACGCCTACTGGCGGGAAAAGATCGACAGCTACATCATGCAGATTCGCCGCAAGAACGGCATTCTCGGTTTCGTCACCCCCGACGCCAAATTTCTTTACAGCGAAACCGATTCGATCAAGAAGCAGACGGCGACCAAGCTTTACCTGCCCAACGGCAACGCGAGTCGCGCGGACCTGATCGACGAGCTCGAGCTCACGCCCGCCGAGTACGACTTTATTCGGGACACACCACCGGAAGCCTACAAGTTCCTGATCCGGCGCGGCAACGAGTCGATCCGGGCGGTGTTCGATCTGTCAGACCTGCCGGAGTTTATTCCGGTGCTTTCCTCGAACGATAAGGGTGTCGCGCTCATGCACGAGCTTATGCGTGAGTTCGGCACCGAAGACCCCGAGGTCTGGGGGCCGGTGTTTATGGAACGCGCGCTGGCGCGCAACACGCACAACCTCACGAGCAAAGGAGCACGCGCATGAAAAACGCTCTCGTGGCATTCACCGTTGCGGTTGCTGGGGCATCACTCGGAATCTCCGCGCCCGCGCTCGCGGGTGGCATTCCGACGTTCGACGAGGCGACGGTGCTTCAGTTGCAACAGCAGTTCAAACAGTTGGAGCAGCAATACGAAACGCTCAAGAGCCAGTATGCGGCGATCACGGGCACCTACGGCCGCGGGCAAATCGGCCTGAGCGATGCCCTGAATGCGGCGTCGGTGGTGCCGGGCTCGTGGCAGGAAGTCGTCGCGCAGCAGCAAAGCGGTGCGTTCGCCGCGAAGCAGGCCGATTACGAGAAGCTCATCCAAACGATGCCGCAGGATGTTTTTGCCAATCCTCAGGCGCAGGACGCCACGTCGTACAAGATGAGCACCGATGCCGTGCGTGCCGCGCTCGCCGGTGGCGACACGCTGTATTCGGAAGTCCAGACGCACCTGAACAATCTGGCAAGCCTGAGCCAGCAGATCGACGTCACCACGAACATCAAGGACGCGCAGGATCTGCAAAACCGCATTTCGAGCGAGAACGGCATGTTGCAGAGCGCGATGGCCAAGCTCAATGCGATGAACATGAACCTGCAAGCGAACATGGTGAACCAGCAGAACCAGGCGACGGCCGCGACGCAGAAGTATTTCCGCCGCTCCGGACAGTAAGCCGTCCTCGCCTGTGAGACACAACAGCCAACAAGGGGTCGCCATCATGAAATTTTTCGCTTTTCTGCCCGCGATCGTGCTGACGTGGCCAATGATCCTGCTCGTCAGGAAGAGTTGGCGTCTGTTCATGATGCTGGTTCTCGCAGCACTCCTGTCGGGCTGCGCGAGCACATCGAACAAGTTCGACAAGTCGCCGTGTGCCTGCGAATTCAACCGGCTCAACACGGGCAGCTTCGGAGGGACGACCCATGCGTAGCGTCTGGATGGTCGTATCTGGCTTTGCGATGGCTGTGGCCATCGGCGGGGCGGTGTACTACCTCCTTCCGAGGCAGTCAGCGGAACCGGACGCCGGCGCTTTCAGCGTACCGCCCCAACCATCGAATGACAGCCGTGTACTTGTCGTGCCAGCTGACAATCCGCTGCTGACCGCTAGTCGAGGGCAATTGGGCCGGTGGGTTCCGCTTTATCCCATCCGCTGCGGGGAAATTCTCTTCGAAAATGCCGATCCCACGGCGCGAAACTTCACATTTTGCATTGGCGAAATACGCAACCGTGTTGCCCACTATACCGGCGCGTCAATCAGTCGTAACGACGTGCTTGATCCTCGGGTCAAGGCGCATTGGCAAGAAGTGATGGGAGCGAAATAGGATGGCCAATATGACCTTACAGGGCTTGGTGGGGGCTGCGGACGGGGTCACCCAATCGTTTCTGTCGCAAACGTACCCGGCCATCGCAGATGCAATCTCGACTCCGCTTTACTTCGCTGCCGTGCTCTATTGGGCGATCTTTGGCTACCAGGTTTATGCCGGATATGCCAGCTTCCAGTGGAAAGACTTCCTCGCGAAATGCGTCATGACGGTGGCGGTATTCGGCACGCTCAGCTGGGGCGGTCTGGCACAGAAGCTCTACAACGCCTTCGTGTCGTTCATGGAGAGCACCGCGGCAACGATTATGGCCGGGCAGCCCACGGCCTCGATGCTTGATGCGTTGTATAGCAATGTGGATGCCGTTTCTACACGGCTTCGTGCATTGGACTTCTATCAATTCGCCATGATCTGTGACGGCATTTTTCTGTTCGCCTTGAACTCCCTTCTGTTTGTTCTCGCGCTCGTCTATATGACCATCGCCAAGTTTGGGCTGGCGATCACGATGGTGCTTTGCCCCTTGTTTATCGGTTTTCTGATGTTTCCGCAAACGCGACAGTGGTTCATGAACTGGCTGAGCATGATGCTGAATTTCTGCTTCATCTACATCCTGGTCATCGCCATTGTTCGCTTCGGTTTTATAGCCTTTGGCGATGCCATCGCGACGGCGGGAATGGTCGCGCAGTCTGAAAATTTGGCAACCAGTGAGCAAACCGCTCAGCTCGTCCTCGTGGAAGGCGTCTTGATCTTGTTCATGCTGGGCGTTCGCGGGTGGGCGTCGGCCCTTGCGGGTGGTGCTTCGTCGTCGACTGGCGTGTTGATGATGATCATGCGCATGGTGCTCTCGAAAGGGGCGGCCAGATGAATTTCGGACGTGGCACGGTCAAAGGCGACGCCAATACCCAAAATTTGCAACTGGGCGGCTCGAACAAGCTCAAGCAGGAGCGAAACCGCGCCTATTTGTTCATCGGTCTGCTGCTCTTCGTCGTCGGTGGCATGGCGAGCGCGATTACGGTGCTTGCCAGCATCCACACCGTCATCCCCGTCGTGTCGGTGATGGATGCCAACGGTCATGTACTCAAACAACAGGTGGTGGACCGGGAGACGATCACCGCACAGGAGAGCTTCGTTCAGAGCCAGGTGTACGACTTCATCATGGACTGCAACACTTTCGATCCGGCATGGCGTCAGCGCTTTGCCGATCTGTGCCGGCTGCACGCCACGCCCGACGTGGCGCGCCAGTACGACGCGGAAACCGCTGCGGAGAACCCGCAAAACCCCTACTACCTGGTCGGGCAGGGGGGCCGACGTTACCCCAAGATCACCGGCATCACCTCGCTGGGCAAAGATGCGTATCAGGTGTCGTTCCAGTCGATTACCGAGAAAGCCGGCACCGAGCCGAAGACCGAGTACTACACCGCGCTGGTGCGCTACACCTTCACGTTCAAACCGCTCGCGCTGGGCGATCGCTGGGAAAACGCGCTGGGCTTCGCCGCGACGGCGTATCGCAAGGATCAGGAACTGAGCCGACAGTAATCGGCGCCAATTATCGACGTCAACGACCGGCACCCGTCATCGAATTCAGCAAGGACACCGTCCATGAAACCCAACGCTGCTTCCCTCGCGCTTGTTCTTCTGGCCAGTGTCTGCGTGCCGCTGGCGCTGCTGGCACCACTGACGCCGGCCCCGGCGTGGGCGGCCAAGAAGCCGAAACAGCTGGTGACCGACGATCGCGTGAAACAGGTGGCCTACGATCCGAATCAGGTCTATGAGTTGGTCGGCACGTATGGCTATCAGACCTCGATCGAATTCGCCGACGATGAGACTGTCAAGGTCGTGACCGTGGGCGACTCGATCGCCTGGCAGACGGTGCCGTACCAGAACCGCCTTTTCATAAAGGCGGTCGAGCCCAATGCGGCCACCAACCTGACCGTGATCACGGACAAGCGCACGTATTACTTCAAGCTCATGAGCGCAAAAAGCCGCGCTTCGCAGACCTTCCTGGTGCGCTTCATCTATCCGAATACCAACACCGGCTTGGCGGGTGGGGTGGATGGGATGGGCGGGGCGGGCCGATCGAACCACGGCTTCGACCCGGCGAAGCTCAATCTCGACTACGGCACGTCAGGCAATAAGTCGGCCATCCGGCTGACGCGCGCCTTCGATGACGGCCAATTCACTTACTTCCTGTTCGACGCGAACGCCGAGATCCCCACGGTGTACACCGTGGGGCCGGACGGGACCGAGTCCATCGTCAACACGCGGCGCGAGGGCGCGTACCTGGTGGTCGAGCGCACGGCGAGCCTTTTCACGTTGCGCAATGGCGACGCGTATCTGTGCGTGCAGAACAACGCCAATCCGTATCAGCGCACGGTCAGTGGGCCGGTAAGCGATCCAACGCATCCTGGAGGGGGAAACTGACATGAGCGACCCTGCCAGACAACCTGAGGAGGACCGCGAGGCGGCCGTGCGCGAGTGGGAACAGCACCACAATCACTCGCTGGTGGCCGATGGCCGCAAGAAGAAGGCGGGCGGCATCGCCATGGTCGCAGTCGCGGCGGCCGTGCTCGGTGCTGCCGGGTACATCAAGCACGTCAGTAGCGAACCGGCGAAGCCGGCGGGTAACAGCGAGCTGAGCATTGCCGAGCGTAAGCCGGTACCGAAACTCAAGGATCAGGAGGTGGCGGGCGTACCGGTGGCGCCATCCGCACCCGCCGCGCCGGCCGCAGTGGCCACAACGCCGGCGAGCGCGACGCCAGGCGATGACCCGATGGCCGCCCAGCGCGAACAGATGGCAATGCAACGGCAGGAACAGGCACGCCGCATGCTCGAAGCGCGTATGAAGTCGGCCATCATCGCGCCGAACACCAACAACCAGGCGGCGGGCGTGCGCGGCGACGCAGGGCAGACGCATGCCGGCACACTTGGCACCGGTGGCGGCGCGCAAGACCCGAATTCGCGCTTCGCGCGAGCGGTCTCGGGCAATGGCGTTGCCGTCAGTCAGGCAAAGCAGATCGAGAACCTGCCCTATAAAATCTTGCAAGGCAAGCTCATCGAGGCCGTGCTGGAGCCGCGCGCGATCTCCGATTTGCCCGGCATGGTGTGCGCGACCGTGCAGCGCGACGTGTACGGCACGCAGGGCCGGCACAGGCTGATTCCCTGGGGTTCGCGCGTGTGCGGCGTGTATAGCGCCGAAGTGCGCAAGGGGCAGGACCGGCTGTTCGTGATCTGGAACACGGTGCGCCGGCCCAATGGCGTCGAGGTGGCGCTCGATAGCGCCGGTGCCGACCAGCTCGGCACAGCCGGAATGGGCGGCCGGGTGGACACGCATTTTGCGGAGGTCTTCGGCATGTCCGCGCTGCTGTCGATCATCGGTGCGGGCGCGGCGACCGTCGGGGTCAATCCTGTCGATCAGTACAACTCGGCGGCCGCCTATCGGCAGTCCGTGCAGCAGGCGGCTGCGCAAACCTCGCAGTCGGTGCTCCAGCCGTATATCAACATTGCGCCCACCATCACCGTGCCGGCCGGCTCGCGCGTGCGCATTTACGTGAACAAGGATCTCGATTTCACGCCGGTCTATCAGGCAGATATCGATGCCGCCCGCGCCGCCGCCAGGCATGGCGGCGTGACGTTCATCCAGTGAGGGCCGGCTCATGTCACAGATCGCTTCGTTTCGCGCCAAGCTCTCGCTGCTCACCGGCTATCTCGATGATCCGGGCATCACCGAAATCGCCATCAATCGGCCCGGGGAAGTGTGGATCGGCCGGCAGGGTCAACGCTATATGCAGCACGCCGATGTGCCCGAGCTGAACTACCGGCTGCTCGAGTCGCTGGCCGAGGTGACCGCCGCGTACACCAATCAGGAAACCGATCGGGAGCGCCCACTGCTGGCGGCCACGATGCCGATCAATCTGGCGGAGGGCGTCGATGACACCGAGCGCGGCGGCTACCGCGTGCAGGTCGTGCGCCCGCCGGCTGTCGAGGAAAAGACCATCGCGCTGTGTATTCGCAAGCCTACGCTGCTCGATATCGGTCTGGACCAATACCGCGAGCAGGGTGCGTTCGACTGCGTGAACGAGACGCTCGAGGACGGCGATGATTCGGACGAACGGCTGCGGGAACTGTACCAGGGACGCAAGTGGGAAGCATTTTTGCGCGGCGCGGTTCGAGCGCACAAGAACATTGTGATCTCGGCCGGTGCGAACGCCGGCAAGACCACGTTGCTTAACGCCCTGCTCAAAGAGATTCCCCAGCACGAGCGCATCGTGACGATTGAAGACGCACGCGAAATCCGGCCGCGCCAGCGCAACTGTCTGCACCTGCTGTATTCGCGTGGCGGGCAGGGCGTGGCTCGCGTCACGGCTGTGGAGCTCCTCGAAGCGATGCTGCGCCTCACACCCGACCGGCCCATCATGGGCGAGCTGCGCGGTGCGGAAGCGTATGCCTATCTCGAGCTGCTTAACTCCGGGCACTCCGGCTCAATCACGACGATTCATGCCGACAGCCCACGCCTGATGTACGAGCGCCTTTCGCAAATGGTGATGCGCTTCGGTGCGGCGATGAGCCGCGACCAGATTATTGCGTATGCGAAATCGCTGATTCAGGTAGTGGTCCAGTTTAAGCGCGCTGCGGATGGCCGCCGCTACGTCTCGGAGATCCTCTATGAAGGCGCTTAACGGGAAGGCGATAGCGGCGGGCAGGCTCACCGTCTTCGCTGTTGTCGCGGTGTTGGCCGTGATGCCTATGCTGCCTATGCTACTTATCCTGCTGCCGCTCACCGCCCGTGCGCAGACGCCGGCACAGGCCCAGCCGCAGGCGACGTTGCTCGAGACCCCATTCGAGACCCTCGCTGCGCAGTGCGCCCCGGACGTCCACCCGTCCACGCTGCGGGGCGTGGTGAGCACGGAATCCTCGGGCAACCCTTACGCCATCGGCGTGGTGGGCGCGCGCCTCGTGCGCCAGCCGCGCAGTCTGGCCGAAGCCGTCGCCACGGCCCGCGCGTTGGCGCGGCAGGGCTTCAATTTCTCGATGGGGCTAGGGCAGGTGAATCGCGGCAACCTCGCCCGGTACGGCGAAACCTACGAAACGGTGTTCGATCCATGCCGCAACCTGAAGGCGGGCGGCGCCATTCTGAAGGATTGCTATGCGCGGGCGAGGGCGCTAATTCACGACGAGCAGCACGCCTTGCGCGCCGCATTCAGCTGCTATTACTCGGGCAATTTTGCACGCGGCTTCCGACCGGACAAAGCGGGGCAGCCCAGCTACGTGCAGAAGGTCGTGGCAAACGCCACTGATGCGGTCCCACCGATTCCGGTGGTGCCGGCGGTTGTGCAGCAAAGCACCGATGGGCCGATTCCGGTTCGGCCGGCGGCCCGCGCTGCTGGGTCGGCTGTGGGGGCTGCCAAGCCTGCCGTTGCGCCGCCGCAATGGGTCTTCTTCGCGGACGCACCAACGCACGAAGAGCAGGCCACGCCCTCGCCAGCCGGAACGCCCGATAGCCATGCGGTGCGAGTCCGACGGGTGACGCGAGGGGCGGAGGGTTCTGAAGGCGCGGAAGACACGCCTGCTGCTGACGCGGCCCGACCAGAAATCGGCTCGACGCGCAAGGCGCAAGCCGTGGCGACAAAGCGCGCGCCGGCGAACGGCGTTCAGAAGGAAGCCTCCTTCGTACAGTTTGCGAATTGGGCGACGTGTGGCCCAAAGACAGCTCACTTGGTTCGCGTGTGGAAATCAGGAGACAACGCGATGAAGAATTGGCTTATCGCACTGCTCGTCGTGGGCGCTGCCGCCTCCGCCCACGCTTCCGACTATGGGTGCAAAGTGCTGTTGTGTCTGGCGAATCCGGCATCGAACGGTGGCCCCCAAGGGGTCGCCGAATGCGTGGCGCCGATCGACCAGCTCTACCACGATCTGGACAAGGGCCGGCCATTTCCAACGTGCGACCTCGCGGACGGCAACGACGGTGGCAGCTATGCCCGCCAAGTCTACGACCCCTACGATCCATGTCCTCCGCCGTTGCAGCCGGCCACACGCGGCGCCTATGTGGTGCAGGGGCGGCGCAATGTTGGCAGCGGCGGGAGTGGCCGGGGCGGCACCGGCGGGAATGAATGGGTCGGCAGCGGGGGGTACACGCTGAGCGGTCAACCGCAGGTGTCTGAGTTGCAGAGTGGCCAGAGTGGCGGCGGGGTAGGTCCGCAGGCCTGCGTCGGTAAGCCGGTCGGCACCTATACCGTTGGCAGCTATGACGATAGCGTCACGATCAACGTGTTCGAGCAGGTGCTCTGGCAGCCGGCACAGAATCCGCGCGCCATTGACGTCTTCATTAACAACGTTTGGCAACAGCGCGTGCGCTGGTGACCGAGAAAGAGAGAGAGAGAGGAGGAGTGATGCGTCGATTTATCGTTTGTGCCGCCTGGTTGGCCCTCGCCACCGTGGCCGGGGCCGAGGGCTTCACGGTCAGCTTGTTGGATGAAGCACACAACGCGGTGGCCGCCGAGCCGGGGCGCGCAGCGCGTGCGCCCACGACTCAAGTCGTTGAAGTGGGTTTTTCGCCGGAGGCAGGGGCCGAGGCGCTGGTGCTCAAGGTGATTGCTGCCGCGAACACGTCTATCCGGCTGGCCGGCTACAGCTTCACGTCGCCGACCGTCGTGCGCGCCCTGCTCGATGCGAAGCAGCGCGGCGTCGATGTGGCGGTCGTGGTCGATGACAAGGGCACCCGTTCGACCACTTCGCGGCAGGCGCTCAACCTGCTGGTCAACGCCGGCATTCCGACCCGCACGGTCAGCGTCTACGCGATCCACCACGACAAATACATCGTCATCGACGGCCTGCATGTCGAGACGGGCAGTTTCAACTACACGGCGTCCGCAGCGACGCGCAACAGCGAAAATGTGCTGGTCCTGTGGAATTACCCCACACTGGCCGCTCAGTATCTTGCGCATTGGCAAAGCCGCTGGGAGCAAGGCCAGCCGTACCAGTCCAGTTACTAGCGGAGGCCCGCCCGGGCGGCGATGCGATCCCCGCTGGGAGCCGCCGTCGGGGAGGAGTGAACGATGCAGAAACATGAAGTCGAGAACGCCACGCTGCTCTTTGGCGTCATTCTGCCGATCACCGGCTGGCTCGCCGGCGCGTGGGCGGCCCGTGTCCCGCTTAGACCGCTCCCGGAAGCGCTCACCGTCGCGTTGCACCTGACGCCGCACCATCCGCTCATCACCGGCGGGGCTATGCTTGGCCTGGGCCTTGCCGCAGCGAGCAGCTATCTAGTCCACGAATACGGTGACGATGGCTTCCGCGGCGCCCCGTATCGCCGTTGGATGCGCGGCGCCCGCATGGCGAACTGGCATCGCGTCAGGCGCCTGGTCAACGCGGCCAACCGTCGCGAGAACCGGCGTCGGCGTAAGAACGAGGCGACCGCGCCAGTCTTGGCCCCGATCATGATCGGCGCAATGCCGATGCCGATCCATCTTGAGAACCGCAATACGCTGATTTGCGCGTCCGTGGGCGCAGGCAAGTCCGTGGCGATGGAAAGCATGATCGCCTCGGTGGTCAAGCGCCGCGACAAGATGGCGGTGATCGATCCCAACGGCACTTTCTATTCCAAGTTCGGCTTTCCCGGCGACGCAATTCTCAACCCGTTCGACCGCCGCACGGCAGGCTGGACGCTGTTTAACGAGATCAAGGGCGTGCACGACTTTGACCGCATGGCCAAGAGCGTGATCCCGCCGCAGGTCGATCCCAACGACGAGCAATGGTGCGCCTACGCGCGCGACGTGCTCGCCGACACCATGCGCAAACTGGTCGAGACGGACAACCCCGATCAGGACAGGCTCGTGAACCTGCTGGTGCGAGAGGATGGCGAGGCGATCCGCGAGTTCCTCTCGAACACCGATTCGCAAGGCTACTTTCGCGTGAACGCCGAGAAGGCCATCGCCTCGATCCAGTTCATGATGAACAAGTATGTGCGGCCGCTGCGCTTCATGAGCCAGGGCGACTTCTCGCTGCACACGTGGGTGCACGATCCTTGTGCTGGCAATCTGTTCATCACGTGGCGGGAAGACATGCGCACGGCGCAACGGCCGCTGGTGGCCACGTGGATCGACACGATTTGCGCCACGATCCTGAGCTACGCGCCGATGACCGGCGCCCGTTTATGGCTGTTTCTCGACGAACTCGAGTCGCTCGGCAAGCTCGAGTCGTTTATCCCGGCCGCGACCAAGGGGCGCAAGCACGGCCTGCGCATGGTCGGCACGATCCAGGATTGGGCGCAACTCGACGAAGCTTACGGCACGGAGGCGGCCAAGACGCTGCTCGCGTGCTTTCGTAACTATCTCATCTTCGGCGCGTCGAACGCGCTGAATGCGGACAAGGCCAGTGAGATCCTCGGCAAGCAGCATGTCGAGCGCGTTCAGGTCACCTCCAACGCCGGCCGGGGTGGGGCCGGCCGCAGCCGCCATGTGCTCGCGAGCCCACCCGAGCCGGTCGTGATGGATTCGGAAATCTCGAACCTGCGAGACCTACACGGCTACGTCATGTTTGCCGAGGACTTTCCGATTGCCCGCATCACGCTGCCCTATGTGAACTATCCCCATCGCGCAACGGCGATCGAGGTCAAGTAAGGAGCGCGCCATGCTCAACGTGACCCCGATTCGCGGCAACAACCAGTATGCGGCGGCGCACTATTTTGCAGCCGCCGACGATTACTACGCCAAGGACCACCCCGGCGAGTGGCAGGGGGAAGGGGCGCGGCTGCTTGGACTCACCGGGCCGATCGAGCAGGCCCAATTCTCGCGCCTGCTCGATGGCCGGCTGCCCAACGGCGAGCGCATTCAGACGACGTTCGATACGACCGCTCACAAAAAACGCATGGGGCTGGACCTCACGTTTTCGGCCCCGAAATCGGTGTCGATGCAGGCGCTTGTCGCCGGCGACCGTGAGGTCAGTGCAGCGCACGACCGTGCCGTTACACGGGCCCTTGAGCAGGCCGAGCGGCTCGCTGAGGCCCGCAAGAAGGTCAAGGGCAAGAGCTGTCACGAGCGTACCGGAAATATGGTCATCGGCAAGTTCCGGCACGAGATGAGCCGGGCCAAGGACCCCCAACTTCACACGCACGCCGTCGTACTGAACATGACACGACGCGCCGACGGCGCGTGGCGTGCGCTGTCGAACGAGGACATCTTCCGTGTACAACATGAGATCGATGCCCTGTACAAGGCCGAGCTTGCACACAGCCTACAGAAACTGGGCTATGCCATTCGACTCGTCGATGACAAGGGCAAGTTCGAGCTGGCGCATATCAGCCGCGAGCAGATCGAGGCGTTTTCGGCACGTAGCTACGTGATCGAGCAAGCGCTTGCCGACGAAGGGAAAACGAGGGCGTCGGCAACCGCACTGGAAAAACAGGTGATCTCGCTGGCGACGCGGCCGCGCAAAGACGAATCCGACCAGCAGATCATCAAGCAATATTGGCTGGAGAAAAGCCGCGAACTGGGCATCGACTACGGCGCCCGCTCGCCGCTCGACGGCCACAGCGAGGGTCCACGCAGCGCGCTCGATCGCGCTGCGGCACTGAGCCTGCCAGTCGGACTCACGCCAGCGCAGGCGGTAGTGCAATACGCGATCAACCATCTGACCGAACGTGAAGCCGTGGTGCAGGAAAGCGCGCTCACGGCGACGGCCCTGCGCCGCGCAGTCGGGCTGGCAGGCATGGAGGAGGTGCGTGCCGAGATCCGGCGGCTGGTCGAACAGGGGGCGCTGATCGAGGCGGTGTCAACCTACCGCGCGGCCGGATCCAGGGATGGACCGGCGCTCTCGCCGGCCGGCTGGGCGAGCTTTTTGGGTGAACGCGAAGGTTTGACCCAGCAGGAGGCCCGCGCTTATGTGGCTCAGGCCATCCAGCGCGGCTCTCTTGTGCCGGCCGAGACGCGTTATACGACCCACAAGGCGCTCGCGCGCGAGAAGGCGATACTCGCCATCGAACGCAGCGGCCGCGCCGCCCTCGCGCCGATCCTGACGCCCGCAGCGGTCAAAACGGCGCTCGAAGGTTCCCGACTGAACGCTGACCAGCGCTCGGCCGTGGAGGCTATCGTCGCGACGGCGCACCGGTTCGTCGGCATCCAGGGCGACGCCGGCACCGGCAAAACCTACACCGTCAATCAGGCGGTCGCGCTCATCCGGCAGGCGTCGAGTGGCGGGGGCGGCGGTGAGCGCGGTCAGGGCGGTTACCGCACCGTCGCGCTCGCGCCGTACGGCAACCAGGTCACGGCGCTCAGGAACGCGGGGCTCGACGCACACACGCTGGCAAGCTTTCTGCGTGCCAAAGACAAGTCTATCGATGCCAGGACGATCGTCGTGCTGGACGAGGCGGGCGTCGTCGGCGCCCGCCAGATGGAACAGCTCATGCGCGCCGTCGAGCAGGCCGGCGCGCGTATGGTGATGATCGGCGACACCAAGCAGACCGAGGCCATCGAGGCTGGCAAGCCGTTCGCGCAACTCCAGCAGGGCGGCATGCCCACCACGCGCATCCGCGAGATTACGCGGCAGCAAGACCGCGAGCTCAAAACGGCGGTCGAACACGCCGCCGAGGGCCGCGTCACGCAGTCGCTTGCGCATCTCAAGCACGTGGAAGAATTCAGGGAGCCGACCGAGCGGCATCGCGCCATCGTCGCCGACTACATCGCACTGACCGAAGCCGAGCGCCGCGACACGCTGATCGTCGCCGGCACGAACGATGCCCGCCGCGAGATCAACCGCATGGTGCGGGGCTCTCTGGCGCTCACGGGGAACGGGCGCGAGTTCGACACCTTGACGCGCGTGGACATGACGCAGGCGCAGCGCCGCTTTGCCCCGAGCTATCAGCCGGGCATGGTGATCCAGCCCGAGCGCGACTACCACAGAGCCGGTCTGATGCGGGGGAAAACCTACCGCGTCCGGGAAGCGTTGCCGGGCAATATGCTGGTCCTGCAACGCCCGGACGGCACTATGGCCACCCTCAACCCGCGCCGCGCGACGCAGCTCAGCGTCTACCAGCTCGAGCGCGCCGAACTTGCCGTCGGCGATACCGTGCGGATCAATCGCAACGATGCCGGGCGCGACCTAACCAACGGCGATCGCATGCGGGTCGCCGGGGTGAGCGGCGGCGCCGTCACGCTCGAATCGCTCGAGCCACGCGAAGGCCGGCCGGTGCGCTCGCTTGAGCTGCCGTCCACGAGGCCACTGCATCTCGAGCACGCTTACGCCTCGACCGTTCACAGCGCGCAGGGCCTGACCAGTGAGCGCGCACTGATTGCGCTCGATACGAGAAGCCGCACCACGTCGATGAACCTCTATTACGTTGCCATCAGCCGGGCGCGGCAGGAGGCCCGCGTCTACACGAACTCGCTCGGCGAGCTGCCGGACGCCATCGCCCGGCGCTTTGACAGGAGTACGGCACTGGCGCTCCAGCGCGAACGACAGTGGCTGCGCCGCGCGGCAGGGCTACCGCCCAAAGGCGCGCTCGACGGCAAGTCGGCGCTATCGCGGCAGCCGCTAGGGTCGCTTGAGCCGCAGCGCAAGGCGCCGGCGAGCGGCAAGGAACCAGCGGGGTACGGGCGCTTTGACTGAGAATTTGCCAGCGGGCAATGAGCGAAGTCGCCGACTTCGGTAGCTGAAGCACCCGAGGGGTGCGTGATGTGTATTGAGGTTTTCGGGCCCGTTAAGGGACCAAAACCTCCGGGGGTTAAGGGCGTTCACACGAAATAGGCCGAAGGCCGTAGGGAAATAGTTCTGAAAGAACAGCAACGTGATAGCAAAGAACGAGCAACAGTCTAGCAACTGCACACCGACATGAGAGCGTAGTCGAAGTAATGCAGTAGGTAGGCAGTAGAGCAATGGTAGTGATTCAGTAGTGATTTGGTAGCGAAGGAAGCCACTCGCGAGGACCCCATGAGCGAAACTGAATTGAAAGCCCGAATCGAGGCGCTCAAGCACTCGACGAAAGCCGCCCGGCTGCGCCAATTGATGCCGTCGATCGAGGCGAAGCTCGCCGAGGGCGTGCGCGCGGCCGAGATTGTCGAGACGTTGCGCAAGGGGGGGCTGGAACTGACGATAGCCACCTTCAGAAACTACCTGTACCAATACCGTGCCAGGCATCAGAACAAGAGTACGGAGCGGCCGGAGGTGCCCGGCGGATCCCAGACGGCCGGGGTGCCCGCGTCACGCCGGCCCGAGGCGTGTGTGTCGCAGGAGAGTGCCCCGCCTGCCACAGAAGGCGGGCCTCCCGCGCCGCGAGAACCGCCCTCGGTGCAGGAGCTCGATCGTCTGATGAAGCCCGATCCGGCGGAACTGGCCGATCGGATCGCGCGCTATGAGCGACTCGCGATAGAGAAAGAAAGGAAATGATATGAACGCCTCCCACCCGTGAGCGGTAGGAGCTAGCAGAAAGGAATCGAAGGCGGAGCCTCACGGGCCAACGGCAACAGAGTGCCCAGATGGAAGACCATAGAGGTTTTCCTAGCAAACCGGAGGCTCCGAAATGAAGCATACGACAGTGGGTGTGGACATTGCAAAGAACGTGATGCAGCTCCATTACATCGACGCAGAGACGGGCGAAATCGTGAACAAACCGGTGAGACGGGGCGCGTTTCTCGAACACTTCGCGAATCTGGCTCCGTGCCTGGTCGGGATGGAGGCGTGCGGTGGCTCACAGCACTGGGCCCGCAAGCTCACGACGATGGGCCACGAGGTGAAGCTGATGCCGGGGAAATTTGTGAAGGCGTTTGTGATGGGCAACAAAAACGACGCAGCCGACGCGAAAGCCATCTGGCTAGCCGTGCAGCATGCAGGCAAATCGGTTGCGGTAAAGACGGAAACACAACAGGCGGTACTGGGACTGCACCGGATGCGCGAACAGTTGGTGAAGTTCCGCACAATGCAGATTAATGGCTTGCGCGGCCTGCTTGCCGAGTACGGCGAAGTGACGGGCAAAGGCCGGGCTGCGCTGGATAAGGCGATCCCCGGTGTACTGGAGCGACTGGTCGATCGTCTGCCGGCGATTCTGATCGACACGTTGCGCGAGCAATGGAACGGGTTGGCGGAGCTAGATAAACAGATTGCGAGCATCGAGCGACGTCTGCAGACGTGGATGAGAGAGGACAAAGCGAGCAAAGCGATTGCGGCGATACCGGGCGTTGGTCTGCTGACGGCGACGGCGGCTGTTGCGACGATAGGCGATGCGAAGACGTTCAAATCTGGGCGAGAGTTCGCGGCTTGGATTGGATTGGTTCCGAGGCAAACGGGTACGGGTGGCAAGGTGCATCTGCACGGAATCAGTAAGCGAGGCGATATATATCTACGCAAGCTGTTGATCCACGGTGCGCGCAGCGTGCTGTGTCTGGCGAAAGAGCCAGGGCCGTGGGCCGAAGGAATCAAAAAGCGGCGACCGCTAAACGTAGCAATCGTGGCTCAGGCCAACAGGATTGCCCGCACGATCTGGGCGATCCTGGCGCACGACAGGCAGTACGAACGGGGTTACCTGAGCGTGAAGCCGGTTTAACCGATGAGCACTGGGTAGCAGGACGATTAATTTTTACAGGATGACACGTCGAAAGGTTGCGCTGGCAATCGTATGTAATGACAAGACAGGTCGGACCGGGACTCGCTAAACCTGAATTTTCGGATGAGCTTCGAGCTCGCTAAGGAAATGAGGTGCGGGTCCGCGGATTTCATGGTGGGCCGCAGCGTATCGGGCTGCAACAAGCCCGGATATAAAGCTGCAACCCCTCCTGTCACAGTCGGAACACACGAAAAACCGTCGCAAACGGGAGGCGTTCATATAAGCCGAAAATGAAAGTCGCCGTTTTAAATTTCAGCGGGAATCCGGGTAAGACCACGCTGGTCGATCACCTGCTTGCGCCGCGCATGAACGCGCTCAGATTCGAGATCGAGACCCTCAATGCCGGCTCGGCCGACACCGGCGCGCTGCGCCTTAAGGGCCGCGACTATGGCGGGCTGCAAGAGGGCCTGATGACGCTCGACTCGGCCATCGTCGACGTGGGCGCGTCCAACGTCGAGGAATTCATCAAACAGATGGGCCAATTCGAAGGTTCACACGAAGAGTTTGACTACTTCGTGGTGCCTGCGGTGAGCGAGAAAAAGCAACAAACTGACACCGTGAACACGATTGAGACACTGGTTGGCCTCGGTGTGCCGGCACAGAAAATCCGCGTGGTGTTCAACAAGGTCGAGCTCGAAGACGCGAGCGACGTGCCACGCCTGTTTCGCACGATCTTCGGCCTGCATGAAGACACCCGCAGTTTCACGCTGCGGGCAGACGCCGTGGTGTTCAAAAACGAGATTTTCGAGCGGCTGCGGGGGCTGAACAAGACCGTCGCCGACGTTATCGCGGACGACACGGACTATCGGGCCATGCTGCGCGAAGCGAGCGATGACGCGTCCCGCTCGCGCGCAGTGAGTATGATCTCCGCCCAGCGACTCGCTAGATCCGCGCACAAAAATCTCGATAACGTCTACCGGGCGTTGTTCAGGTGATCGGGAGAATGAAATGAACGCGTCCCACCCCGTGACCGAGTGAGCAAAGGAAGGTGGATCCTCACGGGCCAACGGCATCGATGTGCCCAAAGTGGAAAATACGAAGTTTTCCAAAGCAACCGGAGGATCCGAGTGAATTGTACGGCAGTGGGTGTAGACATCGCGAAAAGTGTGTTCCAAGTGCATTACGTCGATCAGGAAACTGGCGAGATCGTGAACAAGCCGATCAAGCGGGCAAAGTTCCTTGAGCATTTTGCGAACCGAGCGCCGTGCCTGATCGGGATGGAAGCGTGCGGTGGTGCGCACCACTGGGCCCGGCAACTCGCGAAGCTGGGCCACGAGGTGAAGCTGATGCCGGGGGAGTTCGTAAAGGCTTTCAACATCAGGAACAAGAGCGATGCGGCTGATGCGAAGGCGATCTGGCTGGCCGTGCAGCAGCCGGGCAAGCCGGTCGCAGTAAAGACCGAAATGCAGCAAGCCATGCTGGGGCTGCACCGGATGAGACAGCAACTGATCAAATTTCGCACGATGCAGATTAATGCTCTGCGAGGGCTGCTAACGGAATACGGTGAAGTGATGGGCAAGAGTCGGGCGAAGCTCGATAAGGAAATACCCGCTGTGCTCGAACGGATTGCGGAGCGTTTGCCTGCCGTGCTGATCGATACGTTTCGCGCGCAGTGGAACGGACTGGAGAAGCTTGATGAGCAGATCGCTGAGATCGAGCGTCGGATGCGCGAGTGGAAGAAAGAGGATAAGGCGGTCAAGGCCATCAGCGAGATTCCCGGTGTTGGATTACTGACGGCAACAGCAGCTGTCGCGATGATGGGAGATGCGAAAGCGTTCAGTTCGGGACGAGAGTTTGCCGCGTGGGTTGGGATCGTGCCGAAGCAGACGGGTTCGGGCGGCAAGGTGAACTTGCATGGCATATCAAAGCGCGGCGACACATATCTGCGCACCCTGCTGATTCACGGTGCACGATCTGTGCTGACGCATGCGAAAGAGCCCGGTGAGTGGGTCGAACAAATCCAGAAGCGGCGGCCAAAAAATGTCGTAATCGTCGCGTTAGCCAACAAGATGGCGCGAACGATCTGGGCAGTTCTTGCCCATGACCGGCAGTACCAGAAGGGATACGTGAGCGTGAAACCCGTCTAAACGGGCAGCGCTTGCGTAGAGGATTAACGTTTAAACACAGGGTGAACGTCGAAAGGTTGCGCAGCAATCGAGTGTGATGACAAGCCAGGTAGGACCGGGACTCGCTAAACCTGAATGATGCCTCGAGCTTTGAGCTCGCCGGGAGAATGAGGTGCGAGTCAGCGAATTTCATAGGGGCCCGCAGCGACTGTACCGACTGCATCGAGGCCGGATATAGAGCTGCAGCCCATCCTGTCTATCAAAACACGCGAAAACTGTTGCAAACGGGACGCGTTCATATAGGTGTCATGGCCACTGATGTCGCCACCGCGCGCGAAGCGCTGATGGCCGAGTTGCTGCAAGAGACGGACGCGCTCGTGCGTCGCTTCGAGCAGGCGGAGCAGGCGCTGGCCGCCAAGATGGAGCAGGCGACCACGGACGCGACCGGTAAGGCGTTTCTGGCCGCCCGGCTCAATTTGGAGTCCATCGTCGACAAAAACGCTGCGAAGCTGGCCGAGGCGGGCCGACACGCGGCGGCGCAGATTGGCAACCAGCTCAATCATGGTGCCGCGCAGCTCGTCGCAGTGAACCTCGCGCTTGAGCGCAAGGCGCGGCGGTTCGTGCTGCTGCTCGTCGGCTTCGCGCTCGTCGCGGGGACGGTAGGTGGATTCGTCGGGGCCAGGCTGGCCGGCCTCTGAGGCCTTGGCACTGAGGCATTGGCCGCTAAAAGATGGGTGACCATCGCGCTATCGCCTCACCCAAAAGCATCGCCACAAACAGCGCCTTACATCAGGGGCAGCGCGCCATGATGGCCGGCCACCGGGGCCCGCGTGGATGATGTCGCCGACGCTTCGAGCTTTGCCGCGCTACCGGTGTGCGGATCCGACAGTTTCGTCGTGTCCTGTGAGCGCCTGATGCCTTGCCATACAAGCACGCCGAGGCCGCCCCACTGGAGAATGCGGCGGACACCGCGTCCGACCCGCGTATGCGACAAGCCGCTGAGGGCCAGCGAGGCCACCGGATTGAGCGGGTCGCATTGCAGCAAACCGGCGAGCGTGAGGTCGGCGTTGGCCATGTTTGCGCGGCTGCTCAGGCTCGAAAGCCTGGCAAAACCGCCAGGGAGCAGATAGCGAACCCACCCAAGGTTGCGCAGCCGCTCGCGCGCGACGTGCGTGGCCTGAATCAGTTCGGCGCGCTCGACAGCGATGCGCGTGAGCACGATTTCCTTGCGCATGGCGAGGCGGGCATGACGCGTGAGAAGCGAAGGGCGCGGGTGTCGTGGCGACGAAGTCCGGCGTGAAGGACGCTGTTGCGGTGGCACGGTCAGATCTCCTTCAATCCGCACGCAGCGCGTTGCGGTCATTTTTGAATTCGGTCAGTGTGGCTTCGAATGGCAACGGGGCCTCACGCAAAATATCGCGGGCACGGGTGGCGCACCAGCCCGCGAGCAGGCAATACACGATGACAATGCCGGAGATGGCCGGCAGGCGATACGTGTCCCAGAAAACCACGATCATCAGCGCGGTGAGTGACATGAGTGCGAGGACACCGAAGAGCATCGCGGCAAGGCCGAGGAAGGCGACGCCCACCAGGCGTTCTTTCTCTTGGGTCAGTTCGATGCCGATGAGCTCGAGGCGCGACTGAAAAATCTCGAGCAACGCACCGGCGAGGTGCCGCAGCGAGGGCGGCGGGGTCGTGCGATCATTCTGGGTCATAAGCTGAGGTGGGCGGTCCGCCCGACCCGCATGGCCGGTCAGACGGGCTCCGCCGTGGACAGAGTTGGCGAGGAAATGACTTACCTCGGCGCGGCCTATTTGCGGTTGAGCAGTAGGCCGATCACCACACCAATCCCGGTACCAACGCCCGCGGCCTGCCACGGATGGTCATGCACATAGTCATCGGTCGCACGCGCGGCTTGCCTGCTCTTTTCGACGACCACGACTTGCAAGTCCGAGGCTTTTTCCCTGGCTTGTTCGAGCAGCGCCAGGGCCTTGGCGCTCAGCTCAGCAGCCCGCTCGCCGCTCGTATTGGCGGCTTGTTTGAGGAGGTCCTCGGCGTCGGCCAGTACGGATTTGATATCGGTCATGAACTTCTCCTTGTGGTTAGGTGCGCGCGACATAGTCGTCACCTCATGCTGGGGGCAAAGCGTGAGGGAAGCCGTGCAGATGTGGAGCTATGGTACCGCTTTGAGCGCGTCGTTGCCAAAAGACACGGTAAGCAAACAGCGAGCACATGCCGCCATCGCAAGCGCGCATGACCAGAGCCATCTCCAGCCATCGCGCCTTGGTCGGTGGTCGACCAAACAACCTGACAGCACTCGGCCCACATGTTGGCGATTGCGCCGACGTGATTGGCGGCCGATCCCCCGCTGGCGTGCCGCGCTGTTTTTTCGCGGCTAGTGACACCAAAGACTCTCCGTGTTCCTATCCCTTGTCTTCCTCTTCTCCTTCCACGCGCCCATTCGGCGGAATGCGCCTACAGCACTACCGGATTGCGCTTACGCGGCGCCGTCGCTGCACCTGACAGCGCAAACATTTCGGACTTCCTATGCTGGAATCACGGCCACAGCCGTGGCAGGCGCGTATTCTGGTGTCAGAGCGTGAAGGGCACTGCGTGTGCCAACGCGCGTAATGTCCGCAGAAGCGCCTGAATTCCATTCAACGCTAAGGAGAATGAAATGAACGCGTCCCACCCCGTGACCGAGTGAGCAAAGGAAGGTGGATCCTCACGGGCCAACGGCATCGATGTGCCCAAAGTGGAAAATACGAAGTTTTCCAAAGCAACCGGAGGATCCGAGTGAATTGTACGGCAGTGGGTGTAGACATCGCGAAAAGTGTGTTCCAAGTGCATTACGTCGATCAGGAAACTGGCGAGATCGTGAACAAGCCGATCAAGCGGGCAAAGTTCCTTGAGCATTTTGCGAACCGAGCGCCGTGCCTGATCGGGATGGAAGCGTGCGGTGGTGCGCACCACTGGGCCCGGCAACTCGCGAAGCTGGGCCACGAGGTGAAGCTGATGCCGGGGGAGTTCGTAAAGGCTTTCAACATCAGGAACAAGAGCGATGCGGCTGATGCGAAGGCGATCTGGCTGGCCGTGCAGCAGCCGGGCAAGCCGGTCGCAGTAAAGACCGAAATGCAGCAAGCCATGCTGGGGCTGCACCGGATGAGACAGCAACTGATCAAATTTCGCACGATGCAGATTAATGCTCTGCGAGGGCTGCTAACGGAATACGGTGAAGTGATGGGCAAGAGTCGGGCGAAGCTCGATAAGGAAATACCCGCTGTGCTCGAACGGATTGCGGAGCGTTTGCCTGCCGTGCTGATCGATACGTTTCGCGCGCAGTGGAACGGACTGGAGAAGCTTGATGAGCAGATCGCTGAGATCGAGCGTCGGATGCGCGAGTGGAAGAAAGAGGATAAGGCGGTCAAGGCCATCAGCGAGATTCCCGGTGTTGGATTACTGACGGCAACAGCAGCTGTCGCGATGATGGGAGATGCGAAAGCGTTCAGTTCGGGACGAGAGTTTGCCGCGTGGGTTGGGATCGTGCCGAAGCAGACGGGTTCGGGCGGCAAGGTGAACTTGCATGGCATATCAAAGCGCGGCGACACATATCTGCGCACCCTGCTGATTCACGGTGCACGATCTGTGCTGACGCATGCGAAAGAGCCCGGTGAGTGGGTCGAACAAATCCAGAAGCGGCGGCCAAAAAATGTCGTAATCGTCGCGTTAGCCAACAAGATGGCGCGAACGATCTGGGCAGTTCTTGCCCATGACCGGCAGTACCAGAAGGGATACGTGAGCGTGAAACCCGTCTAAACGGGCAGCGCTTGCGTAGAGGATTAACGTTTAAACACAGGGTGAACGTCGAAAGGTTGCGCAGCAATCGAGTGTGATGACAAGCCAGGTAGGACCGGGACTCGCTAAACCTGAATGATGCCTCGAGCTTTGAGCTCGCCGGGAGAATGAGGTGCGAGTCAGCGAATTTCATAGGGGCCCGCAGCGACTGTACCGACTGCATCGAGGCCGGATATAGAGCTGCAGCCCATCCTGTCTATCAAAACACGCGAAAACTGTTGCAAACGGGACGCGTTCATATAGGCGTCATGAACTCAGATACGATCAAGGGGAAGTGGAATCAGCTCAAAGGCGAAGTAAAGAAGCAGTGGGGAGATCTAACCGACGACGACCTGCTCAAGGTCGAAGGTAATCGTGACAAGTTCGTCGGCTTGATTCAGGAGCGTTACGGCGAGGCGAGGTCCAAGGCCGACGTCGAGCGTGAAGTCGATACGTGGAACGAGCGGCACAATCTCTGGTAAGCCAGACCGAATGGCCGCGCCTGCGGTGAGAAAGATGTGCGCTCTCCGCGGCTCTTTTTTCTCTAATTATTATCTGCCGGCGCCAGCCCCTCGGCGAGATAACGCGAGAGTGCATCTAATAGTGCCGTCGCCCGAATCCGGCGGTCTATTCTGAAAATGACTCGGGGCGTCCGCATGTTTGCGCCCTTGCGCTCGCTAAGGTAACGGGTGTCAACAAGGAGATGCCGTGCGATCCATTCTCTTACTGTTGTTGGGTGTGCCGATCCCCATCGTCATTTTGATCGCGTTGTTTGCCCATTGATGCTTGCCCACAACCGGTGTTAATCTGGAGAAGGAACCGTTATGCAGGATGTGCAATTGGTTGCCAAAAATCCTATTCCCCCTGCCCATACTGAGTCCCCCGGCTCGGCCGTCTCATGGGGTGCCGTCTTCGCGGGGGCGGTCATCGCAGCGGCCGTCTCCGCCATGCTGCTCACTGGTGGCAGCGGTCTGGGCTTTTTGTCGATGTCTCCATGGAGCAACGCGGCGCCGCCAGTCGCGGCACTCGCCATAGGATCGATCGTTTGGTTGCTGGTCAGTCAGATCATCGCGTACGGCGTTGGCGGGTTTATCACCGGCCGGCTGCGAACCAAATGGAGCGATGCGCTCCCCGATGAAGTCTATTTTCGCGATACTGCGCATGGCTTTGTGATGTGGGCCGTGAGCGTGATCATCGGTCTGGTGCTCATCGGTGCGACGACAACTTCTTTGGTCTCGGGAGGCGCCCGGGCGGGAGCCTCGCTCGCCGGCTCGGCAACCGCCGTCGTCTCTCAAGGCGTGCAGGCAGGGAGCCGGGGCGGGCTGCTCGACTATTTCACTGATGCGCTACTGCGGCCGACCGATCCCGCCACCACACCGGCTCAGCGCGATGCGCGACCGGAGGTGTCAAGGATATTGGCGCGCAGTATGATTAACGGGCAGGTGTTGGACGCCGATCGCGCTTATCTGGTCAAGCTCATCGCCCAGCGCGCTGGCGTCGATGAGGCCAGCGCGCAGCAACGGCTCACGCAAATCCAGACACAGTTCAGTCAGGCAGTTGCGCAGGCAGAGCAAAAGGCAAAGGACGCTGCCGACGAGGCGCGAAAAGGCTTGGCGCTTTTCTCGATCTGGGCGTTTGTGGCGCTACTGAGTGGTGCGTTTGTGGCAAGCTTTTCGGCCACCATTGGGGGGCGCATACGCGACCGGTGAGAGCGGTGCGTCGCTCGTGCTGTTCGGTCGTTTAGTTGATGACGGGCCAAGTGTTGTCGCGATAACACCGTTTTTAACGGCCATTCCTGGCCGACGGCTATTCAAGCGCCTCCCAGGCTTGGCGCAGCGTGTCGGCGAAGCCCGCGCTCACGCGCGAGAAGGGGCGTGCCGAGGTGGTGACGCGCGGCAGCGCGCTCCACGCGATGCTTACCCCGGCCTTCTCGGACTTTTCCACCAACTCCCGGTCCTCGCTGCAGGCCAAGGGATCAAACCCGCCCACGCGTTCGTACACCGACGCATCGATGCCGAGGTTCGCGCCATGCACATGACGGTGGCCATCGCGATCCTGATATTTTGCGAGAAAAGCGGCGCGCGCATGCGGCGCGTGCACCCCATGCTCGTGCCAGTGCATCACGCCCACAGTGCCGCAGACCACTTGAGCGCCCAGCGAGAGCTGATCGACGAGCCACGCGGGCGAAACGATGGTATCGGCATCGGTAAACGCCAGCCAGCGCGCGCCTGCGGCGATCAAATGGCGCGCGCCGCTCGCCCGCGCCTTGCCGACGTTTCGCGCATCCACCGACAGCGCCGTTACCGGCCATGCCTTCACTTGCTCGGCGGTGGCGTCAGTGCACGCATCGAGCACTACCACCACCCTGACGGGCTCGCCGGCGAGACCCGCGTGTCGCGCTGCGCGCAACACCGTTGCTAGACAGCGATCAATGTGATCCTCCTCATTATGCGCCGGGATGCAAACACCAATCATGAGCGAGGCTCCTTCGACTTGTGCCAGACGTCCAGACGGAACTGGCGGTCTTCATGGGCTACGCATCGCACCAGTCCGTCGAGACGGTGCACGGCCTCATGCAGCGCAAGCGTTGCTTGCTGTCGGTCGTCGAAGTCGGGCGTGTAGTGGCACATCACCCACTGGCCGCCCGCACTGAGCGAATGGAAGCACTGTTGGAGCAGCTGCTCAAAAGGCTCGGGCGGGAGATAGTAAGCAAGCTCCGAGACGATCACGAGATCTACCGATTCGCCCGGGTGCAGTGGCCACGCCTGCGGCACGGTCATCACTTGCAGCGCCACATTGGCAATACTTTGCGCGTGCAGCCGCTCCCGGCAGCGCTGAATGGCCGTCGGCGACATGTCCACGGCGTGCACCACATGGCAACGCGAGGCCAACGGTGCGGTGATCTGTCCGATGCCGCAGCCCAGCTCAAGCGCGGCCGTGTAGCGCGGCTGCGCGAGCGACGCGAGTACGAGGTCGCGCTTGCGCTGTTCGTACCACGCCGTGTGGACCGACCATGGATCCTTGCTTGCGCGGTAAATCGCGTCGAAGTCCGTCATAGGAGGAACACTTCGAAAGAACGTTGCCATCGCGCAAGCGCGTACGCCGGCAACACAGGAGGCGCGCTAGTGCTCGGATCGGGGCTGAGCTGGCTTCGGAACGCGTCAATGGCGTGCATCTTCGCCGCCCGATCGCTGCATGACAGGTGCACGCGCACGGCACGCTCAAAGGGCAGCTCATTGCCGCTCGGATCGGCCCAGTGCCAACCCCAAATCGGCACCTCGATCCCACGCGCGCCCCTCGCTTGCGCCGCGCGACGGCAGGCGCGCGCAACGGCTTCGTGATCGGGATGGCCGTCGAATTGCCACGGTGCTATGACGGTGTCGCCGCGCGCGAGCGCCGGGCACAACAGGTCGAAGAGCCGCGATTCATGCCGCACGACATGGCCATCCGGCACGCCTAGACGATGGCGTCGGCAGTGCATCGATAAGCGCTGTTGCGCCCATAGGCTTTCACTGACCCGTGCTTCGGCTAACCGCGCCGGTGTCCAATGTGACGATCCCGGATGACTGGCTTCACCGTCCGTGACGGCCCAGATATGGATCTCCACGCCGGCCCGTGCGAGTTGTCGCAGCGTGCCCCCACACCCCAGAATCTCATCGTCGGGGTGCGGCGCCACGACGTGCAACCTCGCGCTTCGCGCGATGAGCTCGCGTGCCGTGACCTGCGGCAACGGGTGCGCGCGGAACCACCGCTGCCATGTCGCTTCGGCCGTGCCTTCTCCGGTAATCAGGCGTGCGCTTAGAGCGCCCATAGGCCGTCTCCGTCACGCTCGAGGAGGGCACGGCCGTGCGCGGCAAGATCGCGCTCCGCGTGGCTCTGGCGAATGAAAACGGGAAGGTCCGCGAGCAGGCGTGCGAAACGGGCGTTACGGCACATCGGGCTCGGGCCGACTGCGCGCGGCGCATGCCATAGTATCTTCTCCACCACCGCCTCGACCGCCAGTCTCGCGCGACGCATTGCCTCCAGACACGGCCGCGCCGGGTGCGCATCGATGGCCTGCGCCGTGGCGCGCAGTACGCTCGCCGCTTGCGCCAGCGCGACGTCGATGGCGCCTAGGTGCGCCAGAGCGTGTGGATCCCCGGGTCTGTGGAGCAAGGTTTCGCGCACCACTTCGGCAATGCCGGTCGCCGCCCCGTACCAGCACGCCGCGACGCCCGCCGCGCCATGGTGGAAGCCGGCGCGCGAGAGATAGGCACGCGGTGCACCGACGCGCCGGGCGCGCGCCCCACGATAGCTCACCGTGAAGCTATGTGTGTCCGCCATGCCTACGGCGTGCCAGTCAGCGGGGCACACGTCAATTTCCGCCTGCGCCAGCTCGACCTCCACGAGACACGGCGTGTCGCCGTCCCACGCACTCACGAGCGCCGAACGCACGTGGTGAGCCCCCGAGCACCACGCTTTGGTGCCGTGCAGGATGACTTCGCGATCGTTGCCACCACGTGGCGTGAGCGTGACGCGCGCTTGGGCCGACTCCGAACACCACACGGCGCGCATGCCGGCCTGCGGCGGGCCAGAGAGACCCCTCAGTTCATGCAGAATAGCAAGTGCGTCGATGTGGCTCTCGTAAAGCTTGGCGAGGCAAAGGTCGAAGGCGGCAACCTCAGCGAGCATTTGCCACCGCGCGCACGTCGCGCCCGCGCCAGGGTAAGGCACCGCGTCGAAGCCTTCGTCGATGAGCGTTTGTAAGGTTTCGTAGGTGCGGCCAGGCCGATAGTGGTGTTGCATGTGCGTGCGCAGCGCTGCAACGGTGTGACGCGCGGGCTTGGTCGATGGATTCACGGGAACTCCCTCGTTTAGAAGCTTATGGATGAGTAAGGTTGAGCGAGAGGTAAATCTCATGCGTGGCAGAGACTTTATGGACCGGGAAAAAGACTGGCTAGAGGGCATCGGCTGACATTCCTGTAGGCGGATGCTGGCTGGGCGGCCGATGGGCGTGCGCGCATTGCGCGCCGTCGAGTAGAAGCGCGTGCTGTCACCATAAGGCTATCGGCATGGCGGCACGCGCCCATTCCCCATTCGGAGCGAAACGTCCTCCCCGCGCCAGCGCTCAGGGGAAAGGCGAGGAATTGAGCGGCCGGGGGCATCGACGCGCGTTGTACGTTTTCAGCAAGACTCACGGACGCATCGGCGACGAGCAGGCACGGCACGTCGTGATCGACGGGGACGCGCTTTCTCTTCGCCAGCAGTTTTAAGGCGCTCAAGCGGCGATCGCCCGCGACGGCTTCGTATTGCTCACTAACGTCGTCAACTCGGGCAGCGGAACCAGCATCAAGTGCTGGGTTGGATCCGCCGCTTCGAGCGGTGCGGCGGCGTCGATGGCGAGCGCTTCGGCGTCGTGTTGGGTCAGGGGGCGCGTTCATGGTGATATTTCCTAGCTGTTTCGAGGTTTCGAGGGCAGCACCGAGAGAAGCGGTACCCCTGCCACCTGAAGAAGACAGCGAATCCGGCTTTCGATCAGGGCTTCAACCGGCGCAGGCCATCAGGCAGCACCCACAAGGCACGATTAAGGCAATCGTTGTCGATCCCCTGCACGGTGCGCATGGCCGGTGGGGCAGATGCGGAGCTTGGTCGGCACGTCGAGCGCTGCCGATCGGCACCACACGACGAGACCAAAATCGACGGTGCGGCGGTAGTGGTAGCGGCCATCCCAAGGCGTGAACGTGTATTCCATGTACGCGCAACCCAGGACCACAATCCAGTGATGCAGTGAGCGCGATGGCATATCGGCCTCCATCAAAAAGGGGTGGGATTCACCGCTACCGGATTCCAAGATTCGGAGCCCGCTTTTTGGGGTTTCGGTGCGGTCGGCACGAGGAGCCCGGATGGCCTGTTGCCGCCGTCTTTCCTGAGTTCATCGCCCGTGACGGTCAGGAGTGCGCGGCCCGGGGCCGTCAAGGAAACCAGCGCAGGGTGAGTGCGGCCCGCAGGCGCAGCCGAGGACACGGCCCTGCGCGCCTTGAGGGCGTCGGGCTGTGCGCTACAGTCGCGGACAAGGGAATGAAGTCAGGAAAGAGGGCTTAACGGTAAAGGGCTGTGCTGTATGCCGACCGTGTGCAAGCGACGCGCGCAGGCCCGGAGGGAAGCATCCGGGCCGTAGGCGTCAGATCAGCCGAACAGAGTGAGGGACGATAAGGACGTGTCTCGAGCCGAGATGCGACGATCCATTCAGGTCGGCGCACAACCGATGCCGAAAGGGATGTTTGAGCCGCAAGGGCGTTATCAGAAGCTCAGAGCTGAATGGCGTGTCGTCGAGGCCAGCGTCTCGGGTTTCGATGAATCTCGCCCACTCAGGCGTTATCGGCACCGAGCCGACGTCTCGAACGCTCACTTAGAGGGCGCACATCGGCCTACTTCCCCGTGAGGGAAGCCGTGCTGGCGGGAGGGCGCCGCGTTCAGCGCGCCTTGATGGTCCGACCTTCAACCGTGCCGCCGTAGCGAGACGTCCGGGACTTCGTCGAGCGTCATTACGGAGCACTCGCGTTGATCGCCGTTCGCGAGAACCGTAACAACCGACCGTGGCGTCCACATCTGTTTCAAGCGACCTCCCCAACGGTACAACACGTCGCTTGCGCAGCGCCTTGGAACTTCGAGTCTTCGGCGTAACCCGCTTCCACGCGACGCGCACCACGCACCCGTGCGATGGTTGGCATGTGAATTGCAGCCGGAAGACATGATGCCGCTCGTCGGGGCGCGTTCGCCGAGTGAGGGGGAGCAATTACAAATGGCTGTCGTTTTCGCTTTCGCCTACCGGGGATTTCGGGTTTTGTGTACGGCACTTCCGGACACCGGGGGCGGTTTTCGCGCCACGGCGCGGGTATCGTCTCTCACCGCCGGCGTTTCGCACGAAGATCAGGCAATCACTGTGCACGGTGGCCTGTACCGTGAGGCTTCGTCGGCGATCGAGGGGGCCTCTTCTCTGGCCAGAATGTGGGTCGATGGGCACCAGAATTAAAGACCGATGACGCGCCAGGGGGTGCGTTGCCATATCTGGCTCGCAGCACCGGGCAAGCGCGTGCCGAACGAGTCGAGGTGGCCGCGACGTTGGCTCGCCGTCGTCCTTTTTCGTGCCTCGCTTCATCAAGCATGCGGTGCAGGGCAGTGTGCAACCGGCCTAGGGCTTGCGGTACGGCTAGCCCTGCTTGGCCCACCGTTTTTGGGCTGCCCGGCGAGCCAGGGCGCTGCGCTCTGCTGCCGACATGCCCGCCATTCTCGCGAGGCCCCCCGCACGGGAGATCTGTGCGCGCTGTTCCGGGCGAAGCGCCTTCGCCCGAGCCTTTCCGCCCAAACTCGAGCGTTCCGTCATCGTTCCTCCGAATGTCCCGCTGGCTCACTCGTACCGGCGCTTCGCTGTGATGGCCGGCCGTCGCGCAGTCGAGCCTCAGTCGCACGCCACGTTAGGCCGACGCGGCTTTCGTCTGCCGGCGTAACGGTTCGAGGGCACGACGGGCCGAGTGCGATGGTGATTTACCGAAGCGCGACCTGATGTTGGTCGATCCAATCGCGCGCCAGCGACGCCGCCGACTCAAGCGCCACCTGCTCCTTCTGTTGGATCGTATCGCCCGCGTGGCCTATCTGCTGCTCCTGGAATAAACCCGGGGCGGGCCACAGGATTTTCGCTGCCCCGCGAAACCCGCCGTGCGTTGTCGGCGTAGCCGTGCACAAAACCCGAAAGCCCTTGTAGGGAAAAGTCAGAACCGAAGCCATAGTCGTCACTTTGCGCGGACTTCATGTCGGCGGCCTGTCCTCTCATGGTGGCGATCCGCACGACGCCGCTATTCACCGATGTTGGAAAAACGGCGCGCAGCCTGCGCCGCCCTGAACCGGTTCCTATCATAGAACGGAGTCGCGCCCCAGGGCTACCCCAGAGCCGGCTGGGGTCCGGCTCTCGTACCTCGTAGGGAAGATGCTTGGGATTCCGCGCGGGATTCTCACCTGTCAGGCTGCGGCGGCCGCACCCGCGCGCGTGAAGCGGTACACCGCGATGTCAGTTGACGCGTCGCCAGGCATCAACAATGGCGCCGAGAACCGGTGGCACAAATTCATGCCCGTCAAACGACACGGGCCGATCGTCTTTCGGATAGCCGAGTACTGCTGGCGCACGCAACATACCGAGGATCCTGGGACGATGTGCTCCGCTCGCCGCGACCTCTGCGAGGAGTTCCGACTCGATCTGACGCAGCAGCGCCCAGGTCAATACTCCGGCCGTGCGGCGACGCGACACGACCGCCGGTACCGTTTCCTTCACGGCCGCAACAGCGGCAAACAGCAGATCCATGCACTCTCCTTCCCGTAGGTAAATAATGCATCGTTGAAATAGGGCTACCGCTCCACGGGTGCCCGCGCCCACCTGTGCCGCAAAGCGGGAATCAGGACCCTCGATCATCCGGATTCACGCGGGGAGACTGGTCTGCAAAACCACGCCTGACGGTAGACTTCGCTATGCCGCCGGCGGACCTCTACTTCTTCGTCGCCGGCAAGAATCAGCCCACCGCCGTTGAACCGAACCACACGGAAGTTGTGCAGTGGGGGTAACAGCGCTGCGCCCGAAGCCCGTCCACACGCCGTGAGCGTCACTGCCTGCACGCGTAGGGGCGTACCGGCGCGATAGCCGCCGGCGAAGGACCAGCTGCACAGGTAGCCGCGCACGGGCGGGCTGACAAGGAAGTCCGCCTCGGAGAGCTTTTCGCCGGCGCGGCGAAGCCTGAACACGTCGACAAGCATGGCGCAAAATACTGTTTATTTGTGCAGTATTATAGGCATGCAACCACGAGGTTCACAACCGGTGCCTCGAGGTAGCCGGCAGCGAGGGTGCTGCCGGGCCATGAGGGCGCCATGAAGGGTCAATGAGGAGGGTTCGATGTGTTATTCGGCCCAGATTGAGGCCAGTTTTCGCCAGTACGAACGAACGTTCGGGGCACAAGACGACCTGCCCGCGTTTTTCGACCTATACGCCCACCGTGCGACCGACGCAAAGCTCAGGGTGCCCAAAACCGTCGACGCGGCGTTCGCGCGCGCGGCGGAGGATTCCGCGTTCGCTGAACTCCGCGAGTCGACTCGCAGCTTTGAGATCACACAAGGGGCGGTTCTGGAGCAGGAATTGTTCAGGCAGCGCACTCGCCTGGCGGACGCCGAACGGACCTTGCCCAGCAAAGTCACGAAGGCCGCCCTGGAGAGCCAGCGCATCGCATTGGCAAAGATCGCGTTGACGTTGCGTCGCCTTGACAATCTGCGCCGCACAGCGCTCAAAGACCGCGATTCACGCATCTTCCCCGGTGGCTATGCGCCCGTTATGGTGATGAAGCACGGCCGTCGCGTAATGAAGCCCATGCGCTATCAGTGCCGACCGGCCGGCAAGCCTGCCAACTACGACACCCGGTTCCCGGAAAGCTACAACGCGAGACGGGATAATTCCCAGGGCTTCTGGAAGGCCCAGTTCGGGCTCACGCATGGCGTGATGATCGTCGACGCGTTTTACGAGAAGGTGAGCCGGGCACGCATGGAGCATCGGGCGTTGGCGCCGGATGAGGAAGACGAAAATGTGGTGCTCGAATTTCGACCGAACACGGGGGCCGCATGCTGGTGGTATGCCGGTGGTCGCACTGGACGGGCGCTGGCCAACCGGATCTGCTCTCGTTTGCCGCCATCACCGACGCGCGGCCGCCCGAGGTTTGCGCGACGGACCACGATCGCTGCATTATTCCGATCAAGCCCGAGCACGTCGACGCGTGGCTCAACCCCATGCCCAGCGAGTTGGAGGCGCAATTGGCCATTCTTGACGACAGGGAGCGGCCCTACTACGAACATCGACTGGCCGCATAGAAGCCGATTCGCTGCGGGCGAAATGCGAAAACGAAAGCTTCGGAAGATCCGGTTTTTCGTAGGACATTCCTTCGTGAAAATTTGTCTTTCGTGCAACATAGGACGAGCGAGCGAAAGACAAAAATCGGCCTTTCTTTGTCTTTCGAGGTGCCGCAATTATCTTGCGACGTTATGGAATCGTCGGTGCTATCCGACCCGGACAAGGGTTCGCAGGCAGGTCCGTCTCACTCAGCGTTATAGCTCTTGCGGCTTTTCTATATATATACATATATATATTGACGTAAAACAGCAACCTTCCAGCGAACGTGACATTGCAGGACCTCCGCGCATCCGAGATTCCGGCAGGCCCTGCTGGAGAAGCGGCGCTTGCGGGATGTGATTGGTGTATTTTCCCGGTTAACGGGTTCGCGGGTGAAGCGAAGTTGGGGCGACTTGAATTGCAGTTACATTGCGACCACACCATAGGCATCCGAACCATTCCCGGAGAATCGCCGTGAGCACGTGCGCCGACACCTACGTCCGCGCCCGCATCGTCCTGGGGGGCATCAAGGCCGTGCACATGCTTCGCAAGGGCAGATGCTTGCCCCCCAAGGGACGCCGTGCATCCCCTGCTGAGAAATTCTATGCATTGGCCGCGTAAAAACCAACGCTCCCTTGGCTTCGCTTCGGCGTAACTTCGTTATCGCGACAGAACCGCAAAGACGACGGTGCATCAACTGCTACCCCGAGGGGCCAACGAGTCCCTTGGCGAGTCCGAGCGCCTGCCGCTCGAACAGCTTGCGGTAGACGCCGCCGTCGCGCCGGATCAACTCGTGGTGCTTGCCCTGCTCCACAATCCGGCCCCTGTCCAGCACGATCAGCCGGTCGAGCGCGCGCACCGTCGATAGCCGGTGCGCGACGACGATCGTCGTTCGGCCGATCATCAGTCGCGCCATGGCCTGCTGGATCGCCGCCTCGCTTTCGCTATCAAGGCTGGACGTTGCTTCATCAAGAATGAGCACAGGCGCATTGGCGAGGAAGGCGCGCGCGATCGCGACGCGCTGGCGCTCGCCACCCGACAGCTTGAGCCCGCGTTCGCCAACGAGCGTGTCGTAGCCCTGGGGCAGCGCGGCGATAAACTCATGCGCGCTCGCCAGCCGCGCGGCGCGCTCGATGTCGGCGCGTCTGGCGTCGGGCCGCGCGTAGGCAATGTTCTCGGCGAGCGTGCGATGAAACAGCAACGGCTCTTGCTGGACAATCGCGATCTGACTGCGCAGCGACGCTTGCGTGGCCTGCGCGATGTCCTGCCCGTCGATCAGGATGCGCCCGCCCGCCACGTCGTATAGTCGCTGGACCAGCTTGATGAATGTCGTCTTACCGGACCCGGAATACCCCACCAGTCCGATCCGTTCGCCAGCGGCTATCTCCAGCGAGAAGTCCTGGTAAAGGCGCTGCGTACCGCGATAGCCGAAGGTGACGTGCTCAAACCGGATCTCGCCCCGGCAGATAAGGATGGGCCGCGCGCACGGTTTGTTCTCGATGCCAAGCGGCTGGCGTTCAAGCGCCACGAGCTCCTCCATGTCATTGACGGCGCGTTGCAGATTGCGGATGTGCATCCCCATGTCGCGCAGATAGCCCTGCATCACCAGGAACGTTGTCAGCGCGAAGGCGATGTCACCCACGTTCGCGTGCCTGGCGCGCCAGAGCCACAATGCCACGCCGAGCATCGTCGCCTGCATCGCGACAAGCATCAAGCCCTGCACGCTGGCACTCAGTATGCTGCGCCCCCAGGCGCGCCGCAGGCGCGCGCGCCACTTCGAGATGACGCGCTCAAGCCGCGCCTCCTCCCGGGTTTCGGCTCCGAAGGCCTTAACGACAGGATTGCAGGTGATCGCGTCGGCGAGCGCACCGCCCAGGCGTGTGTCCCAATGATTGCCTAGGCGCGCGGCCGGCGCGACGCAGTGCAGCGACATGATGGCCGTCACCACGATATAAACGATCGAGCCCACACCTACGATCACGCCCATCACCGGCCAATGCACGCCGAGCAGCAGCGTCGTGCCCACAAGCATCGCAAAGGACGGCCAGAGCGCCATCAGCAGCGTGTCGTTTAGCAGGTCGAGCCCCCACAGGCCGCGCGTGATCTTGCGCACGGTCGAGCCGGCGAAGCTGTTCGTGTGCCAGTCAGTCGAGAAGCGTTGCACGCGATGTCGCTCATCATCTTCAGCGTGAGGTGAATGATCTGGGCGAGCATCGTTTGCCGCAGCACGGTGCCAGCAAGGCCCAAGCCAGTCAACGCGCAGAACGCGCGCAGCGCGTCGAGCCAGGGGGCGCCATCGCCCGCAGCGTCGTGTGCCAGCGCGTTGATCAGGCGGCCCGCGAAAAGCGGCGCGAGCACGTCGCCGAGCGCGACGGCGAGCGCACAGGTGAAGACTGCAGCGAGACGCCACGGCTGAGCACGCCAGCGCCGAAAGGTGAAAGCGAGTGCGTCGAGGAACGGCCGCTCGCCCGCGTGGGTCGTTGTCTGGGTCATGGCATAAAGCTCAGGCCACCCGATGCGCAGACGCATCGAAAAAACGTGGACATAAGAACACAGCCCGTGGCGAGACGCAGGACCGGCACGGGAGAGAACACAACGGGAATCTCGCGATTACCTCGTACAGGCGCTCCGTCGTCGATACTCCGCCGCCCCATGGGCAGGCGTGTCGGTGCTCACGCGCCGGTATGCGGGGAGCCGACCGAGCTGGCTTCCAGGGCGGGGTCGAGTCCTGTTCATCGGCGGTGCTGCCGCTACGCTTGCGCACGGGCCCTCATTTTTCGCTGATCGCACCCCTACACAAGTGCTTGGCGAAATGCACGAAAGGTTTCGAGTCATCCTGTTTCGGCGGCTGGCCGGACTGACGGCCCCACTTATCACGCCCGCACGTCAGCGGGACCTACGGCTCCTGAGGCACGCCAGGCGTGCGATGACCGCTTCCTTGAAGTCCGCGAAGCAGGGGAGCGGCCTCAGTTCGGGGCCAGTTCCCGTCGGATGCGAGAACGAAGATGCAATCCTGTGGCATGCCGCCGTGCGGGAGCTCTCTGCTGACGCGACGCGCATTCTGACGACGATGAAGGCCGCGGCCAGTCTTACCAAAGAAGGCGTTTATCGAACGGAAATATGACGGACAGGCAAGAAATTTTTGTTACCAAGCCCCCATGTTTGGCCACCTGCTGACGTTGCGCGCAGACCGACGGGCATTAAGCTGCCGAGCCCGCGCGCCGGGCTCGACCAACGGGTACGCTTCAGTTCAATGTCGGCTTCGGGCCACGCTATCTCTTGCCTGTTCCGCGCGCGCCGCGCCGATTGCGGACTCGACGTGCTTTCTCTCTTCGGGCGGGGGCAGCACGGCCGGATAACCGAGCGTTTCGATCCAAAGCTCACGGGCCCAACCCTTCGTGTGATACAGATGATGAGCCTCTTCGGTCTGCACGGCAGACACAGCCTCTTGCAGCACCTTGGCGAGTTCACCGCCGGTTTTCTCCGCCACGGTGGCAAGCAGTTCCCAATTTTGGTGGTCCTTGGTTTCCGCCAGCACGACACATTCGGCAGCGGTAATTTGCGCAAGCACTTCGTCGCCGGCCTGGCATGCTATGTCTATTGCCTTGACGAGCGACGCGCCGTGGTGTGCGACCACCTCACGCCCGGGCGCGCGCGTATTTAGATCAAGCCCGAGTGCGGAGAACACCTCGCGTAACACCTCCTGATGGTTTTTCGTCTGCTCCAGGTATTCGTTCCATTCTTTCCTGAGATCTGTATTTTTTACACACGCTAACGCTGACGTGTAGACCTGCTCCCCGCCGATTTCGGTCTCGTAGGCCTGAAACAACAACTCTTGAAGAGCGGGGTCATCGGATTGCATTTTGCGGGTCGTCATATCTATCTCCTGCCAGTGGTGGGGGACGGCCTCGGATAAGAGCGTATGCAATTATTGTGCCGCCGCTGCTAGCCCGCCATTTGCTGAATCGGGTAAACGGGGGAGGAGACAGAATGAACACGACCTGAGAGGCGTCCACGGACAGCAACCGTCCAACGCCAGCGAGCGCCCTGCCGCGCTATTTTCTCTTTGTCGCCGTGACGCTGACGCTCCGGATACGGTGGAAATACGGGCCCGTGCGCGCGGACGCGCTGAATGGGGCGCTGACGCTGACCAGCGGCAGGAGCGCCCCTGCCCCAAACAGGGGCTGTCTTCTATGCCCTCTTTGGGACGCGTACCGCACTGTGGGGGCCTTTGCCTCACCTCGACAAATCCGATCAAAGCACGCTGCCGGCGCGCGGTCATCAATGCAGCGGGCGCGGCGCACTGTGTGGAAAATTGTGAGGTTTCTTACCTCGCGTGAGAGACTGGTGGAAAAAGGGCCATCTCGTGCGCCGTCGCTATCGAGGGGATGTATCGCGAGCGTACTGAGGGCGCTTTGGGTCGCAGAATCGCTAGACGCGGTGGCTGCCCAGGGGGCAGCGAAAGAAGAGGCCCGTCCCATGAGCAGCTGCATTCCAATTAAGCGTATTTGCTGGAGCCGCGGGTGAGAGAGCGGGCCACCGTCGTATGCCGACGAGGTTCAAGGGTGATTCTTGTCGCTCGTGATGGCGGCCGTCGGTCGCTTCCTGGCGGTGCATTGAAACGCCAAGAAGCAGCGTCCTCTGCCGCTCGACGTGAACTGTATGAGGAAACCACGATCAATGCGCCCGCAGTCTCATATTTATTCGCATTCGGCGAGCTTAACAAGCAGCATCACGTTTTTGAAGTCACGGTCGACCGCTTCACCAAGCAAAACCGAGCAACGAGATACGGTGCTGCGGGTGGTTTCGCTGGCGGAGCGTGAAACGTCTCAACACAAGTTTGCCGACAAGATACATCGTGGAGTTAGCGTTCGGTCATTGTAGAGGCGGGCCAATGAGGGGCCGCTGAGCGGCGGCGTCAGCATTTTTGAATCCGTCGTGTCGTCGCGACGTTCTGACCGTTTCTTCCTCGTCGCCCTCCTGTAGCAGGTACTCGAGCCGCGGCAAGCGCCCGGCTAGGTTGCCGAACCTCCTGGGCTTCGCGTCTCGCTCTGCTGCAGGTTCCACCATCCCAAGGTACTCACGCAAATCCCTCCTCCCCTAGTTCGATTACCGCCGGCTATCTCTGGATGCTCAGCGAAGACTGCGGCGCGCTGCGGCGAAGCGCTATTTACAGATAGGAGTATTTTTTCCAACAAACACCTTTCTTCGTCTCCACATGGGCAGTGAAAGTGCCATGGCACGGCAATTGCGTCCGGTACATGGCACGCGAACCGACCATGGGAGAGGTTATGGAAAGCTTGACGAACCTGCTGGACGCGAAAGGCACGCCGCTGGACAGGCAGACATTCACGTGGAAGGAAATGGTCGGCAAGCCGATCAGCAAGCTGGACGACGACGCGTTCACCCGCGTGCGTGTCATTCTGATGAACGGCGTGGAAAGCGACGCCCTTCGTCTGAAGCATATTCTCTCGCGCATGTGCGGCGAACTCAGACTGCCCCTGGCGCAGGTCCGGCGCGTTGAGCAACATCAGGCGACGATGGTCAACTGGTTGCTATCTGCCGACCACTCGCCGATCGAGACCACGATCGCGTACGAGCAGGTGGCTGTGGAAGTGACCGCAGCGATTGCGCAGGCGGAGCCCGACCCATATCAGGCGCAGACGTATCGCTTCGGCTTGCTGGAGGACTTCGATCACCTCTATCGCTATTCGGCATTGCTCGATCGTGTCGAAGGCAAAGACGCCAACAATATTCTGCAAGGGTATACCGATATCGTTCCCGGACGGCCGACGCGCGTCGAGCATCGCGCGCCGGAAGACGATATTCGAACGCCCTATGACCGGAAGCAGGCCGCACTGATCACCAAGATCCATGCAACAATGCTCACGGGCGCAGAATACCAGACGCACGACTACTACATGAACATCGGACCGACGTTCGCCGACCCGGTAGCACGCGCGCTTTACGCCGAAATCGCTTCCATCGAAGAGCAGCACGTGACGCAATACGGCTGCCTATCGGACCCGGACGAATCGCCGCTCGAAAAATGGCTGGTCCACGAGGCGATGGAGGCTTACACGTATTACAGCTGCGTCGCGCACGAACCGAATACTCGCATCAAGGCGATCTGGGAGCGATTTCTGGATTACGAACTGGGCCATCTGAACCTCGTGTGCGAGTTATTCAAGCAACACGAGCGGCGTGACCCGGCGGAAGTGCTGGCGGGGCCACTGCCGAAACCTGTCGACATGCGCAGTCAGCGCGGTTTCGTGCGAAGCGTGCTGTACAAGGAAGTTCGGATGGGGGCTAAGGGAACGGAGTATGTGCAATCCACGGACGCCTCGGATGCCTCAAATGCCTATCGCGATGGACTGAACGCCGAGGGGTCTCCCACCGACACCGTCGCGGCCGGGTACCAATGGAAGCCCGGCACCGAACTCAATACGAAGGCCCTGTGAGACGGATCGCCGGTCTACGGTCCCGTCTCTGGTTTCGCCTCCAATCCCACCAGGAAAATCACTCGCGGGCCACATTACGTCTCCGCGAAATCATCCGAGGACACCACCATGAGTCTTCTGCAAAAAGAGAACGTCGATCGAACCGGGTTTCTCTTCAATCCCCTCGACGGCCGAAAACTTCGCGATTTCGCCGAAGAACAGCCGGCGGATCCGAATGCGCCGCCCACCTCCATTGCCGCGATGCGTGCGGCGTGCGCCGCCGAAGCCGTCCCCATCGGCTCTATACCTGTCGATGGCATGGCAGTTATGGTGGCCGCCGGCACGTCGTCCGACGTGGTTGCGACCCCGGTATCGCCGATGTTCCTGGACCGGCTCGGCGAGCGTCTTTCTTTCGAGCGTAGCGGCGTGAGGCTTTACGAAGCGCTGATCAGCAAGGTGGAAAGCTACGGCGAGGGCGACGGAAAAATGAAGGCTCAACTCGAACACTTCCGCGCTGAAGAGGCAGAGCATTTTGCGCTGCTCTCCGATTGCATCGTCAAGCTGGGCGCGGATCCCACGGCGCAGACCCCGGCGGCGGATGTTTGCGGCGTGACGAGCCTGGGATTTGTGCAGGTGATGTCCGATCCGCGCACCGACGTGTCGCAGGCGCTGACGGCGCTCCTCGCGGTGGAGGCGACAGATCAATGCGGCTGGGAGTTACTGATCGCGATGGCGCAGGCGGAGGGGCTGGCGGAAATGGCCGATGCCTTCTGGGATGCACTGGCGCAGGAGAACGAGCATCTGACGAGCGTCAAGCAATGGTTGTCGGATATCGTGATACGCGGGGCGTGAGCCCGCAGTGTTTGTGGCGGGGATGCTTTGCCAAACCGAACGCCAACGTAAATGGAGATTTACATGAATGAATCGATAGACCATCTGATCGACTGGCTGCAAGACGCTTACGCGATGGAAAAGCATGCCGAAACCATACTCAAGGCGCAAGCGTCGCGACTTAACCACTACCCCGAGCTGAAGGCGCGAATCGAGCAGCATATCGACGAGACGATCGGGCAACAGAAGGCGCTCGAAACGTGCCTTGAAGGACTGGACAGCGGCCCTTCCGCGATGAAGGATCTCACTGCCCGGATGGGCGCATTCGCACAGGCGCTTGGCGGTGGCCTCGCGTCGGACGAAGTGGTCAAGGGAGCGATGGCGGGCTTCGTCTTCGAGAACATCGAAATTGCCGCATACACGACGCTCATTGCAGCCGCCCGGGAGTGCGGGCGCGACGACGTACGCCAGACCTGCGAAGCGATCCTTCCGCAGGAGATCGAAATGGCGCGCTGGCTGCTCGCTCATCTTCCGCAGGTCACAGAGACCTATCTGGCTCGCGATGCGGTCGACGACGATGCAGCCAAACGTTAAGAGACAAGTTCAAAAAGTCAGTTGAGTGTTTCTGAGGATGTTCCAGCAGACGAGAGAACAGCCGAGTTCGAGGAATGCTTCGTGAATATCGGCGCGCCGATCGAAGCGGATGCGAAGCCGCCGGAAACGATGGAGTCAGGAGTGGGTGCGCTCAACGACCCAACGATATTTGCCCAGCCCGCCGCCGTGTTAGGCCCGACGCTCGGCGATCATAGGTTTGATGCCTCGCTCGCGCAGTGCGCGCCGGTGCCGGGTGGAATCGTAGCCGCGATCGGCATAGACGATACCGGGCTTCTGAAGCGGGCGGCCGCGAACACCGCGAATCGGTGCAATCTCGTCAACGAGGGGCAGCAGCTGTGTGACGTCGGCGGCGTTCGCGCCGGTGAGGATCGCGACGATTGGGATACCGTTGGCGTCTACGAGGTAAGCCGTCATTAAAGGACGCCCTATCGCGGTAGCTCGACAGGGGTCAAGCTTGCGTCCGCAAAGACTTTTGCGGACGCAAACATGAATGAACTCAACGAAACCGACTGTTTCCCGCTGCGGGTCGTACGCATACGTTCGAACGGCAAACGTGACTACGACCCCATCGCCAAGCGGCGACTGGTCGAGCTATGCCGTCGGCCGGGCGTGTCGATTGCCCGGCTGGCGCTTAAGGCCCAAATCAACGCCAACCAACTGCGCAAGTGGATTCGTGAGCACAAACGGGGAGGTGCCGTTATGACGCCCGTCACCGAGCCTGTGACCTCGACATTCGTACCGATCGCCTGCACACCACCCGCTACTACGATTGAGTCCTCTGCACCTGAGCCGCAAATCATCGCCAGCGTGCATGTGCGTCTGCCCAATGGCGTGCAGCTCGATCTCGAGAAATCAGATCTGGCCCAGTTGACGGCGGTTATCGAGATGCTCGGGAGGTTGCCGTGTTCCGGTTCGACGAAGCGCTAAAAGTGTACCTGCACCGCGAACCCGTGGACTTCCGTCAGAGCATCAACGGTCTGTCGATACGGGTGGAGCAAGCCATGCGCCTGAATCCGATGGCCCCGGCGCTGTTCGTGTTTGGTAATCGGCGGCGAGACCGCATCAAGATTCTTGGCTGGGGCGGCAACGGCTTCTGGTTGCTGATGAAGCGACTCGAGGCCGACCGGTTCATCTGGCCCGGGGGCGATGACGTCGTGACGCTCAGTATCGAACAGCTGCACTGGTTGCTCGAAGGAATCGATCTGTCCGTGATTCAGAAACATCCTCAGCGCCATTACCTGCGCATGAGCTGAACGTCGCGCTTACCGCATGGTCAAACTGGCCATGCCAGAAAACACCATCATGCTCAGCGCCGCAGAATATCAGGCGCTGATCGCCGCCAGTGCCGAGCGCGACGCCTTACGAGGCGAGCTTCGGTTCGTGACGGCGCAGCGTGACCTCGCACAGGAGAAGCTTCGCGCCTACAAACACGAACTGTTCGGCGCATCGAGTGAAGCCCGTCATGCCGACCAACTCGGTCTATTCAACGAAGCCGAGTCGCTGGCCTCAAGCACTGGCTCCGCGCGCGAAGAATTGCCGGGCACAACCGTCACCGCCCACACGCGCAGCAAACGCGGGCGCAAACCGCTCGATCCAAACCTGCCGCGCGAAGTCGTTCGACACGAACTGCCCGCATCTGAGCAGTTCTGCTCGCACGATGGCCACGCCCTAGTGGTAATTGGCGTCGAGACGAGCGAACAACTGGATGTGATTCCCGAGCAGGTTCGTGTGATCCAGCATCCGCGCGTCAAATGTAAGCGGTCCGCGAAAAACGTCCCTCAGAGAAAAATCACGAGGAACGTGAGGTGTGACAACGCAGCGAGTCAGCGGAGATCGGCAGGCATTTTCCATGGCAGCAGGGCGTCGTAGTCGTCGACGCTCTGCGCCAGTGGCAGACGCTGGAACAGCCAGGTGAGATAGCGATACGGATCGATGTCGTTCGCTTTGCAGGTCTCGACGAGCGAATAGAGGTTGGCGCTGGCGTTCGCGCCATCCACGGTGTCAGAGAACAGCCACGAGCGACGGCCGACGCAGAACGGTCGAATCGAGTTCTCGCAGGGATTGTTCGAGATGGGCCAACTGCCATTCTCGACGTAGCGCACCAGCTTGGGCCACTGTGCACGCAGGTAGGTAAGCGCCTTGCCGAGCAAGCCCTGCGGCACAACACCGGGCGATTGCTCAAGCATCAGTGCGTGGATGACGTCGAGCACCCGAACGCTGTATCGTCGTCGCAATCGCTGTCGTCGCTCGGCCTCCCACATTTCAGTGCGCGCCTCGGCGGCAAACAGCTTGCCGATCAACTTGATGAAGCGCGTCGCAAGCAGTTCAGGAGTACGCGCGACTTTCGGTACGTTCTCCTCCGCCTTGACGAAGTAGCGTCTGGCATGAACCCAGCATCCGAGATGCACGAGTTGGTAACGCCGCGCGATATCGTTATAGGGCTCGTAGCCGTCTGTCATCAGCACTGCCCCCTGACGGATGTCAGTGAACAGCCTGTCAGCCAGTTTGGCGCCGCGTCCGGGCGTGTAGGTGAAACACCGGATCGGCGTTCCCGACCCCGTCATCTGCGACCAGAGATAGCTCTTCGATTGCGCTCGTCGGTTTTCTTCTTTGAGCACCTGGAACGTGGTCTCGTCACAATAAACGATCCCGGCCTCGAGCAGTGCATCACGCATCAGGTTGATCACCGGCTGCGTGGCGAGACCGACGCGGACCATACTCGCGGCAAGCGTGTTCGACGAGATGTCACCGCCGAAGCGGCGCAGCAGGCCAGCCTGGCGGTACAGGGGCATGCCGAACTGATACTTGCCGGTGGCAATCCACGCGAGCGCCGATTCGGTAAGCAGCCCACGCGCAATGATGCGCGGCGGTGCCGGAGTGACCTTGATGCCCAGATCGCAGCATGGGCATGCGTACTTGACGCGCTGGTGCTGGATCACACGAAGCTGCTCCGGGATCACGTCGAGTTGCTCGCTGACTTCGACGCCGAACTCGACGAGTGCATGGCCATCGTTCGCACAGAAACGTTCAGCTTCAGGCAATTCGTGCCGCACGACCTCGCGCGGTAGGCTCGGATCGAGCGGCTTGCGCTTGCCGCGCTTCTTGCGTGTGTGCGCAGCGACCGTCGACTCCGGAATATCTTCCCGCGCGGGGGCGCTGTTCTTGCCAAGCACTTCGGCTTCGTTGAACAAGCCGAGCTGATTGTCGCCCCGCGCCTCACTCTTTGCACCGAACAGCTCGCGGCGATAGGCCAGAAGCCGTTCTTCGGCGAGATCGCGCTCTGCCGTCACGAGCCGAAGAGCACTGCACAATGCCTCTTTTTCTTCTCGTAGCGCACGAGCGGAATCGCGCTCGGCAAGCAGCGCTTTCAGTTCATCGGCGGTGATCGTGACGTTGATCGGCATGCGCGATTAGACCGGAATGCCACTTGCCTGTTTCAGCTTACCCGCAGATATTCTTGCCGCGTATGACGCCGGATCGCGGTGATGTCGTCGCCGTCGAGCAGCGCGTGCAGCACATCGGTCGTCATCGTGACGACATCGGTCTTGTTGTCGGGCCAGATGAAGCTGCTAGCTTCCAGGCGTTTCATCAATAGCCAGAAACCGCTACCGTCCCATCCAAGAATCTTGATCCGGTCGCGACGCCGGTTGCCAAAGATGTAGAGCGAGCCGTCCATCGGGCCCAGTTGCATCGACTGCTCGACGAGGATCGACAGGCTGTTCATGCCATAGCGGAAGTCGACCGGATCGCGGTGCAGGTAGACCTTCAGGCCTTCGTCGAACCGGAACACGGCATCCTCCCCAGAATCTGGACCAGGGTGGTCAGCTCCTCGATCGACGCGATGGCGCGCCCCATCTCGAGCTCGACACCGTTGGCCAGGCGCACATGTAGTTCGAGTTGCATCGACACAGCCGACGGTGCTGGCACCGGCGCAGATGCGGCTGGCGTCGAAACGACCGGTACGAAAGCCGGAGACGCCGCGGTGGCTGGAGCGAGACTGCGCGAATCCGGCAAGTCGATGGTCACGCTCTCGATCTCGCTCGACAAAAGCCCGTCGTCATCTCCAGCGCGTTTCCTCGGCAAGATGCCTTGCTCACGCGCCATCAGGTACTTCGTGATCCATTTGCGCAGCAGGTTGGCATTGACCCCGTGCTCTTGTGCCAGCCTCGCCACCGATACGCCAGGTCGCAATGCCGCTTCGATCAGTGCCTGTTTGCTTTTCTCATCGTAACGGCGGCGGCCGTCGCGACTTTGTCGAACGACTCTCAACTCTGAGTCTTTGTCAGCCATAGGTGTCCACCTCAATAGTGAACTGAACCCCAGAAGTTGGACGGTGGTTGAACGAATTTCACGCGAAGCGAATCCGGTATTCGACGGGGCTTAGGCCTTTGAGCTTCAGCTTGATCCGATCGTGATTGTAGTACCGGATGTAGTGATCAATGCCTGCTTGCAGCTCCTCTACGCTGCGGAATGTCTCCAGGTAATAAAGCTCCGACTTTAACGTGCCGAAGAAGCTTTCCATCGCGGCATTATCAAGGCAATTACCTTTTCGCGACATGCTTTGCTTCGCCGCGTGTGCGTCAAGCAGCCGCCGATATTCGGGCATTTTGTATTGCCAGCCCTGGTCCGAATGCAGCATCGGCCGGTCATCAGCTTTCAACCTGCTAAAGGCTTTCTTGAGCATCCCGCCAACCATGCCGAAAAGTGGTCGAGAGGACATCTCGTACGAAACGATTTCGCCATTGAAGAGATCTAGCACGGGAGACAGGTACAGTTTCCGACCGCCCACGTTGAACTCGGTCACATCTGTCACCCACTTTTCATTTGGCCGATTGGCATAAAACTGACGCGCCAGGTCGTTTGGGGCAACGTGTCCGAGTTGACCTTTGTAGGAACGGTATTTCTTCACTCGTACCCGGCATCGCAACTGAAGCTGCACCATCAGTCGGCGAACCGTCTTGTGATTCACGAGGTCACCACCACGGCGGACAGCAGCCGTGATACGACGATAGCCATAACGCCCTTTGTGCCGGTCAGACAACTCCCGAATCTTCAACTTCAAGTCGGCATATTTGTCATTTCCCTGCAACGTCCTTTGCTGATAGTAGAACGTGCTGCGGGCAAGGCCGGCTAGCTGCAGCAGACCGGCAAGCGGGTAATGTTGCCTCAGCTCAAGCACGATCAGCGTCCGCTCTTTTGCGGTTGCCGAGCATTCGCCCGAACCAAGGCCTCGAGCTTTTCTAGATATGCATTCTCCATTCGGAGACTCTTGAGCTCGTCGATCAGATCCTGTCGACTGCGGTCATGGTCGGAATTCGGTTGCTTTGCTTGGTCAGAGGAGGCTTTTGACATCGTCTTGCGGCGCTCTCTGGGCACTCGCCCGAGAGCTTTCGGACCGCCTTGATTGAATTTATCTTCCCACTCGCCAATCACGTTGAAGCGGCGGATGTTGAACAGTGCTGCAGTTTGACGCTGCGACAAGCCTTCTTCGCGCATCCGCTTCAGCACCGAAAGTTTGAATTCAGCACTGAAATTCGTGGGAATCCGCTTCTTCGTTCGCACGCCTTCTTCACCATGAGCCCGATAGCCGGCAATCCATTGACGCAACGATGAAACATTGACGCTATGCCGTTGGGCAACCGCTTTTAGGCCGGCCTCGCCGCTGCAGTAATCTCTAACGGCCGCCAACTTGGCTTGATCCGTGTATTTTCCCATAAACTCTTCAGGTCGGAGTCCAACCTTCGGGATTCAGTTCAATAGTAACCGGCATGATATAGCCGGTGCCTCGCGTTTCCGCGCCGAGTGGTTTGAGCGTATGGTGTGACCATCCGGGACAGGGGCACTGGGGAGCACTTCGGGTGGGCAGGCCGTTGTTACACGATGAGCCGCGAGCTCGTGTTAGTAGTTGGCCGCCCCTGCGACCCGCCCGGTTGCGCTGTGAGCGCGAATCCGTAGTTGTCGTGCTGTCCCACCGGCTCCCAACAGTGATCTGATACGGGAGACGGTTATGCGAATCGTGGGGTTTGATGTCTCGCGCTCAGTGGCCGAGATCGCGTACCTGGAGGATGGCACGCTTCATGCAGGCGGCCGCACCGGGTTGCGACGCGACGAACTGGAGCGTTTTGCCGAGAAGCTGCGCGCCACCGATCATGTGGTGCTCGAAGCAACCGGCAACACTGCCGCCATCGTCAACGTGCTTCGTCGGCACGTCGCGCGCGTGGCGATTGCCAATCCGCTGCAAGTTCGGCTGATCGCGGAGGCTCGCGTCAAGACGGACAAGATCGATGCAGCCGTACTGGCACAGCTGTATGCAAGCGGCTTTCTGCCGGAAGTATGGATGCCGGACGAGCACACGCTGGCGTTGCGTCGACAGATCTCGCGTCGTTCACAGCTGGTGCGGCAGCGCACGCGGCTGAAGAACGAGATTCATGCGGTTCTGGCCGCGCATCTGATCGAGCGATGCCCCGCCACCGATCTGTTTGGCAAGAAGGGGCGTGCCTGGCTCGGCGTTCAACCGCTTCCGTTGGACGAGCGACTCGGTGTTGAGCAGCGGCTGCGCGAACTGGACCGCCTCGGTGAGGATCTGAGCGAGGTGGAGCAAGCACTCGCGCAAGCGACCATCGACGACGCGCGATTGCGCGTGATGCTGACGATCACCGGCGTCAACACCACGGTAGCGATCGGGCTGCTATCTGCCATTGGCGACATCGAGCGGTTTCCGAATCCGGAGAAGCTGGTGAGCTACTTCGGGCTCAATCCGTCGGTCTATCAGTCCGGCCCGACACCGGCCAGGCACGGCCACATCACCAAGCGCGGGCGCTCTTACGCACGGGCGATGCTGGTCGAGGCTGCCTGGGGCGCCACGCAGGCGCCTGGGCCGCTGCGCGCCTTCTTCCTACGCGTGCGCGATCGCCGCGGCCAGCAAATCGCCGTCGTCGCGACCGCTCGCAAACTCGCAGTGATCGTATGGTATGTGCTGACACGCGACGAGCCGTTCGCGTGGGACCGTCCCGCGTTGACCGCACACAAGTTACGTGCGCTGGAACTGCAGGCTGGAATGCCGGCGCAGCATGGCTCGCGAAAAGGCTCGGCTGCCGCCTACAGTCTGAAGAGTGTCCGTCAGCAAGAGCGAGCCGTGGCTGAGCAGTCTGAGCGAACCTATCAAAGACTGTTTAACCGGTGGAAGCAGTCGCGCCCCAAATCAGACAGCGCGCCGATACGGTGGCCGGAAGCGCGGACATAGCGAACGAGCGAAGTACGGCGTGGGGGGCTTGTGTATTTCATCCGTAGGTGGACACCTATGCTCCTCCATCACCAGGACCTTGGGTAGACGTCGTTACCGGACCGCTTACCGTCAAATACGCCTGCCCATGCTGCGATCTCGGCGTCAAGGTCACGCCAGCACCGACGCGGATTATCCCGCGCGGGCTGCTTACCGAATCGGCGCTCGCCTGGATCATCACCGGCAAGTACCAGTACGGCATGCCGCTGTATCGGCAGGCCACGCTGCTGCGCCGCTTCGGCGGCGATATCTCGTCGAATACGCTCGCCGCCAGTGTCGTGCGCGTGGGTCTGGCTGTGCAGCCCGTGATCAATTTAATGCGCGACACATTGCTCGAGTCAGACTTGATATATGGGGACGAAACGACGTTTCAGGTGCTAAAGGAAGCCGGCCGACGACCACAGGCAAAGAGTTATCTCTGGGCGCAGGTCAACGGCTCGGGCCCACCCGTGCGAATGTTTTCGTACTCGCCGGGGCGGGGTACTCAGCACGCGCAGCGACTCTATGCTAGTGTGCGGACCGGCGCTGCGCTGATGTCTGATGGGTACGAACTTTACAACGGCATTGCGCGTGAGCATCAACTCGTGCATCTCGGATGCTGGGCGCACGTGCGCCGAGGCTTTATCAAGGCTGAAGAGTCAGTGCCGAAAGCCTCCCGCACACCAGACTTGTTGGCCACGCGTTTCGTTGCGATGATCGCCAAGCTGTTTGCTGCAGAGGCCCGCAGCACAACATGGGCCTGCGAGCGACGTCAACGCCTGCGCTCCCGCTACAGCGCTCGCGTACTCGCTGTGCTCGAGCAAATGCTTACCGAGCACCTGCCCGGCGTTGTGCCATCGAGTCAGCTTGGACGAGCCTTGCAGTACATGCAGGGACAGTGGCCCAAACTGGTTCGTTACGTAGAGAACGGCGCCTGGCCGATTTCGAATAATCTCTGCGAAAACGCCATCCGCCCGTTTGTCATCGGACGCAAGGGCTGGCTGTTCGCGGATACCGTTGCTGGCGCTCAAGCCAGCGCGAACCTGTACTCACTCGTTGAGACCTGTAAGGCAAACGGTATCGAACCGTATCGATACCTGGTCTGGCTATTCAAGACGTTGCCGCTCGCTACCACGGCTGATGACTACGCAGCGCTTACCCCACGGAGTATGCCTGCTCTGACCGAACCTTGAGGGGCGTCGTTATTTGAGCGCTTACACTCGATTTCATCATCGAGCACGTACTCATCCAACACATGAAACGGGATAAAGCTTTCCAGACGTGGAAAGTAACCAACGCGGGTAAAGCGGGCGATTGAATGGCTTCGCTTCCCCACACTGGCCCGTGGCTAGGTGAATCGCCACGCGTTGCATAACTCCTAAGTTGTGCAACACCACCCTCCAGACTGAGCACGTTCGCCGAAACAGCTGATCACCATCACTGAAATACGCAGGGGAAACATCAGGTCGGTTGGAATTCGATGGCCCTAGTGCGTCGATTCAGGGTCATCGTAAAGACGCCCTCGGTGGCGAGCGAGACGGTGTCGTCGTCAAACTCAGATTCAAAATTCGCTTTGTATTCTGCCTTGGCCAAATGCCTCAGGAGTTCAAGGCTGGACAGCTTGTCGTTGATGGTCGTTCTTTCGCTCACGACGCAGCCCAGCGTCTCCCTGGCAGAGTCCTGGTCGTCCACGGCGAACCACTCGCCAATCTTTTCCCAGATCGATTCGAAGTAGTCTTGAGGTTTCGCGTCTTTTCCGAGAATTGTCACCCTCGTCTCGGAATGGTTCTCGACGACGAACTGGGGGGTGCGAACGCGCGTGTCAGCCTTCTTCCGGACGCGATCGTTTGCTGCTGTTTCTATGTCCCGTGTGCGTCCTGCCGTGCCGACGGGCAAGCCAAGCCGCGCCTTCGCATGTCCGGTGTCACGGCGTATCCGGTCTTGCGTCGAGGCGGGCTGCTCACCGACATCGATGATCACCTCGTCATGCTCTCGTAGGAGGCGCTCGAACTCCGAGCCCTGCGCCCAAATTCCGTTTTCACCTGCGTCCCCCTCCCGGATCAACTGCATGACGGGGGGGCGATACTTCAAGAAGTCTAACAGTCTGAGGAAGTCCTTCCGAATTGCTTCGTTTTTTTGGAAGTCAGTTTCCAAGCCTTGCTGCTGAGCGAGCGCTTCCGCGTCAAGCAGTTTGCACAGCAGCTCGCGCCCTTGCGCGGCAGGGATCGATATCGCACCGGTCTGGATCCCCAACAGAATCAAGCAAAGTCGACTTTTCTCGGCATCCGCCGTCACGCGCCACTGAGGCAACGACTCCGTGCCGCGCGACGCGTCACTGGCAGGGTCGCCCAGCGGTGCAGCCAGTGACGCCTCATAGTGCGCTGCTGCAACCCTAGACACACGCGCCTTGATGTATTCAATGGTATAGGCGCTCTCCGCGCGAACCGCCGCCGCTCTGACCTTTTCCAACTGGGGCGCGAATGTGTCAACAAGGTTTTTGCGCGCCTCTTCGGGAGCTAGCGCGCAGGCGTGCCCTATGAGGCTTGCGAAAAAGAGCATCCCCCCGCAAAAGTCTGCCCCCGCTATCGCCCCCGCGGTCGGCGCCAAAAATGGTGCCGCGATGCAGATCGCCATACAGGCGATAAACCCTAATAATGCGCCATAACGCGCGAGCACCTCTTCCGCACGGCCCGGCTTCAGCTCGGGTATTTTTTCGATGACTTCCTGTTTCGTTTCATCTAATAGTTGCGCCGCTTCAGCTAGCGTGGAAAGGATCTCCTGGCGCTCCACTGGCCCGTCTTTCCACATCTCTTTCACGCGCGTGATGTGGTTCTGACAGTTGCGCAATGCGGCACGACCTGCAGAACTGCCGTCGATCGCATCGAAATCGCTCATGAAACCCGGAATGGTGTCCAGAAAACCGCGCAGTGAGCGTTTAAGCGCTGAATTAATAACGACTTGGTCCGGTGACACGGATGCGAGGTATTGGGTCTGCGCCGATGGGCGCAGCGCGTTGTTTCCGACTCGGTCATTAGCCATGGCGGTATTGTCAGCGCACTCCACCGAAGTGGGACGGCATCGGTGACGTTGATTCGACGGTTTGCCGCATGCTCCCTCCTCAGGCGCTACCTGACAAATTCTCCTGCTCATACGCGTTGTCGATGGCCTCCTGGGTTTTTATCGGGTCGTGCCCCGCCGCCTGGCGGGCTTCTGCGGTCTTGCGCCAGGCTGCTGCGGCCGACGGGTGCTCCCCCACCAGCGCGTAGGATGTTGCGACCTCCGACCAGGCGGCAGCGGCCTCCTCGTGCCAAGCCAGGTGCGTGTTGCCTTTGGCCTTCGCAAGCGCTTCGGCCAGCCAGAGATCTGCTGCGTCGGCACGCCGCTGCTCGGCCTCTGCGGCCTTGCACGAGGCGTCGTCGGCTTCCTTGTGCTGCCCCGCCGCCAAGTGGGCCGCTGCGACGCTCTTCCAAGCGGCTGCCGCCTTGTGCCAGGCGACTGCGGCGGCCCTAACGTTCCCTGCCTGCACGTGGGCATTCGCGACCCTCTCGTAGATATCTGCCGCCTTGCGACGGGCATGGGCGGCCTGGGCAGGCAGACCTGCCCGTGTGTAGGCGTCTGCGGCGTTCTCGTAGCCCTGTACCGCCGGCACGTTCCCACCCTCACCCAACCGCGTCCAGAGGTCTGCCATCTGCATATAGGCGTGGGCGGCCGGTTCGTGCTGCCCCATCTGGGCAAAGACTCGCGCGGCCACCAGGCAGGCTGCGGCGGCTCCCTCGAGCCAACCTGCCTGCCTGCGGGCGTCTGCGGCCGCCAGCGCGGCTCGTGCCTGCGCCTCTGGCTGGCCTGTGTGCCCGTAGCGATTCGCCGCCAGGAAGTACTCGTCTCCCGCCTTGCCGGGCTGGCCCGCCTCCATAAGGGCGTCCGCTGCTTTGTACAAGGCGTGGGCGCCCGACAGGCTCTGCGGGTTGGCAAACGCGGCGTCCCGCCAAGCGTCGGCAGCCCGCTGCCAGGCGGCCTGCACCTCGCCGGGGTGCACCTCCTCGGACTGCGGCGCCGCCCTGTAGGCGACCGCGGCCGCCGTGCAGCTCTCGGCGGCCCGCTCGAGCAGGCCGGCTTTCCTATAGGCGTTTTCGGCGCTCTGATAGAGCTCCGCCACCCGACGGTACCCGCCCTGCCGCGTCTGAGCTTCTGCGGCCTTCACGTAGCTGTGGGCGGCCATCCCGGCATCATTGGCCAGCAGGAAGGCTTGGGCGGCCGTCGCCCAGGCGTCTGCGGCCGATTCGAATGCCTGCGAGGCGTAGTCCGCGCCACCTTGCGCGAGCCACACTTGGCCGGCCAGACGAAACCGGTCGGCCGCAAGATATTCGGAAAACGCGTTGTTGCCCGTGCTGGCCTCCAGGGTTTGCCGCAGTTCGTCTTTGCTCGTCGGCGAGAGGCGTGCCGCCAGCATTTCCATTGCGTCCACGTAGGTGTCCGGAATCGTGAAACGGTTCGCGTGCCGTTCGGCGGCGCATCGGTACAGCATCAAGGTGCCGACGGCACGCCGCACCCCGGCAGGATCCTGACCGTCAAAGGTCTGGTCGCAGAAGCGCGTCGTGCACGGCCTGGGCATCATTGAAATTCAGGTTGTCCGGCACGCGGGGCGTGGCGTCATGAGTTGGCGCGTTCTGACCGATGCCGGGAAGTTGAGTGCTGGGGCCGGAGACGGGGTTAAGCATAAAAAGGAAGGTCCGTGAACGTTTCGTGGAGGAGTGTGCGGGTGCCGAACGGCCGCGCTGCACCGCGTATTCGCCTGACATTACCAGACGCCGCGCTGACTGGACTCGGGCCAAGACCTGATGTCATGCGTGAGGACCAGTCAGAGGACCGCGCAGCCGCGGCTCCCCCGCCCCGCCCGTGCGGCCGGCGAGGGGCTTCACGGATAAGAACCGTTCTCAACCATCTATCCACATTACCCCAATACTCTATAGCGTGATTTTTCTGATTTTACTCTGGCGTTTTGCTTTACCTCTGTCGTAAAATCCCGGCAGATCAATCACTTAACGAAGCCATGCGCTTTGCCAACACACCATGACGCAGCCCGCAGGCGGGAAGCACCACGACAACCCGGCGGTAGCCGACGTCACCGATGTGGAGTCGCGTGCAGTGCCGGCGTCAGCGGCCACGGCGCCGGACAGCGAGCGCGTGTCGCGGGCGGTGCGGGGCAGGGCACCGACGCGCGCCGAGTGGGAGCGTCGTGAATATCTGGGGATTGATCACTTCGCGTTCTTCCGCGGCTACCTGGAACGTTTGCCGCTCGACAAGCTCGCCGACCAGTATCTCGAGACCGGCTTTGATCTGCGCATGGCGCGCTCGACGCTGCTATGGATTCAGGAGCGCCTGGTCGCCGGCGCGCGGCGCGCGCAGGACTACCGTGCCGCTCGGTTGCTGGCGATCGCACCCGAGCAGCTTGTGCTGGAGACGGCTGCCCCCGCGAGCGGCGGCTCGGCAACGGCAACGACAATGCCGCAGGCGGTGAGCGCGCGCCGACCGAGCCTCGAAGAGTTCGCCGAAGCGCACGACCCGGATGGCTTCTACAGTCAGCGCGAACTGCTCGAGCTGTTTGCCGAGCATTACCCCGAGGCCATACCGGACCGGCGTGCCGAGCGCAATGAGCGCCTGCGCCGACGCCAAGTTGCCGCATTGCGTGCGCTGCAGACCCTGCTGGCGGTCGAACCCGCCCAGCACCACCACTGCGCGGGCTGGTTCCATCCGGTGCTCGCGCGTCGCCTTGAGCACGCCGGCATCGTCGATCTGGCCGATCTGTTCGACATCATCACCCAACGCGGCCCACGCTGGTACACGCGCGTGCGCGGCCTGGGCGAGACCGGCGCAAAGCGTCTGCAGCAATGGCTCGCGGATCACGCTGATGCTCTGAAGCGCACACTGCCGGCGTATGCGCTCACGCCGCGTCGCCAGTTGACCCACGAAGCACGGTGCGCCGCACGCCAGCCAGTCGATGGCGTAGCACCGCTGGAGTGGCTGGTGTGGCCTGATTTTGCCCGCGCGCACCCCACAAGCGGTGAGTCCACGAGCGCGCAGGCCGCATCGCCCTGGCCTGAGCGGCAGATCGTTGCCGACGGCATGGATGGCATCGACGGCACCGCGAGGACGGACGCAAGGGTGCCGATCCGTGCCTCGGCGCCCTCGGTCGACGCGATAGCAATCAAGCGACCGACCCGCGCGGGCAACGACGTCGAGGCGGTCAAAGCGTGGCTGGCCGCGATGGCGGCGGGGCTGAGTCCGACGACCGTCCAGTCCTACCGACAGCACGCCGAGCGGTTGCTGAACTGGCTGGCGTTCGTGCGCTACCGGCCACTGGCCGCGATGACCGTGGAAGACTGCACCGCGTATCGTGCCTTTCTCGCGGCACCGCCTGCACACTGGATTGCGCCGCGCGGTACTGCCCGCTTCACGGCCGCCTGGCGGCCGTTTTCCAAGCCGCTCGATGAGCCGAGCGTGCGTCTGTCGATGACGGTATTAAGGCGCATGTGTTCGTGGCTGTGCGCGGCGCAGTACCTGCGCTTTAACCCGTTTGCGCTGATGGCGAGGCCGCGCAGCGATGTCTTTGACACGCTGCACGTCGAGCGGGTGCTCACCGATAAGGTGTGGGACGCGCTCGAGACGTACTGGCGCCCACGGGCCATTCACAATGCGTCGGCCGAGCGCACGCTGTTTGCGCTGCAACTCGCGCGCACCACCGGGCTGCGGCTCGCGGAGTTGGCGCGCGCCACCGTCGGCGATCTGCGCTGCACGGTGCTGACCAATGACGGTGGCAGCGGCGACAGCGGTGGCCGCGGGGGTACGGTGCTTTGGAGCCTGTCCGTCCTGGGCAAGGGCCGCAGACGTCGTGAGGTCGAGCTGGCCGGATCGCTCGTGCGGCGCATCGAGGCGCACCTGAACGGGCGAGGCATTGCTGCCGCGCCGGGCAGCACGCTACGGCAGATCGTGGCCGATCCGGCGTTGGCCCGGGTGGCACTGATCGGGCGTCTGCCGCAGGTGCCTGCGTCGCGCACACCGGTCACCGCCAGTGCAGCAGAAGGCGGGCCGATGGCAAAGGAAGCACAGGAAACGACAGCAGAAAATCCAGCGAAGCGTCGCATGTCGCTGCACGCACCGCTCACGCCCGGCGCCTTGCGTCAGGTCATCGCGAGCGGCTACCGGAGAGCCGCGCAGGCGCTCGGCGGGGAATCGGCGCAAGCGGCCAGCACTTTAGCGCGCGCCACACCGCACTGGCTGCGCCACACCTTTGGCACGCACGCGCTCGAACACGGCGCGGCACTCGAAGTCGTGCAAAAGCTGATGGGGCACGCCAGCATTGCCACCACCTCAAAGTACCTGCATCCGGAAAAGCGCCGGCGCGCGGCCGACATGGACAAGGTTTTCGGCGGTTAATCGGGAAGGTGTTTCAGCGTCTGTCTGCACACGCCTTACCTGTATTAGCTGGACCACTGCCTGCCGGGTCGTTCCCTTCAAGAACCGTGCTCAGGTACGCTGCCACTTCCGCTTCGCCGTTCCGATCGCCGAGCGCATCGAACTCGGAGAGTTCGGAAACCGTCATTCTCTTGGTCACCGACCACCCTCCGGGGATTTCGCCCACGCCATGGCTCGCCAAATTTTGGTCTGCTGGATGCACTTGTCACCGCCGCCCCGCATCACGATCAACAATTCGCCGTGCTGAGCGTAGGACAAGCGCCAGCGTGGCCCGAAATGCTCGCGCATCTCGAACACGCTACATCCCCATAATGCTGTTCTCACAGGCTGAGAAGCAGGCGCAACGCGTCTTCGACCCTGCACATGTGGTTCGTGCCCAGGGTCGTGATGGGCTTGTCCCCCAGCAGCCTTTTATTCGAGATGGCACGAATCTGGTCGATGAGCAGATCCGTCGCTTTATTAGCCGCTTGCCTGGTCAAGCGGCCGAGCGCCACGCGAAGCGGGAAATAGTCCTCGCGCTCGACATCGGAAGTCCTAGGAATCGCGATGGTAGTCGGGTGGCCGGCGTCGTTGGGCGGATTCAACCGGTCGAGGCACCACACGAGCGCTGTCTGCGCCGCGCGAGCGTCAACCTGAAGCGACGCCAGTCCATCGCGGACACTCGACGCCCTTTGATCATGGTCCCCATCTGATGACGACTGTCGCTAAGCCAAGGCGCTACGCGCGACAGTTGCGTGGCGAGGGCAGGCGCGAGCGCCGGCCCACCCGCGAGCGTCGTCGCCCTGCGCTCGACGCGCGGGGGCGGCTCCCTCGGCGGCGCCGTCGCTCGCGCCCCACCCTGCCAAAGATCAGGCGTCCCGACATGTTTTCGAAAGACGTACGCCACGGCCTGTGGTAAAAATCTCCCAGTTGCCCCGGTGGTTGAGCCGGTCCATGGGACGGGTGAGACCGCCGCGCCGTTCGAGGTGGCCGGCGTCAGGCGTCGTTGCCTCCGACATCGCTGGCGAACCGAGGCCCCCCACCTTGTCGTTGGTGCGGCTTCACGGTGCGCGGAGCGCACGCTACCCGGCCTCGGGCGATCGCACCCTCCAAGTTGGTCAGCCGATACGTTGCGCGCACTGTCGACCCTCGAAAAACGCTCTCTCACCGCTCCTCTCACGGAGGCATCCGTCATGGACCATATTTCTGGCAACACCTTTTTCCGCGCGCTCTCGGCCCCGGAGGAAAGCGACTTCGGTCAGGCGGCGGGCAATTACGAAAACACCCCCTGCACAAAAGTCGTCAAGGGCTTGATCGGTGTGCTCACTCTGGGCATTGGCTACGGCATCCTGTATATGGTGGAAGACTGGTGCAACGTGATCCCGAAAAGGGCGGAGTTCCGCGAAGCGGCCGTCAAACTTCATCGCTCGATCGAGGCTTCGCCGAGGCAAAGAGGGCCTGGCGCTGAAGTCAGCGTGCATACGCGAGGCGGTCGCGAGATCAAGTTTTGCGAAACATGGGAGGGCGTCCAAATCGTGGATGCCGATAACAATGTGAGCTGAGGGAATGGACCCTCGAGGCCGTACGCGACAAATTAGCGGCGAATTTCGTCGCCAATTACGGTGCCTACGCCCCCTATTTGCTAGGGGAGAACCTACTGCCGGCAGATTCCCTTCTCCCGCTTGCAGAAAATACTAACCTTGTCTCGCTCGCGCCCTGGGCTGGCCCCGACCTCACGCAGGTCACGCAATGTCAGCCTCTTCGGACGTTTATGCTGCGGGCCACACAATTTTTGTCGGGCGAAAACCAGCAACGCTTTGGCGTGGAGGTGGCTGATTTTTTGTTCGGCAACGTGAATGATTTGCCCGCGGGGCTGGACGTACCGAACCCGGACATCCCGGCCGACGTCAAACGCCGACTACCGCAGTTGCTGCCCATTTCGGGAAACGAGTCGGATGAGGAGATCTGCGAGAAAATTCGGGTGTTCGGTGTCCAGTTGTTTGGCCACGACGTGGATCGTCAGTGCTCGCCGGTGGGCTCCGTGCTTCGGCCGTCAGAGGCTGCGCTCACCGGCGGTACCTCAATGGTCAGTTCGCAGCGCTCCGATTGGAACCCCTGGGCGTAATCGGTCCGGCGGGGGCGTCGGAATACGTCAGCCCTGGTGCGTTGGCGCCCGCGCGAAACGCTGGGGGGCAGCATCGATCAAACACACCCGATAGCCTTGTGCAGCCAGGGCAACTGCGAGATTAACGGTTCTGTCGCGATAACGAAGTTACGCCGAAGCGAAGCCAGGGGCAGGTTGGTTTTTACGCGGCCAGTGCATAGAATTGCTCAGCAGGGGACGCACGGCGTCCCTTTGGGGCAAGCATCTGCCCCTTGCGAATCAGGTGCATGGCCTCGATGCCGCCCAGGACAATGCGGGCACCACGGAAATTCTGGAAACCCAGCATCGGTCTGACGCGCCGTTTGATCGCGCGGTGGTCCTGCTCGACAAGGTTGTTCAGGTACTTGTTCTGGCGGATTTCGATGGGCGTCTCGCGCTGGGCGCCCAGCGCCTGCAGCGCGGCGCGGTTCGCCCCGCTTTTGTCAACGGTGACGGTCTTCGGCGTGCCCCGCCCGGCGGTGGCTTTTTCGAAGAACCGGCGCGCGGCGGCGGTATCGCGGCGTGCGCATAGCAGAAAATCGATGGTGTGGCCCGCCTTGTCCACCGCCCGGTAGAGGTATTTTCACTGGCCTCTGACCTGAATATAGGTCTCGTCCATGCGCCAGCTCTCACCGACAGGGCGCAGGCGGCGACGTATCGCTTTCTCGAAAACCGGCAGCCACTTGATCACTCAGCGATGGATCGTCGAGTGGTCCAGCGCCACGCCTCGCTCGGCCATCATTTCCTCCAGATCTCGCGAGCTCAGCGAATAGGCCACGTACCAGCGCACGCACTGCAACATAACCTCCAACGGGTAGTGCAACCGCTTCAGGACCTTGGCGATGCCTGCGGGCAAGGGCTTTTTCGGCGGTTTGGCTGCGCGCTTCATCGACTGGGTTCTCTGTGCTCGAAACCGTGGAGTCTACCTGACTATCCCTATTGCGACGGAACCCCATATTGGGTGGGCACCAAATTAACCAACGGCTACCCTGACGTCGAGAACGGTCGTCGCGAGGCGCTTACCGTTATCGCGACAGAACCCTCAAAGCTCACTCTGGCAATGTCGCGGCAAGCTCCTTATGATGTCGGTGTTGTCTCACACCCCGACGCTTGAATCGTCTCGCGAACGTTGCCCCTATGCACCAAAACATGGGCCAGCGCCCTGTGGCGCGGCCCGCTAGCCACCAAGCCTGGAGAAAACATGCATGTAGGTCGTTTAGGTCCGCTCGGTCATACCATGTACACCTACTCCACCGCGTCCGTCCCCGAGACGTTCGAGGAGCGGTTCCGGGCCTTGACGCTCGAGGACGCCGCGTCGCTTGAGAACTGTGCGGGGCTAAAGGAGTTTTTGCCGCGCGCCATCACCTATATAGAGCAGTCGGGCAACGGCGACAGCAGCGAAGACGTAGCCGGATTTCTAATGGGCATACGGGATGATTTGCCAAACGGCTTGGATGAGCCGCGAACGGAGATCCCCGTAGACGTCAAAAACATACTTGAGAGTTTGCTGCGCACTGATCGACCTAGACGTCCTGGGATACGCCAGGCACCTGAAAAAACGATCGAAATACTCCGTGACTTAGATGCGCGAGTGCATGGTTGGTGGAGACAACGGGCGGCTCAAGACGTTGAGGCGGGTTTCCCATCGTCTCACAATCTCGATTCCACCCTGGACACCGACTCCACCGCGTCCGTCCCCGAGACGTTCGAGGAGCGGTTCCGGGCCTTGACGCTCGAGGACGCCACGTCGCTTGCGAACTGTGCGGGGCTAAAGGAGTTTTTGCCGCGCGCCATCACCTATATAGAGCAGTCGGGCAATGGCGACAGCAGCGAAGACGTAGCCGAGTTTCTAATGGGCATACGGGATGATTTGCCAAACGGCTTGGATGAGCCGCGAACGGAGATCCCCGTAGACGTCAAAAACATACTTGAGAGTCTGCTGCGCACTGATCGACCTAGACGTCCTGAGATAGGCCAGGCACCTGAAAAAACGATCGAAATACTCCGTGACTTAGATGCGCGAGTGCATGGTTGGTGGAGACAACGGGCGGCTCAAGACGTTGAGGCGGGTTTCCCATCGTCTCACAATCTCGATTCCACCCCGGACACCACGGAATTTGAGCAGCGCCTCCAGAACTTGCCAGATAAGCAAAAGATGATGATCCTGCACTGTGAGGGGCTCGGGGATTTCCTGGAGCGGGCAACCGACTTTTTATCCACGCCAAAATACCGCGGCTATAACGTAGTCGTGGCCCATTATTTGATGGGCAAAGTCAAAGAGTTGCCCAAGCAATTGTCTGAGCCGGACCCGCCGATCTCCGACGACGTTAAAGCCGTGTTCAAAGTGTTGCTGCGCACTGACCAACTTTCGTTTTCCTTTTGGAAAACCGAGTCGCCTCAAAAAACGTGTAGAAAATTTGAAGCCATACGCGACCTCATGTTTTTCGACCAGTTGTACGATAGCTAGTCCTCTGTGCCAACCCCAAAAGCCACCGTTCCCTGTTTTGATGGCTTTGACACCGAGAAGGAGAAGAACGGTAGATGATCGGTTCTGTCGCGATAACGAAGTTGCGCGGAAGCGAAGCCAGGGGCGCGTTGGTTTTTACGCAGCCAGTGCATAGAATGGCACTGTCACGTTATCGGTAAGTTGGCGTACGATGACGCGATGAGAAAACCGAAATCACTCTATCATGGCCACCGATTCCCGGCGTCGGTCATCAGCCATGCGGTGCGTTGGTACTTCCGATTTCAGCTCAGCCTGCGCGACATCGAAGCGTTGCTGTTCGAGCGCGGGGTGATAGTCAGCTACGAGACGATTCGCCGCTGGTGCGACAAATTTGGCGCGGGTTTTGCCCATCGGGTCAAAGCGGCACGCTGCAAGCCCGGTAGCACGTGGCATCTCGACGAGATGTGTGTAAGCCTGCGCGGTGAACCCTACCTGCTGTGGCGCGCCGTCGACGCGCATGGCGCGCAACTCGACATCCTACTCCAGAAGCGGCGCGACAAGGCAGCCGCCAAACGGTTCTTCAAGCACGTGCTGCGCTCGAACCCCGTGCCACGCAAGATCGTGACCGATCAACTGCGCAGCTATCGGGCAGCCAAAGCCGAGCTCCCGGAGCTAGTCAATGTGAAGCATGTGTTTGTCAAAGCGGCGGCCCGAGTCAACAACCGCGCTGAGATAGCCATCAGCCCACGCGGGAGCGCGAGCGGCGGTATTGTCAGGTTGTTCGGATGGGGGAGGCGGAAGGATAGAATGCGACATGAAAAAATTTTCAGTCAGCCCCCAGCGCACGAGCGAGGTCGCGATCTCATTCAAAGGCTACCGTTTTCCGCCCGACATCATCAGCTACGCAGTGCGGCTATAGGGCACCTCGAATTACCGGCGTGTGTTCTAAACTCGCGGTGATGGGGCCAAGCTCAAGCGCATTTGCGAGCTACGCGAGGGTTGGTGGGGCGATTTTTTCGCCTCTTGGCTCCCGCCGCGGGCCGCTTTGGGCCGCTCCAAGCCCATTTGGGGCCTCAGAATGGCCGGGGACCCGCCTGCTTGAGCGAGCACAGGCGCCGCAGGTTGTACGTGGCGGCTTTCCAGTGCAGACGCAGCGTCGCCCGTGCCAGGCCGATGCTACGCAGGGCCTTGCCGCCCATCTGCGCCAGACTGGCGAACACATGCTCGACGCGGGCAGGTTCTGCGAAAACTGACATCAGCTGCGACGTCGGCAACGACAGTTCCACCAGCATTTGCGGCCGTTCTCCTCTCACACCGCCATATACCGGCCTGCCCGGTTTGACACCCATCGGCCACTCAAAACTTCCACGCCACCGACACCGAGCCGGCGATATCCGCATTGCCTGCCTTGTAGAGATTGGTCGACAGCGCCGCACCCAGCGCCAAGCGCTGACCTACCTGGTACGACAGGCCCGCCTGCAACCCAAGGCTGTCGCGTCCCACCACCTCACTGCGCGTGGTGAAGTTCGCTGACGGATTGCCGGCAAACGACGCGCTTTGCGTGAGCGAGCCGTCCGTCAGCTCGTGATTCCACGTCGCCTGCACGTTCGCGACGAGCGTATTGCCCGCCGCCAGCGGCAGCGCAAAGCGCACCTCACCGCCCACGCGCAAGCGCAGCGAATTAAACGTCTTGTCACCCAGCGTCAGATTCACGCCACTCGCATTGGACTCGGTCAGCGACGGCCGATACACCATCGTGTAATCGAGCGCCGCAACCGGCCCCGCACTCACCGCACTCGTCAGTGGCCAGCGCCAGCCGCCACCGAGCGTGGCCGAGACCGTCGCCCCCGTCCAGGTGCCGCGCGGCGTGGCCGTGTAACCGTTCACCGCGATCGTGCGATCCATGCGGCCGTCTTCGACACCCACGCGTGCCAGTGCAAACGCCTGCGGGCCGCTCGTCAGATCCGGGGCATACCGGGCATGCACGCCGAGATCAACCGCTGTGGTCTTGCCGGTGGCCGGCGTTGCGCTGTCGAGTCGTGTCGACTGACCGCTGATCGCCCCGTGTGCACCGATGGTCCACTCGCGATCCTCTCCGGTCACTTTTTCCATCCCAAAGACAACACCGTAGCTGTTGCCGCTTGAGCCACCTGCGCCCACTGTACTGCCGCTCTGAGTGCGCCAGTAGCTGCTGCCAAACGGCATCGCGAAGGTGCGCCAGTTGCTGGCAAGCGGGCGGGTGGGTACCTCGTCACTACCGCCGCTATCACCATCACCGCCGGCATCGCGCGCGGACGACATGCCGGCGTTCACTGCCGCTGAGACCAGATTCGTCATCTGCCGCTCACGCACCAGAGCGCCCGCAAACATCGCGCCATACGCTACAGGAGAGAGCTGCTTTAACGCCGGCGCAATCGCGCTGCCGTCGGCCGCCGAGAAGTCGAGCGCCGCAAACAGCGGCTGCATATCGGCTCCCGCGCTGCCTGCACTACCTCCACTGCCCGTGATCCTGTCGAGCGCGGCGCCCACCTGGCGCGTATTACCGTCCACGCCGTACTGCGCATAGGCGTTCGCCGCCCGCGAAATCGCCACGCGATAGGTGTTCGCGTCCAGTGCCGTCGCAGTGGCGTTAAGCGTCGGTGAGGCGAGCGTCGTCGTCACCGACGCGAACGCGCCCGTCAGGCTCGTCGCATTCAGCCACTGGTCCGAGCTCACACTGAAGCCGTTTGCGTACCAGCCACGTTGCGGCGCAATCGCCAGTGTACCGTCAAGCATCGCGTGGCCCGCCACGATCAGGCGGCTGAAGTTGCCGTTGCTCCCCACCGAAGCCAGCAGACGACCGGTACCAGTCTGTACATAGTCACCGGCGATGCTGATGAACTCCCCAGCGAGCAGCGGCGCCACCGTGCCCTCATTGGTGAACACACCGCCGGTATTGAGCTGATAACGGCTGTTGCCTGAGAGCGTCGCGCCATTGCCGACGTAAACATCGAAGACCTGATGGTCGCCGTTGATCTGCGTCGTGCCGCCCAGCATCGAGAGCGACAGATTGTTGAGACCGGCGATATTGCCGTCAAAACGCAGATTGAATGACGCATCGGGCTGCGAGGTCGCCCGCCCGGCCGCATCGGGCGTCAGACCAAAATTCAGCTGCGTGAGAAGCCAAGCGTTGCTGCTATCACGTTGCGCGTACGACGACAGAATGTCGCCGTACAGTGAAGCGCCGCGCATCACGTTGATCTGTCCGACGTAGCCGCTCTCCGACATATAGAGCGAGGCATATTTCCCGGCGAGCCGGCCGGTCACATCGACCCGCCCGACCAGCGGCCCCGCCAACTCGGCCAGCATCGGCAACGCCCCCGCGTTATTCCTCCGAATATAGGAGCCCCGGTATTCAGTGTCGTCGCCCAGCATGTTATGGCCGAAGTCGAAGCTCGCGGCGATGCCGTGCTCGCCGAGCGCTTGGACGTCGCCGCGCTGCACGAACGTATGATCTTTGCCGTACGCGAACATCACGCCACGCCCGTACGCACCGTCAGCATACACACGCGTGCCCGGCAAAATCGTCACCGTGTTGCCCGCCCCGTCAACACGAATGCCGGCGCCACCCGCGCCCGCCGACAGGAGATCGGCGCGCTGCGTGACGTGGTTGTAGCTGCCGTAAATATGCAGGCCCAGCCCGAGCGTCGCGGTGTTATAGGCGCCTGACACATATGCCGTGCCATCCGCATTGCGGGCATAGAACGGGCTGTCGTTGACCGTGGTGACGTTATCGTTATAGATCGAGCGACCGAAAAAATTGCGCCGGTCGATGTCGTAACCCAAGTCCTGCAGTGCCGCCAGTTCCGCCTCCATGAACGCCGTGTAGTTCCGGTAGTTCTGATGGCTCATCAGACTGTTCTTCAGCTCGATATGCGACATGAACGGTGGGTCTTTCGGATCCACCTCGACGGGGAGCCCCTTCATCGCGTTGTCGAGCACTTCATTCACGTTTGTGCCGGTAAAGTAAGCTTTATTGGTACGCACATCGAAGCCGCCCGCCACCGGCGAGGTCGAGCCGGTAGTGATGATTGCCTGCCCCGGCGACGGGGCATTGCCATTATCATCGCGCAGATGGATCGACCAGTCGTCGAGTACCGAGGGAAAACTCGCGGCGTACGTGCCGCTGACCGGATCACTGGTGGTAATCAGGTTGGCGCCCACGCCCAGCGTGTGTGCCACTTCGTGATAAATTACCGCCGGCACATCCGCCCCCGTATTCAGTGGCAATTGCGACGGAATGTACGGGGCCGCGGAGAACTTCATCGTGCCGATGGAGATTTCGCCATGCGCGCCGAAGAGCGAAGGATTGACCGGACCGTGGCCGATCAACACCTTCGTCACCAGTGTCTGCGGGTCGGTCCCGCTGCTGCCATACGGGCTGTCAGCGTGCGCGCCGTCATCGCTCATCAGGCCGATGTCGATAATCGCGGGACCTTGCCCTGGCATTACCCGAACGATCTCCCCCCCAATAGCGCAACGCCGCCATCGTCTGCGCGTGCTGAATCGCCGAAATCGTGCCTGAGGAAGCAACGGCCACCGTCGGCGTCGACTCACTCCAGCGATAGGCGCCGTCGGCCGGGCTCAGGAAGCGCGCCGTGATAAACGGCTGGCCGCGCGAATCTTCAATATATTCGGTTTCCTCGGCGTTAGCCGCCGGCGCCATCAGGCACAGCGCCGCAAACGCCACGCATGCCATTCGAATGTTTTTCATTGCCTCACCCCCGTGTTGAACCCAGCCGCCCGCTCTGGCGATTTTCAGAAATTACCGATGCCATTTTACTTAGAGGCCAGTTCAAAAATCCCGAGAGGGGCTGTTAACTTTCGGGGCGACCTGTTAACCTCAGGTATCCAGGCAACGGGGACTGAGGGAATGCAAGCGCCGATCATTGACGACGATTTGTGGCAACTGATCGAACCGTTACTGCCAGAGGTGAAGCTTCGCGCGAAAAGCGATCCTGGTCGCCCGCGCGTGCCCGATCGAGCAGCACTCGATGGCATCTTGTTCGTGCTCAAGACCGGCATTCGCTGGAACCATTTGCCGACCCGCCTGGGCTTCGGTTCAGGAGCCACTTGCTGGCGACGATTGAACGCCTGGCAGAAGGCCGGCGTATGGGAGCAGCTACACGAGTTACTGCTGGACAAACTGCGCGCAGCTGGCCAAATCGATCTCTCACATGCCGCCGTCGATTCGTCGTCGGTGCGTGCTGTTGGGGCGGGCGAAAAACTGGCCCGAACCCCACGGATAGGGCGCGACCCAGTTCCAAGCACTACCTCCTCGTAGACGCCAACGGTATCCCAATCGTCGCGATCCTCACCGGCGCGAACGCCGCCGACGTCACACAGCTGCTGCGCCTCGTTGACGAGATTGCACCGATTCGCGGTGCTCGCGGCCGCCCGCTTCAGAAGCCCGGTATCGTCTATGCCGATCGCGGCTACGATTCCACCCGGCACCGGCGCGCACTGCGCGAGCGAGGCATCAAACCTATGATCGCCAAGCGTCGGACCGAACACGACAGCGGGCTGGGCAAATATCGTTGGGTCGTTGAGCGCACCCACTCCTGGCTCCATCGTTTCCGGCGGCTTCGCATCCGCTTCGATCGGCGCGCCGATATTCACGAAGCATTCCTCAAACTCGGCTGTTCTCTCGTCTGCTGGAACATCCTCAGAAACACTCAACTGACTTTTTGAACTGGCCTCTTAGTCGGTCCTGAACAAATCGATGTCGCGGCGCGCCGGGGTTGCGCAAGCGCGTGTGGGGCCATCCAGCTGTCTTGCATCACCTTTTTGGCGCGAGCCTGCTGCGATTTCGGCAGCGCGTTGAGCACGTTGCCCAACTTGTGAAACCAACAGCGCTGATGCTTCGTCTGCGTGAACACTTCTTCCATCGCTGCCCGGAATCACGTCGCACCATCGCCGCAAGCCAGCCGCGGCCCTGACGGCAGCCCGCGATTCTTCAGCTCGAGTAGCAGTTCGCTCCACGAGGCCTTCGACTCCCGATAGCCGTCACTGATCGCCACGCGCTCTTTCGTCCCGTCCGGTTTGACACCGATGATCACCAGCAGGCACTGGCCATCGGAATCGTCGCTGCGCACGCCGGTGTCTATGCCGTCAGCCCGCCAGTACACCCAACGTGCCGAGGACAAGTCCCGCCGGTTCCACCGAGCGTGCTCGTCGGCCCATTGCGCCTTCAGACGACTCACCACGTTCGGCGACAGGCCGCCGACCTGGCCGCCCAGCATGATGCTCAGGGCTTCGCTTATGTCGCCCGTCGAGATGCCTCGCAGGTACAGCCGCGGTAGTGCGGCCGACACGCGCACGGATTTGCGAACGTACGGCGGCACGACCGCCGAATTGAAGCGGATGCCCGAACCCGAGCGATCACGCACCTTCGGCACCTGAACGGCCACGGGTCCAATTGCCGTGACGACGGCACGCTCGGGCAGATAGCCATTGCGCACGACTGCACGCCGGCCGTCCAGCGTCTTTACGTTCGAATACCGCTCGAGCAATGCCTTCAATTCCGCCTCGATTGCTTGCCGGATAATCTGCCGCGCGCCTTCCTGGATCAGATCGTCCAGCCCGACAGGCCCCTTGATTTCTGCTGCCGCGGCTTGACTGCCATCCGCTTCCCGATTACGTTTGACCATGGTGGTGGATTGGTTGCTGAGTTTGTTACCTTGGAAAGCAACATTCTCCTGCAATCGCCACCGCCTCCCTCCGTTTCCGCTACCCACTCCCGTACACCAGATCCAACATTAGCTCAGCCAACTCACCGGGGCCCCATTCCGGAATTGTCATGTTGTACCTAACTAACGGTAGGGTCTTCATGTTTTAACTTCGGAAAATATGTACCGGTGAATGAGTATCCCATTAAGGATTGCTAACCCTGCTTGGGTATGCAATGACTGACAGTCATCATCGTCAAGGGAGTATCGTCATCGCCCTGCGAAGGCGCAACTGAGATAAATACACGTCGAACACAAGCAGCAGGACGACTCCCCGTAGCCTCTTATAGACATCGTACGGATCACGCTGGCTGTTCCCGCCGCGAACCGACGCGTCAGGTGGGGCAGGGAAGCAACGGAATAGCCAACCAAATTAAGCGGCCAGTTCATGTGTGCGCCGCATTGCGCGCATTGCGTTTGCGCCGACTCACACGATCTGCGACCAGACCGGGCTCCGTTCGAGAACGGGTCGCCAGCCGCCTGTTTCGCGGCGTGGCCGCTCGCACACGGTGGCGGCGAATTTCCGGGCATGGCCTTGAGTCCGGCGGGTTCTGCCGGAAGATTCAGTGCGGTGTGGCGTCCGCACCGGTGCCATCGTTCGGCACGATCAGATAGATAAGTGCGAGCAGGAACGTCACGACGAAGCGAAACGCGCTTTCGAGGCCATTCCACTGCGTCGACATCCACATCCCAAACCATTCACCACCGATCGTCATGAAGCTGACCTGCCAGGTCAGAAAACCCAACGTAAGTCCTGAGACGGCCCAGGCCCGGGCCGAGCGGAACGTTGCGTCAACCGCGTGGCGTGTGCGCAATAGCCTGGCTGCGCCCGTCCAGCACAACCCCGCCGTGAGGGTCTGCATCACGATAATGGCGATATAGCCCGCATGATGAACCCACGTCTGGTCGATGGACCGATACCGGATGCCGCTGCCAGGAAACGTTGTATCCATCAGGAACACATGGCGTACGAAAGCGAAATTGGTCGCGTAATCGGTGATGTTGTTGAAGGCCACCAGCGAGGCAAGCAGGGCCATCGCGCTGACCGTGGCGGCTTTGGAAAGACGGATGATCATGCCCGGGCAGCCCCTCCTGGCTGGATGGTCAGGACCGCAATATCGAGCCCCTCGATGCGCTCGGTACGGACAAGCACATCGCCACGCCGCTCGTCGAAGCGCTGGCTGGTTTGCCTCTCGCCGTTCATGAGCAGGCGACCTTCGGGGTCGCTGACGGCGTTGTGCCGCCGTCTCGGCCAACTGGAGCAGCCGGCTTCCGAGGCCGCGCCGCTGCAAGGCGGGAGCAACGACGAGATTCGCGACATGAACATGGGCGCTGGCTTCTATCAGTTCGACCATGCCCACCATTTTCTGGCCCGGGCCGATGCGAACCCAAACGACATGCGGGTCCAGTACGGATCGATAGTCTCGGCTCATGGGGTCGGGCTTGCATCCGATCACGGGGTATTGTCACGTTGTTCGGATGGGGGAGGTGGGAGGATAGAATGCGAAATGAAAAAATCTTCAGTTACCCCCAGCGCTCGAGCGACGCGGCGATCTCGTTCAAAGGCTACCGTTTTCCGCCTGACATTATCAGCTATGCGGTGTGGCTGTATTATCGGTTTCCGCTGAGTCTACGCATGGTCGAGGAAATGTTGGCCGCGCGGGGGATTGAGCTGACCTACGAGACGGTACGGTGCTGGGCGACGAAGTTCGGTCTGGCCATCGCCGGGCGTATTCGATCGACGTCCCCGAGGCGCGGCGACAAATGGCATCTTGACGAGGTGGTGGTGACAATCCACGGCAAAAAACATTGGCTGTGGCGAGCGGTCGACGAGCACGGCGCATTGCTTGAGGTGCTGGTGCAAAGCCGTCGCGACACGGCCGCCGCCAAACGGCTCATGCGCCGCCTGCTCAAGCGCCATGGCGGCGCGCGCGCGATCGTCACGGATAAACTGCGCAGCTATGCGGCGGCCAACCGCGAGCTTGGGCTAAGCGTCGAACGCCGCCAGCATAAAGGTTTGAACAACCGGGCGGAGAATTCGCATCAGCCTACGCGGGTGCGGGAGAAAGTGATGCGTCGCTTTAAGTCGACACGCCAATTGCAGCGCTTCGCCTCAGTCCATGGTCAGGTGTCGAACCTGTTCATGGGCTGTCGCTATCACCGCAACGCCGAGCATAAACGCGCGGTGCGCACCCAGGCTTTCGCGAGCTGGGAATGGGCTTGCTCCGCCCGTATGGCAGCATAACGAGCGTCGTTTTCTGCCATGGTGCCTTGGCTCGGTTTCAACTAAACAACCTGACAATACCCGACGAGATGTTCGTGAGCCTGCGCGGTGAACCATACCTGCTGTGGCGCGCCGTCGACGAGCATCGCGCGGAACTCGACATCCTGCTGCAAAAACGGCGCGACACGGCGGCCGCCAAACGCTTCTTCAAGCGCGTGCTGGGCTCGAATCCGGTGCCACGCAAGATCGTGACCGATCTGACCCTGCCCTGATTTCACGTACAGGAGGAATTTGTTAATTTCCTGTTTGTACGGAGGGTTGTATGTCAGAAAAATATGGTGAAAATCAACACGCGTACGGTTCTGTGGGAGCGCTGGCGGGGGGTTACCCTGCGCCACCCGGTAACTCATCTCAGGTGTTCGCCCGAGGGCGGCCTTCATGGCCGTTGCCCACACTGTCACCATGTGATCCAGTGCGAATTGGCCGCGACGGCGCGTTCTCTGGGGGCCGCACAGGACCCTATCAGCAACTCGCAAGCGGCAACGAAAATGCGCTACTCGACTCAAGTCCTGTAAACGGGCGCGAGCATACGACTGCCAAGATGGAAGATCATAGAGGTCTTCACAGGGCAAACCGGAGGGTCCAAATGAAGTAGACGACGGTCGGAGTGGACATTGCGAAGCACGTCTTCCAGCTTCACTGGGTGGACGTCAGCACGGGCGAGATCGTGAACACGCAGTTGAAGCGCGCGGCATTCCTCGAGCATTTTGCGAATCGCGAACCGTGCCTCATCGGAATGGAGGCGTGCGGCGGCACCCAGCATTGGGCACGACGATTGATGGAGATGGGCCATCAGGTCAAGCTGATGCCAGCGAAGTTCGTCAAGACTTAGGCGAAGCCACTATCGGGCGAACACCTGAGGCGTGCACCTTGGCGGGCGATCCTTGTGACCGAACAACTATCGGGAAATCCGGTTCCGTCGCCCTAGGGGTAGTCAGGTAGACTCTACGGTTTCGAGCGCCGGGAACCCCGTCGATGAAGTGAGCAGCCAAACCGCTGAGAAAGCCCTTGCCCGCAGGCATCGCCAAGGTCCTGAAGCGACTGCACTACCCGTTGGAGGTTATTTTACAGTGCGTGCGCTGGTACGTAGCCGATTCGCTGAGCTCGCGAGATCTGGAGGAAATGATGGCCGAGCGAGGCGTGGCGGTGGACCACTCGACGATCCATCGTTGGGTGATCAAGTGGCTGCCGGTTTTCGAGAAAGCGATACGTCGCCGCCTGCGCCCAGTCGGTGAGAGCTGGCGCATAGACGAGACCTATATTAGGGTCAGAGGCCAGTGGAAATACCTCTACCGGGCGGTGGACAAGGCGGGCCACACCATTGATTTTCTGCTATGCGCACGCCGCGATACCGCCGCCGCGCGCCGGTTCTTCGAAAAAGCCACCGCCGGGCGGGGCACGCCGACGACCGTCACCGTTGACAAAAGCGGGGCGAACCGCGCCGCGCTGCAGGCGCTGGGCGCCCAGCGCGAGACGCCCATCAAAATCCGCCAGAACAACTACCTGAACAACCTTGTCGAGCAGGACCACCGCGCGATCAAACGGCGCGTCAGACCGATGCTGGGTTTCCAGAATTTCCGTTGTGCCCGCATCGTCCTGGGCGGCATCGAGGCCATGCACATGATTCGTAAGGGGCAGATGCTTGCCCCCAAGGCACGCCGTGCGTCCCCTGCTGAGCAATTCTATGCACTGGCCGCGTAAAAACCAACGCGACACTGGCTTCGCTTCGGCGTAACTTCGTTATCGCGACAGAGCCGCAAAAACGAATTGTTCAAGACGGACTGCCGAAAGAACTCTGCCATGGTTAATGAAGTCGGAAACAACGCGCTGCGCTCATTGGCGCGGACCCAGCACCCCGCGTCCATAGCACCGGACCAAGTCATTGTTAATTCAACGCTTAGACGCGCACTGCGCGATTTTCTGAACAACATTCCTAGATTCCGACGCGATTTTGATACGATCGGCGGCAGTGTTGCAGGTTGTGCCGCATTGCACAACTGTCTTAGCCACATCGAGCATGTGGAGAAAAAGTGCAAACTTGGGCCGGTGGAGCGCCCCGAAATCCTTTTTGAATTGGCTCAAGCGGCGCAATTATTAGATGTTGCGAAACACGAAGTCATCAATAAACTACCCGAGCTGGTGCCGGGCTTTGCGGAAAAGTTGTTCGCGGACTTCGGATTGTTATTTGGGCTGATCGCCGCTGCGGCGATCTTATGCGCGGCACCGCATTTGGCGCTAGCCGCGGGGGGGCTGTTGATCACCAGCTTCTTAGGGCAAGGCTGGGCGATAGAGCGCGAAGACGCGCGCGAAAACCTTGTTGAAATATTCGCGCCCCAGTTGGAAATGATCAGATCGGCGACGGTTCGCGCGGAGAGCGCCTATACCACTGAATACATCAAGGCGCGTGTGTCTAGGGTTGCAGCAGCGCACTACGAGGCGTCACTGGCTTTACCGCGGAGCAACCCTGTCAATGGCGCGTTAAGCGGCACGGAATCGTTGCCTCAGTGGCGCGTGACGGCGGATGCCGAGAAAAGTCGACTTTGCTTGATTCTGTTGGGAATCCAGACCGGTGCGATATCGATCCCTGACGCGCAAGGGCGCGAGCTGCTGTGCAAACTGCTTGACGCGGAAGCGCTCGCTCAGCAGCAAGGCTTGGAAACTGACTTCCAAAAAAACGAAGCAATTCGGCAGGACTTCCTCAGACTGTTAGACTTCTTGAAGTATCGCCCCCCCGTCATGCAGTTGATCCGGGAGGGGGACGCAGGTGAAAACGGAACTTGGGCGCAGGGCTCGGAGTTCGAGCGCCTCCTACGCGAGCATGAGGAGGTGATCATCGATTGCGGTGAGCAGCCCGCCTCGACGCAAGACCGGATACGCCGTGACACCGGACATGTGAAGGCGCGGCTTGGCTTGCCCGTCGGCACGGCGCCGGACGCACACGGGACATAGAGACAGCAGCAAACGATCGCGTCCGGAAGAAGGCTGACATGTAATAGCCTAGACTAAATCTGACAGCTGTCGGTTTCTCCCGGGGCACAGCGTTGTTCGTCGCATCCAGTGACGGCAACGTTGCGGTCCCTGAACCGCAAGGAGTCCACCATGACGCAAGATCAGAAAGTCATTCGTGCCAAAGTCGGAATTCTCGAGCTAGCCCGCCAGCTCGGTAATGTCAGTCAAGCGTGTCGCGTGATGGGCTATTCACGCGACAGTTTTTACCGATTCAAAGAACTGTACGAGACGGGCGGCGAAGCCGCCCTGCAGGAAATCTCTCGGCGGCGCCCGCAGCCCAAGAATCGCGTGGATCCGCAGGTCGAAGCCGCAGTGGTCGAGCTGGCCCTGGAGTTGCCCGCGTACGGCCAGATCCGCATCGCCAATGAGGTGCTCAAGCGTCATGCGCTGCACGTCTCGCCTCAGGGCGTGCGCAGCATCTGGCTACGTCACGACCTCGAGACCATGAACAAACGCCTGACGGCGTTGGAGGCCAAATCTGCGCAGGAAGGGCTGGTGCTCACCGAGACCCAGCTCGCCTCGCTCGAGCGGGCCAAGCTTGAGAAAGAAACGCACGGCGAATTCGAGTCAGAGTGTCCCGGCTACTGCGGCGCTCAGGACACCTTCTACGTCGGCACGCTCAAAGGGGTGGGCCGGGTCTACCAGCAGACGTTCGTCGATACCTACTCGAAGGTCGCATTCGCCAAGCTCTACGATCGCAAGACGCCACTGCCGGCGGCTGATCTGCTCAACGACCGCGTTCTGCCCTTCTTCGATAGCCACGGCATCCCGCTTATGCGCATCCTGACCGATCGTGGCACCGAATATTGCGGTAACCCCGAGCATCACGAGTATGAGCTCTATCTGGCGGTGGAAAACATCGACCACACCCGTACTCGGGCCAGGTCGCCCCAGACCAACGGTATCGTCGAGCGGTTGCACAAGACGATGCTCAACGAGTTCTATCGCATCGCCTTTCGCAGGAAAATCTACGACTGCATCCCCGCACTGCAGGCCGACCTCGACCACTGGCTTGACGAGTACAACACGCGGCGAGAACATCAAGGTCGATGGTGCTATGGCAAGACGCCCATGCAGACTTTCCTCGATTCTCTCTCGCTCGCCAAGGAGAAACTCATTCCTCATTCAGCTGCCGTGACCGCTTAATCCTTCCGACTACCTGTCAGATCAAGTCTCAGCTAATACAGCTGACACGCGCGTTCGCACCCCCCAAGTTCGTCGTCGAAAACCATTCCGAGACGAGGGTGAACCGCCCCGGGAGTGAACTGAACCCCGAGAGTTGGACGTTGAAGCGTTAGTTTTTTCCCGCTCGCATTCGATATTCCACGGGACTCAGTCCACCAAGTTTCGATTTGATGCGGCGCCGGTTGTAGTAGTCGATGTAGCCCTTCAGACCTACTCGTAATGCGTCGACGTCTTCGAAGTCCGAGAGATGGAAGTACTCGGCCTTCAGAGTGCCAAAGAAGCTCTCCATGGCCGCGTTATCGAAGCAATTTCCTTTTCTCGACATGCTTTGCTTCATTCCATAGCGCGCCAGTGCCGCTCGGTACGGTTGCATGCGATAGTGCCAACCCTGGTCTGAATGAAGCATCGGTGTAGCCGCATTTCTGCGTTTCTTGACAGCTTTCCTGAGCATGCCCATGACCATCGGGAAGTCGGGGCGATAGCTCGACTCGTAGGCAACAATTTCCCCATTGTAGAGGTCCATGACCGGAGAAAGGTACAGCTTTTTCCCCGCGACCCGGAACTCGGTCACATCGGTAACCCACTTCTCGTTTGGGCCCGACGCGGTGAATTCACGATTGAGCAGGTTTGGCGCGGCCTCGCCGATTTCGCCCTGGTACGACCGGAACTTCTTCCTGCGCACCCTCGACCTGATTCCCAATTCGTTCATGAGGCGCTGCACCTTCTTGTGATTGACCAGCTCGCCATCACTGCGGATAGTCAAGGTGATGCGACGATAGCCATACAAGCCGCGATGTGCAGCATAGACCGCCTGAATCTTCGCCTTGAGCCCACCATGCCGGTCTGGGGTGGCCAGCGTTTTGATCCGATAGTAGTACGTACTGCGTGGCAACCTCGCAGCCTGGAGAAGATCGGTCAAGGGGAATTCCTGCCTCAGTTCAAGCACTATTTTGGCTATTTCTGCCGAGCCAACTTCTTTGCTAGAACCAAGGCATTGAATTTTTTTAGGTACGCGACCTCCGCGCGTAACTGCTGATTCTCACGAAGCAGTTGGTCTGACTCATCAGATCGCGGAGCTTCCAACGACTGGTTCGAGGTCTTTTTCTTGGCTGGCACCGAAACATCCCGTCCCGACAGGCGCATGCTCTTGAGCGAACGGAGCTCCCCCCGTGCTTTCTGTTGTTGCCACATCCTGATGCTATGCGGATTGCCGATATTGTAAATGGCAGCCAGCTCTCGACAGGAAAGGTTCTCAGCCACGCCGCGGTGCACCACCTCAAGCTTGAACTCAATGGTGTAAGCACCACGCTGCCGGATGAGCCCAGCGTTACCATGGTGACGATATGCCGCGACCCAGCGCCTCACCATGCTTTCTGCAATACCGAATTTCGCCGCAAGGAGCTTATACCCCCCTTTGCCAGCAAGGTACTCGCGAACCACCTTCTCTTTAAACTTTGCATCGAATTTCCTCACGGAACCTCCAAGGTCGTGTCCAACTCTCGGGGGTCAGTTCAAAATCGTGGAGGCTGGTTGGTTTAAGTTAATGCGGGTTCAGTGGCAGCTGTTTCAAGTTGCCGATAGTGGTTTGCCTCAGCTTCGGCGGGCGGGATATAGCTGAGGGGTTCCATCAACCGATGATGATTGAACCAGGCCGCCAACTCCAGCGTTGCCAGTTCAACGGATTCCCGCGTTTTCCAGGTGCGGCGATGAATCAGTTCAGCCTTGTACAAGCCGTTGATCGTTTCAGCCAAGGCGTTGTCATAGCTGTCGCCCCGGCTGCCGACCGACGGTTCGATGCCCGCTTCGGCCAGCCGTTCGCTGTAGCGAATGCTGACGTATTGGGCGGATTCAACCGGTCGTCGCAACACCATTGATCGACGAGGTGTTGCGTGAGAAGAAGTGCAAAGCAGGTATATCGGTTGCCAGGGCGAGCAGCGATGTACTCTCCGGGCGCACCCTCGCTTGGACATGAAATCGAGCGACGTTTTTGGCAACAAATCGCGACCGGCATTACAAGCGAGAAAGCGGCGGAGGCGGTGGGCGCATCTCAAGCGGTAGGCTCGCGCTGGTTCCGCTATCGTGGCGGCATGCCACTATTCATGTCGAAACCTATTTCGGGTCGATACTTGTCGTTCGCTGAGCGAGAAGAGATAGCATTGCTTTCTGTCCAAGGCCTCGGTGTGCGCGAGATCGCCCGCCGTATCGGACGAAGTGCGTCAACCGTATCACGAGAGCTCACGCGCAATGCGGCGACACGTGGCGGTAGCCTCGAGTATCGTGCTTCGGTCGCGCAGTGGAAGGCGGAACGGTTTGCCAAACGGCCAAAGCCAGCGAAGCTGGCAACAAATGCGCGGCTGCGTCAATATGTGCAGGAGCGCCTGGAAGGCAAGGTTCATGACGCTGAGGGCCATGAAATTGCCGGGCCTAAGCAGGCACCGTTCAAGGGGTGAAATAAACCGCATCGCGGCGACCGAAGGTGGGTCAAGGGCTGGTCACCTGAACAAATCGCTAATCGCTTGCAGGTAGATTTCCCGGATGACGAATCTATGCGCATCTCTCACGAAGCCATTTATCAAGCTCTTTATATTCGAGGGCGCGGCGCGCTCAAGCGTGAGCTGGTGGGCTGCCTGCGCACCGGACGCGCGTTGCGCGTTCCCCGAGCAAGAGCGCGTGCCAAGGCGTGGGCGCCTGTCAGCGAGGAGGTGATGATTTCCAGTCGGCCGGCAGAGGCGGAAGATCGTGCTGTGCCGGGCCATTGGGAAGGCGACCTGCTCATTGGCCTGAATCGTTCCGCCATTGGGACGCTGGTGGAAAGATCAAGCCGGTTCACGATGCTCGTGCACTTACCTCGTGAGAAAGGCTATCGACTTATTCCACGCACCAAAAACGGACCCGCGCTGGCCGGCTACGGAGCTGTCACGATGGCCAACGCACTCAAGAAGACCATGGTGGACCTGCCTGCCCACTTGTGGCGATCGTTGACTTGGGATCGTGGCAAGGAGCTGTCCGATCACGCACGTTTCACCATCGAATCCGGCGTGAAGGTGTTCTTCGCTGACCCGCACAGCCCATGGCAGCGTGGTACGAACGAAAACACTAACGGCCTTCTACGAAAATACTTTCCAAAGGGCACGGATCTATCTCGCTGGAGTGCTCGAGAGATCCAGGCTGTTGCGAACACGTTGAACTCCAGGCCCCGCAAAATGCTTGGCTGGAAGACGCCTGCGGAAGCCTTGGACGAGTACCTAAAATCTGTTCAACAATCCGATGTTGCGACGACCGGTTGAATCCGCCGTCGCTTTTGAGAGGATTTCCACATCGAGTTTCGCACTGGCTAATTCCTTGCGTAGCCGACTGACTTCCGCCTCCAGCTCCGATACGCCGGGCTTGGCGCGGCTCACAGAGGCTGCCGCGCCTGGCGTGGCCGCCCCGCCTTCGCGCTGCTTGCGCGCCCAGTTTCCGAGGGTCGCCATCGGCACCCCCAAACGGCGTGCCGCCTCATTGTGTCCCACCGAATTTGCCAGTCTTGCCGCCTCCACCCGGAACTCATCCGTGTAGCGACGATTCGGTACCCCTTTTTCGCCCATACCCACCTCCGTTCAACAGATTATCCAACTTCTCTGCTGTACGTCGTTTCGAGGCAAGGTCAATCTATCGCAGCCTGTTCGTGCAAGCGCGCGGCGTTCTCAAGAAGGAGCTGCAGTATCGTAAGCCGTCATTAAAGGACGCCCTATCGCGGTAGCTCGACAGGGGTCAAGCTTGCGTCCGCAAAGACTTTTGCGGACGCAAACATGAATGAACTCAACGAAACCGACTGTTTCCCGCTGCGGGTCGTACGCATACGTTCGAACGGCAAACGTGACTACGACCCCATCGCCAAGCGGCGACTGGTCGAGCTATGCCGTCGGCCGGGCGTGTCGATTGCCCGGCTGGCGCTTAAGAAGCTCTAACAAAATGATTTCCTGAGATGGCGCCAGCAGATGATGCAACCAGCCATTTTCAGGAAGGCTTCGTGAATGATTGCGAGGCGCTCGAAGCGGACTCGCAATCGCTTGAAGTTGTGCAGCCACGCGATCGTTCGCTCGACAACCCAACGCGTCTTGCCAAGACCGCTGCCGTGAGGCTCGCCGCGGCGAGCAATCTCGGTGGCGATGCCGACGGCGTGCAGGGGCTTGCGGTACTTGTCGTGGTCGTAGCCGCGATCACCCTGAACGATGTGCGGTTTAGACAAGGGGCGACGGCGCTTGCCTCGAATCGGAGGAATCGCCTCGATCAGTGGCAGCAGTTGGGTAATGTCGTTGCGGTTGGCGCCCGTGAGTATCAGCGACAGTGGAATGCCTTGGGCGTCGGTCAGGACGTGGTGCTTTGAACCTGGTCGCGCGCGATCTGTGGGGTTAGGTCCTATTTTTGACCCGACCCCACTGCCCGGATAGAAGAGGAATCGACGACTACACGAGACCAGTCGATGCGATCGGCCGCACGGAGCTTGGCCAGAAGTACCTCGTGCAGACGATCCCAGACGCCAGCCTTCTGCCAGGCATGTAGCCGTCGCCAGCAACTCATGCCTGAGCCGCAGCCCATTTCCTGCGGCAGCATTTCCCAAGGGATGCCGGATTGCAGAACGAACAGGATGCCCGTGAGCACGGCACGATCGTCCAGCGGCTTGCGCCCGGGATAGCGGGCGCGCCGAGGCTTCGGTGGCGGCAGCAGTGGCTGGATGATTGCCCACAGTTCGTCGTCGAGTATTGGTTTGGCCATGTCCTTTGCGCAGCGATGACTGCGCAAAGGTTAACAAAAATCACTTTGAGTTAACAGCCCCCGTAAACTCATTTTGTTAGAGATTCTAAGGCCCAAATCAACGCCAACCAACTGCGCAAGTTGATTCGTGAGCACAAACGGGGAGGTGCCGTTATGACGCCCGTCACCGAGCCTGTGACCTCGACATTCGTACCGATCGCCTGCACACCACCCGCTATTACGATTGAGTCCTCTGCACCTGAGCCGCAAATCATCGCCAGCGTGCATGTGCGTCTGCCCAATGGCGTGCAGCTCGATCTCGAGAAATCAGATCTGGCCCAGTTGACGGCGGTTATCGAGATGCTCGGGAGGTTGCCGTGTTCCGGTTCGACGAAGCGCTAAAAGTGTACCTGCACCGCGAACCCGTGGACTTCCGTCAGAGCATCAACGGTCTGTCGATACGGGTGGAGCAAGCCATGCGCCTGAATCCGATGGCCCCGGCGCTGTTCGTGTTTGGTAATCGGCGGCGAGACCGCATCAAGATTCTTGGCTGGGGCGGCAACGGCTTCTGGTTGCTGATGAAGCGACTCGAGGCCGACCGGTTCATCTGGCCCGGGGGCGATGACGTCGTGACGCTCAGTATCGAACAGCTGCACTGGTTGCTCGAAGGAATCGATCTGTCCGTGATTCAGAAACATCCTCAGCGCCATTACCTGCGCATGAGCTGAACGTCGCGCTTACCGCGTGGTCAAACTGGCCATGCCAGAAAACACCATCATGCTCAGCGCCGCAGAATATCAGGCGCTGATCGCCGCCAGTGCCGAGCGCGACGCCTTACGAGGCGAGCTTCGGTTCGTGACGGCGCAGCGTGACCTCGCACAGGAGAAGCTTCGCGCCTACAAACACGAACTGTTCGGCGCATCGAGTGAAGCCCGTCATGCCGACCAACTCGGTCTATTCAACGAAGCCGAGTCGCTGGCCTCAAGCACTGGCTCCGCGCGCGAAGAATTGCCGGGCACAACCGTCACCGCCCCCACGCGCAGCAAACGCGGGCGCAAACCGCTCGATCCAAACCTGCCGCGCGAAGTCGTTCGACACGAACTGCCCGCATCTGAGCAGTTCTGCTCGCACGATGGCCACGCCCTAGTGGTAATTGGCGTCGAGACGAGCGAACAACTGGATGTGATTCCCGAGCAGGTTCGTGTGATCCAGCATCAGCGCGTCAAATACGCCTGCCCATGCTGCGATCTCGGCGTCAAGGTCACGCCAGCACCGACGCGGATTATCCCGCGCGGGCTGCTTACCGAATCGGCGCTCGCCTGGATCATCACCGGCAAGTACCAGTACGGCATGCCGCTGTATCGGCAGGCCACGCTGCTGCGCCGCTTCGGCGGCGATATCTCGTCGAATACGCTCGCCGCCAGTGTCGTGCGCGTGGGTCTGGCTGTGCAGCCCGTGATCAATTTAATGCGCGACACATTGCTCGAGTCAGACTTGATATATGGGGACGAAACGACGTTTCAGGCGCTAAAGGAAGCCGGCCGACGACCACAGGCAAAGAGTTATCTCTGGGCGCAGGTCAACGGCTCGGGCCCACCCGTGCGAATGTTTTCGTACTCACCGGGGCGGGGTACTCAGCACGCGCAGCGACTCTATGCTGGTGTGCGGACCGGCGCTGCGCTGATGTCTGATGGGTACGAACTTTACAACGGCATTGCGCGTGAGCATCAACTCGTGCATCTCGGATGCTGGGCGCACGTGCGCCGAGGCTTTATCAAGGCTGAAGAGTCAGTGCCGAAAGCCTCCCGCACACCAGACTTGTTGGCCACGCGTTTCGTTGCGATGATCGCCAAGCTGTTTGCTGCAGAGGCCCGCAGCACAACATGGGCCTGCGAGCGACGTCAACGCCTGCGCTCCCGCTACAGCGCTCGCGTACTCGCTGTGCTCGAGCAAATGCTTACCGAGCACCTGCCCGGCGTTGTGCCATCGAGTCAGCTTGGACGAGCCTTGCAGTACATGCACGGACAGTGGCCCAAACTGGTTCGTTACGTAGAGAACGGCGCCTGGCCGATTTCGAATAATCTCTGCGAAAACGCCATCCGCCCGTTTGTCATCGGACGCAAGGGCTGGCTGTTCGCGGATACCGTTGCTGGCGCTCAAGCCAGCGCGAACCTGTACTCACTCGTTCAGACCTGTAAGGCAAACGGTATCGAACCGTATCGATACCTGGTCTGGCTATTCAAGACGTTGCCGCTCGCTACCACGGCTGATGACTACGCAGCGCTTACCCCATGGAGTATGCCTGCTCTGACCGAACCTTGAGGGGCGTCGTTATTTGAGCGCTTACGCAGTATCACCTGCGGACCCAACGGAAGATGCGTCACTCACGCTTTTCCAGCACGAAGGGAGCTCGCAATAAGATTGCTGACGCGGTTTCGATTCACGAGCGACCACCTGAAGCAGCCGACCGTGCGGTACCGGGGCATTGGGAAGGAGATCTCGTCAGTGGCGCCAACAATACTCATGTCGCCACTTTGGTCGAGCGGCGATCGAGGTTCGCCATCATCGTCAAGGTAAAGGGGAAGGACACGTTGAGCGTCGTGGCGGGCCTGAAGCGCGAGGTTAAGCGGTTGCCGCAGCATCTACGCAAGTCGCTCACCTGGGACCGAGGAATGGAACTGGCGAACCACAAAGACTTCACGATCGCCACGGATGTGAAAGTCTACTTCTGCGACCCGCGAAGTCCTTGGCAACGCGGCACCAACGAAAACACGAACCGACTCCTGCGTCAGTACTTGCCCCACGGTACGCAACTTGATCAATACTCGCAGGCGGAGCTGAACAAAATTGCAGCGCGGCTCAATGAAAGGCCCAGAAAAACATTGGGCTTCATGTCTCCGGCCGATAAACTACGCGAGGCTGTTGCAGCGACCCATTGAACCTACCACGGCATACTTCGCGAAGGGGTCGCGGTGAAGTATGCATGGATCGACGCTCACCGCGACCAATGCGACGTAAGCCGTCTGTGCCGAGTGCTGAGGGTCTCGCGCAGTGGCTACTGCCAATGGCGGGTACGGCGGCCAAGCGAGCGGCGGCAGCGGCAGGCGGCCTTCGATGACGAAGTCGCCCGTCTGCACGCGCAGAACCGCGGCTGCTACGGCCGTCCAAGACTGGTCAAGGCGCTGGCCGCCCAGGGCATGAAGACGAGCGCAGAGCGCGTGCGCCGCAGCTTGATACGTCAAGGTTTGCGGCCGGCATACCGGCGGGCATGGCAGACGACCACAGACTCGGCTCACCGCTTGCCGGTGGCGCCGAACCTGCTGGCGCGACGCTTTGATGGATGGGGGCCGAATCAGGCGTGGGTCGCGGATATCACGTACCTAGCGACGGACGAAGGCTGGTTGTATTTGGCGGCCATTCTGGACCTGGGAAGCCGGCGCATCGTTGGGTGGTCGATGTCCGAGCGCATCGATGCCAAGCTCGTGTGTGCGGCGCTGCGCTCTGCGCACGGGCAACGTCGGCCGCCTCGGGGCTTGATTGTACATAGCGATCGCGGCGTGCAATACGCGAGTTGGTCGCACCGCGCGCTTGCTCAGGGGTACGGGATGGTCATGTCGATGAGCCGGCGTGCCAATGCTTGGGATAATGCGCCGATGGAGAGCTTCTTCAAGACGCTGAAAGTCGAGCAGACGTCGCGATGCCGCTACGAAACACGAGCCCAAGCAAGACTGGATGTGATGAACTGGATCGAAGGCTTTTACAATCGTCAACGCATCCATTCATCGATCGGGTACCGCACGTCGTGTGATTACGAAACGATGCTACAAGCGGCGTGAGTTGCTGTACGTGAAAACGAGGCAAGGTCAGTGGATTCATGCCTCGGCTTCGGGTTACCTCCTTAAGTTGACAGCGACCTGGCGACAAGACTACAACGACTTCAGACCGCATAGTTCGCTAGGCGATTTGACTCCGGGTGAGTTCCGACTTGCCCACCTTGAAGGCGGAAATCTCTAGGCCAAAGTGCTCGGTTATCCGGGGGGAGGTCGGGAGCTTGGCCTCTTCTCGTTTGGAATGGGGAACGCGACTTTGAACGGCGAGGGCAGGTTGGCATGAAATAAATCATCATTCGATGCTATAATCGTGCCATTGAACTGTTGACGAGGTGAACCGTGCGAACGACTTTGGCTCTTGACGATGATCTTTTGGCAAAGGCTCAAGCCTTCACCGGCTTGCAGGAAAAATCAGCGCTGATCCGTGAGGCACTCAAGGCGCTGATCGAGCGCGAAAGCGCCCGCCGCTTGGCTCGTTTGGGTGGGACCGAGGCTGACCTTGGTGACATTCCTCGACGCCAAACGGAGCCTGCATGATTCTGGTCGACACGTCAGTTTGGATTGATCATTTACGATCAGGTGATGCTGCACTCGTCCAGTTGCTTGAGAGTGGACGAGTGTTGGCGCATCCGTATGTCATCGGAGAGCTTGCGCTGGGTAGCCTGAAGAATCGCGACATCGTGATTTCAACGCTGGGCGATCTACCTCGCGTCACAGTTGCCACCGATGACGAGGTGTTGCGGTTCGTCGGTGAGCAAGCGCTCTTCGGTTTGGGGATCGGCTATGTTGATGTCCATCTACTTGCCGCAACTCGTCTGACTCCGGGAGCCGCCTTGTGGACTAGAGACAAGCGTCTTACTGCGACGGCCGAACGGCTTTCGTTGGCCGCGAAAATCTTGCACTAAGATACCCTAACAAAATGATCGTATGGGGCTGTTAACTTGGCGAGATCTTTATTAACCTTTGCCCAGTCTCTTCCACGCAAAGGTCATGGCAAAACCCATTCTCGACGACCCACTCTGGGCGCTCATCGAACCGCTGCTTGCGCGCCCAGTTTCCGAGGCTCGCCATCGGCACCCCCAAACGGCGTGCCGCCTCATTGTGTCCCACCGAATTTGCCAGTCTTGCCGCCTCCACCCGGAACTCATCCGTGTAGCGACGATTCGGTACCCCTTTTTCGCCCATACCCACCTCCGTTCAACAGATTATCCAACTTCTCTGCTGTACGTCGTTTCGAGGCAAGGTCAGGACGTTGTTCGCTGCTCCAGTAATCGCGATGCGCCGGGCGAACGCGTACGGCCGCGAAACGGGACTGCAGCGCTGCGTTGCTCCCTTCTCGCCACGTGACGTTCTGGTAAGCATCGTCAGGCAATCCCATGGCCAGCGCCTTGACGCTCACCGGTTCGTGACCCGGACCGCGGCGCAGTAATTGGGCCGGCTTGCCGCGTCCACCCCATGGTTTGGGCGGCAGCGGCGTGACTCCAGGCGCCCGAACGCTCGTGCCAGAGCGCACGCCCACCGCATAAAGCAAGCCCAACTTGGTCGAGCCGTCACGGAAAGCCGTTTCGTCTCCATACCCGGCATCGGCCAGCACGACCCCAGCAGGAATCCCCGATTCCACGGCCTGCCGAAGTTGCGTCAGTGCAATCTGCGGCTTGGTTGCAAAGACAAGATCTTCCGAGCGGGCGAGTGAACGGCTTCGCTCGCTCATCGTCGGGCTCGCCGCCGAACGGCTTGTCGCTGGCCATTCTTCCTGCGGAGCCTAACCGGGGCAGGGTAGGGCCGGAGCAGAGGAGGAGGCTCGCCCGGCGTTGGTGCCGGACGATCGCGCCAATAGGCACGGCTGCTGTAATTCCTTCACGCCCCTCTTCGGCGGTAACGGCGGGGTACCGCGCGCTAACCCGTTTGAGAGCGGCTATGCAAGGCGGCTGATCACTTTGTAGGGGCGACGCGTCGCGATATCGTCACCGTTGCTCCAATGATTAAGAATCACTAACAAAATGAGTTTACGGGGGCTGTTAACTCAAAGTGATTTTTGTTAACCTTTGCGCAGTCATCGCTGCGCAAAGGACATGGCCAAACCAATACTCGACGACGAACTGTGGGCAATCATCCAGCCACTGCTGCCGCCACCGAAGCCTCGGCGCGCCCGCTATCCCGGGCGCAAGCCGCTGGACGATCGTGCCGTGCTCACGGGCATCCTGTTCGTTCTGCAATCCGGCATCCCTTGGGAAATGCTGCCGCAGGAAATAGGCTGCGGCTCAGGCATGAGTTGCTGGCGACGGCTACATGCCTGGCAGAAGGCTGGCGTCTGGGATCGTCTGCACGAGGTACTTCTGGCCAAGCTCCGTGCGGCCGATCGCATCGACTGGTCTCGTGTAGTCGTCGATTCCTCTTCTATCCGGGCAGTGGGGTCGGGTCAAAAACAGGACCTAACCCCACAGATCGCGCGCGACCAGGTTCAAAGCACCACGTCCTGACCGACGCCCAAGGCATTCCACTGTCGCTGATACTCACGGGCGCCAACCGCAACGACATTACCCAACTGCTGCCACTGATCGAGGCGATTCCTCCGATTCGAGGCAAGCGCGGTCGCCCCTTGTGTAAACCGCACATCGTTCAGGGTGATCGCGGCTACGACCACGACAAGTACCGCAAGCCCCTGCACGCCGTCGGCATCGCCACCGAGATTGCTCGCCGCGGCGAGCCTCACGGCAGCGGTCTTGGCAAGACGCGTTGGGTTGTCGAGCGAACGATCGCGTGGCTGCACAACTTCAAGCGATTGCGAGTCCGCTTCGAGCGCCTCGCAATCATTCACGAAGCCTTCCTGAAAATGGCTGGTTGCATCATCTGCTGGCGCCATCTCAGGAAATGGTATTGTCAGGTTGTTTAGTTGAAACCGAGCCAAGGCACCATGGCAGAAAACGACGCTCGTTATGCCGCCATACGGGCGGAGCAAGCCCATTCCCAGCTCGCGAAAGCCTGGGTGCGCACCGCGCGTTTATGCTCGGCGTTGCGGTGATAGCGACAGCCCATGAACAGGTTCGACACCTGACCATGGACTGAGGCGAAGCGCTGCAATTGGCGTGTCGACTTAAAGCGACGCATCACTTTCTCCCGCACCCGCGTAGGCTGATGCGAATTCTCCGCCCGGTTGTTCAAACCTTTATGCTGGCGGTGTTCGACGCTTAGCCCGAGCTCGCGGTTGGCCGCTGCATAGCTGCGCAGTTTATCCGTGACGATCGCGCGCGCGCCGCCATGGCGCTTGAGCAGGCGGCGCATGAGCCGTTTGGCGGCGGCCGTGTCGCGACGGCTTTGCACCAGCACCTCAAGCAATGCGCCGTGCTCGTCGACCGCTCGCCACAGCCAATGTTTTTTGCCGTGGATTGTCACCACCACCTCGTCAAGATGCCATTTGTCGCCGCGCCTCGGGGACGTCGATCGAATACGCCCGGCGATGGCCAGACCGAACTTCGTCGCCCAGCACCGTACCGTCTCGTAGGTCAGCTCAATCCCCCGCGCGGCCAACATTTCCTCGACCATGCGTAGACTCAGCGGAAACCGATAATACAGCCACACCGCATAGCTGATAATGTCAGGCGGAAAACGGTAGCCTTTGAACGAGATCGCCGCGTCGCTCGAGCGCTGGGGGTGACTGAAAATTTTTTCATGTCGCATTCTATCCTTCCGCCTCCCCCATCCGAACAACCTGACAATACCTGACGTAGGTCTCATCGACGCGCCAGCTCCGGCCCACCCCACGCTTGCGTTTGCGAAACGCATTTTTTAAGCAGCGGCACGAGCTTGATGACCCAGCGGGGCACGCTCGAATGATCGACCTCGACGCCCCGCTCGGCCATCATCTCCTCAAGGTTAGGCAGGCTCAGCGAATACGCCACATACCAGCGCACGCATAGCAGAATCACATCCAGTGGATAATGCAGCCGCTTCAGTACCTTGCCAATGCCTGCGGGAAGCGTCTCACGTGGTGTCTTCTTCGTCCTGGCCATCGTGTTCGTCACCGGTGTCAGGCTGACGATTTTACCGCAGTACTTAATGCGACACTGCCCAACTGGCAGGGCGTCGCCGCGCAACGCCGTAGCCAGGAGAGAACGGCCGCCTGAAATCTATTCGTTGAGGCGACAACTCGCTTGAAAATTTCCGGTTTGGCCGCGCACTTCATCGACGGGTTGCCGGCGCTCGAAACCGCAGAGTCTACCTGACTACCCCTATTGCGACGGAACCAGACAAAACCTTGCTGACGCCTTGCTCTCAACTCCGGCGCTATCTGCTGAAAAATCCGCGGTTTACATTCGCAAGCTCATCGGCTTCTGCGGCGTGCCCACGCATCCTCGCTAACCTATAGGGCATTACGGCTTCCGCGTACCGACCCGCTGCCACGAGGCCGTCTGCGAGCATCCGATAAGCGCGTTCGGCCTCTCGTGTAAGACCCGCCCGCATGTAGAAGCGTGCGGCCTCCTCGTACTGACGATCCTGCATGCACACGGTCGCGATCCTCTGGTAGGCTTGCTGGTCGGTCAGGCCAGCAAGCCTATAGGCTTCTAGGCTCTGCTCGTAATGACCAGTGCACACATACTCGTCTCCGCGATCCGAGTAGATTTCTGTAGCCTTATCGGCCCGCCCCGCGTGCGTATAGACTGCGGCGAGCTTCCAGGTGGCTTTCGCGGCGTCGTCGGTCTGACCTGCTCGTTTATAGAGTTCTGCGGCCGTCTTGTAGGCTTCTATAGCCCCCCAGTACTCGTTATCCCGTAGGTAGGCTTCTGCCGCTTCTACGAACGCTCCTGCGGCTTGCACGGTTAGAGGCGCTTTCAAGTAGACTTGGGCGGCCTCCTCGTACATTTCCGCGGCTTTCGTGTGCCGATTCTCCCCCATGTAGAGGCGGGCGGCCCTCATATAGGCTTCTGCAGCCAAGTGGTGCTTTCGATCTCGATTAAAGGTTTTTGCGGCCTCCATGTAGACATTTACCGCCTTGTCGAGCTGTCGATCCAGCATGAAGGATTTTGCGGCCGCGTCTTCGGGCCAGGCGGAAACGACGTGTGCCTCGAATTTCGCTTCACGCAGTTCCATCCCCGCGGGCGTCAAGCGCCAAGCCGCGAAGACGGTCAAGTTGGCGCTCGCAATCTCGTCTGCTTCGCTGACTGTGCTCCCCTCCTCCCAGATAATCGCGTAGCCACTGTCTGGATCAAATTCGCGATTCCAATGGTGCTCTAGCATAACGCTGGGCGGCCCCTCCCCGGACTTCGGCAGGTCGCACTTGATGCAAACTTTTCGACCGCCGATGCTCGCAACGTCGATGGCGCCATAACCTTTAATGACCTCGCGCGTCGCGCCTGGGCCCGACTGCGTGAGCGCCTCGAGCATTCTCCGTCGCATGACATCGTCGGTAAATGTGACGTTAATCCAAGCGATCACCGCGTCAGCCATTCTCTCTACTAATTCCTCCGCGATGATCTTAAAGTCCTGCGCGGTGAAGTCCCGGGCAGCGAAATCCTCGGCGGTGAAGCCCTGACCCTTCAAATCAACCTCTTGGAGCAACGCACAAATTTCCAAGGGTAGACGCACTTTTCCAAGCGCGGCTCGATTAGCGCTCCTCCATTCGTGCAACGCCTTATAGGCCTTATCGACCTGCATGTAGGCATTGCCGACCTGCGGGTCTGCCGATCGGTTAGGCATGTCTATCGTGATGTGGTCAGGCTCCGAAAGTAGCTCACGGCGCAGGTCAAGCTTCGCCTGAGCGGACAACGCTGTTGCATCTGGAGTGGGCTGCGTGCTGCGTATGAATATTTCGCCATAACGAAGGCCCTCCGTGGGAATCGGACGCCCCCATTTCACCTCGCGATCGCTCAGGAAGCGCTGGTAATGGCGTTTGCGGAGCGCGTTCCCGCGCGTCCTGAATTCCTCCAGCGCATTCTCCGCCTTCGAATCCCATGGGTCCAACCGCTGAGAGCCATGAATTAGCTCATTGTTGTGAGACACCATGGCCTGATGCAGACGATACTCGGCCATGCCATTACACCATCTCTTCCGGCTTTGCTGCGCGGAGACGAAAACTGCGTCCGCCTCGAACTCCGCAAGGCCAACGAGCCCTGGGCGGGCGGGCGCTTGCCCCGCCCCAGGATTACGCTCGTCGATCACAATGCCTTGCGCCCCCAGGGTGAGCTTGAACCACTGGATTAGGCGTCCGAACAAATTGGGGGTAGCCGGCACCCCGTGTGCGCTCTTAAGCGCATCAAGCGCACCAGGCTCGTTGCGCTCACGCACCGCAGCGTACATATCCCTCGCCTGGATCACCCAATTCTGGTCCGCCCCAAAGCACCTGACGGCGCTGTGCCATAACCATGAATCGCCGCGCTTGGCCGAAAACGTCACCGCGACATCTACCACTCTCACCAAGGCTGGAGCCGACTCATACTGGGACTTCGCCTCCACGTATGTCGTCGTCTTATGGAAGCGGACGTTGGTGCCGTCGATGCGCACATCGACGGCTTGTTGAAACACGCATTGATTCGAACGCACCTCGCCCAGCGCGGCGTCCGCTTTTAAGACAGCGTCACGTCCGAGCTGGCTGGCGATGACTTCGGCCTGTAGGGAAGCCACCTCCCGCGGCACACGGGCCGTCGCGAAAGCGTGCTCGATCTCCTTGGCCAGCGCCCGCACGAGGTCGCGACCGTATAAGCGCAGATGGGGATCCTGAATCGCTCCGTTTGACGCGTTGAACGCCGTGCCGAATGGCTGCCCATTGACCGTTAGCATGATTGTGGGACCCGCAGGCCTCGCGGGTGGCGCATCGTCGCACGGCTGCAAATAAAGTTGCGCCACACGTGTGCAAGCGTGCTCATAGGGCGCCGGCGCGAGCTCAAACTGGTGCTCCAGCGCTTTGACGAACGTCGCGCTCTGGCCGCACAACGCCTTGGTCACGGTCATGCTGCACATCCTAACCCTCTTCTTACTCGGTAGCGCGCCTTGGCGCGGGCGTCACTCGGTCACTCGTTCCTGCGAGAGGCCGCACGCGACTTCCATTTTGCGACGGTGCGCTCGTCGGTGAAGGCGCGACGGGTGAGGCGCTGTCGTGCTAAGCACGGCGGGTATTTTGCTGTCATTGTCGGCCGCCTCGGCCAGGCCACTATCGGGTGAACACCTGAAGTGTGCGCCGTCGCCGACGGCCGCACAGGGCTATCGCACGAAGGAATTACCCTTTAAAATTATAGGATTAAGATTTCGCTTGTAAACTCTGCGGCGAAGTCGTTTACTTTTGTCTTTTGCGCGGCGAAAGAGGCACAGGGAAGTCCTCAATATTGAAGAAGCTTTTGGTGATCTGAGCGATCCGCGCAGCAGAACGCCGGTGCATGGCCTGACGGAGATGCTACTAGTGGCGCTGTGCGCCATTCTCGCCGGCGCAGACAGCTGGGCCGGGATCGAGCTATGGGGGCAGGCGAAGCTGGACTGGCTGCGCCGTCATGTTCCGCTGAAGAACGGCATTCCGTCGCACGATACCTTCGGGACGTATCGCTTTCTCGAAAACCGGCAGCCACTTGATCACCCAGCGATGAATCGTCGAGCCGTCCACCGTCGCGCCTCGCTCGGCCATCATTTCCTCCAGATCTCGCGAGCTCAGCGAATATGCTACGTACCAGGGCACGCACTGACACATAACCTCCAACGGGTAGTGCAACCGCTTCAGGACCTTGGCGATGCCTGCGGGCAAGGGCTTTCTCGGCGGTTTGGCTGCGCGCTTCATCGACTGGGTTCCTGGCGCTCGAAACCTTGGAGTCTGTCTGACTACCCCTATTGCGACGGAACCGCATAAAGGGTTGAACAACCGGGTGGAGAATTCGCATCAGCCGACGTGAGTGCGGGAGAAGGTGATGCGCCGCTATAAGTCGGCACGCCAGTTGCAGCGCTTCGCCTCAGTCCACGGTCAGGTGTCAAACCTGTTCATGACGTGCCGCTATCACCGCAACGCCGAGCATAAACGCGCGGCGCGCACCCAGGCCTTCGCGACCTGGCAATGGGCTTGCTCCGCCCGCATGGCGGCGTAAGGGGCGTCGCTCCCTACACCGCACCTGCCATGGCGCCTTGGATTGTTTTCAACTAAACAACCTGACAATACCCCGTTGCGTCATCTGCGGGCCGACGCCCTGGTCCGGCCCTTGGCGAGGACCGCCGTCGGTGGCTTCAGCCACTCGGCTGGCGGACGGCTCGTGCCTGTTCCACCGCCATGAGATGCTTCTCGGGCGCGTGCCCCGTATCGTAGCAGGCTGCCGCCTTCTGGTAGTACTCTTCCGTGCGCCAGGGCCACTTGCCAATCGCCTTGTAGAGCTCGGCGCAGTCTCGGTAGTAATCACCTGCCTCCTCATGCTTATAGTCCTTCTCCAGGAATTCGGCGCCGAGCTTATACATTATTGCCGCTTGCTCCGTGTACGTCCGAACGGAGAATTCTTCTTTTTCTCCGTGCTCCTTGTATTCAGCTGCAGTATCCAAGTAGGCCTTGGCGGCATCTTTGAAAGCGTCTGCCGCCTGCGAGTTATATCCGCTTTTCCCGAGGACGCAGCCGACCGCGTGTTTGTTTTGGGCGATCTGACTCAGCCAACCCTGGTTCCGGTAGCAATTTTGCGCCTGCTGGTAGCTTGCGATGGCAAGCGATGGGTTGTTTGCCTTATTGGAGTATTGCCAGCCCGCGGACGCGAAGTAGTCCCCGGCCTTCTGGAACTTCCAGTGACTGTGCGACATTTGCCCGGGGCCCATTGGCTCGTCTGGGTTCAGCAGGGCGGCCTCTTGGACGAGAAGCACCTTAGCGGCCAGATAATACTGGTCATGGCGGCCGAAGAACTGGGTAAACTCGTTGCTGATTTTATGGTCTTCCACCGCTGCCAGCAGCCTCTCCTGTGCGGCGGGTGCCATGCATGTAGCCATCGTCTCCAGTGCCTCCTCGCGGGAGCCTGGAATGTGGTCAATGGGCTGCTCCCGTTTTTCGGCCTCCTGGAGAAAGAGCAGAGTGGTGTAGTCCTCCCGGCACTTTTTGAGTTCTCCCTTGTGAAAGAGCACGTCGCAGATTTTCTCGATAATGGTGGTGTTGGCGATGTCCCTATGGAGGTTCTCGACGGCCACCTTGTCCTTGAAATTCAGGGTCTTCAGCGCGTCTACGACTTTTTGGTCGAGCGGTCTCACCCCGACAGCGTTCGTGAAGCTGGAATTGACCTGGGGCAGAGCAGTATCGAAACGCATAGTAAGTCCTTTGCAAAAGCGTGAGTGATGTGATGGTGACGCGGCGGCATGCTGCTAGCGTGATCCTGACGATACCTGGTGCCACCGGTGGCGCACCTCAGGTCAAGGCCTGAACGTGAGCGGTGAGCCTGCTCACCCCCAGGGCTATCGCACGAAGGAATTACCCTTTGAAATCATGGGATTAAGATTTCGCTTGTAAACTTTGCGGCGAAGTCGTTTACTTTTGTCTTTTGCGCGGCGAAAGATGCCCAGTGAAGTCCTCAGTATTGAAGAAGCTTTTGGTGATCTGAGCGATCCCCGCAGCAGGACGCCGGTGCACGGCCTGACGGAGATGCTGCTGGTGGCGCTGTGCGCCATTCTCGCTGGCGCAGACAGTTGGTACGGCACCGAGTTATGGGGGCAAGCGAAGCTGGACTGGCTGCGTGGCCATGTTCCGCTGAAGAACGGTATCCCGTCGCACGATACTTTCGGGCGAGTGTTCGCGGCGCTCGACCCCGAGCAATTTGAAGCCTGCTTCGTGCGGTGGATGAGCGGCCTGTGCCCGGCACTGGCGGGTCAGGTGGTCGCCATCGATGGCAAGACCGTACGTGGCTCGCATCAGCGCGGCGAGCGCGCCATCCATCTGGTGTCGGCCTATGGCAGCGGCCTGGGTGTGGTGCTCGGGCAAGTGCGCACGGCCAAGAAGAGCAACGAGATTACCGCCATCCCGGAGTTGCTCGATGCGTTGCGGCTCAAGGGCGCGATCGTCACCATAGACGCCATGGGCTGCCAACGCCATATCGCCACCCGGATCGGGGCCGCCGGCGCGCACTACGTGCTGGCCGCCAAGGAGAATCAGCCAACCTTGCTGGCGCGCCTGCGCCATGCCTTCGACGCGCTCGGGCGCTTTGTCAACGTCGGACTTAATTTCCTCAGAATCGTCGAAGTAAATTTCCCCACCCTGTGTATTTGCGGTGATCAGCCGCTGAATGGATCAGGTGAGCTCTTTCGGGGGCGACCCGGGCGTCGGTTAGCAGGTTCGACCGGTGCCGGCTTTAGGGCGGATGGTCGGTTGCGCAGGTGGTCAGGCAGGAGATCGGCATGCTCCCGCAGCCGGTACGACGAACCTTCAATCTGGACAACAATCGCGTGATGCAGCAACCTGTCGAGCAGCGCCGCTGCGACGACTGTGTCACCGAAGACCTCACCCCATTCGCCGAAGCTGCGATTGGACGTGAGGACGATGGCGCAGCGCTCGTAACATGCGTTGACGAGCTGGAAGAACAAGTTGCCCCCGTTGGAGCCGATCGGCAGATAGCCGATCTCGTCAACGATGAGCAGGCTGTTGCGTGCAAGAAAGCGCACACGCTGGGCGAGGTTGCCTTCGCGTTCGGCCTTCGCCATCGAATTGACGATTTCTGCCAGTGAGCCGAAGTACACGCTCTTGCCGGCGCGCACCGCTTCGACACCTAGTGCAATGGAGAGGTGTGATTTGCCAGTTCCTGGCGGCCCGAGGAAGTGGACCGTCTGGCGTCGTTCAATGAACTTAAGTTGCGCAAGCGTCATGAAGCGATCGCGATCGAGACTCGGCTGGAAGCTGAAGTCATATCCGGCGAGCGTCTTGACGGTGCCCAGCCTCGCTGTCTGCAGCGCCATGCGGATGCGCCGCGTCTCGCGCGTCGTGAACTCCTCGCCCAGCAACGTCTCCAGTACTTCGAGCATCGAGCTGTCGCCCTGTTCGAAACGCTTCAAGGTGGCATCCAGCGCTTCAAGCGCACGCGGCATACGCAAGCCAACGAGGTAACGCTGTATCCGTTCGACGGTTGAGGTTGGAACGCTGTTCATGCGCGCCTCCCGGCATCAGCCAGACGCCTGGCCACCTGATCGTAAAACGACAGCGGCCGACGTCCGACACCAGTCGTGCCCGACGATACGTCGCGCGCCGCCTGCTGCCTGCGCTGGCCCGCGCTCCGATGGCCAGGCAGCAACGATGTTCGTCGCCAGCCTTCCAGCACGGGGTGCACTGCGAGCAGTTCGCCGTCCTCGTAGATGCGGATCTCGTGAGCCAGACTATGGACGTCGAGCGTGCGTCTGCGGGTGCGCTCGGGCACGCTATAGTAGTTGCCGCCGACCGAGACCAGACCTTCGTGGCTCACGCGCCGCTCGAGTCTGATGACGCCATTGAAGGCGCCGGCCGGCAACACCTGGAGCGCGGGGCGTTCCTCCCGGAAGTGCTGCATGACAACGCGATGCGTCGTGCCGTGTACTCGTGAGTTGGCCACCGTGTCGAGCCGGTTGCGCAACTGGCGGTTCAGATCGGCGAGATTCTGGAATCGTCGCGCGAGGAAGAAGTCCTGCCGGATATAGCGATAGGGGCGTTCGACCTTGCCCTTGGCCTTGGCGCGATACGCCTTGCACGCACGCGGAGCGAAACCATAGTGCTGTGCAAACGCGACCAGCTTCGCGTTGTAGACGATGTGCTTCTCGACTTCGCCCAGCACCGCTGCCTTCATGCGGTCGTACAGCACTTCGCGTGGCACACCACCAATGTGCTCGAACGCTTCCATGTGGCAGCGCAGGACGGTCTGCAGGTCCTGATGTTCGACGAAACGCCCCCACAGATAGCGGCTGTGCCCGAGCACAATCGAGAACAACCAGATTGAGCGTCGCTGCCCCGGTACATCGTCGAACTCAACATTGAAGTGTGCGAAGTCTACCTGCGCCTGGTGGCCAGCTGGAGTCTCAAAGCGCACCTCGAAGCCACGCTGTCGCGGTGGCCGGACTTCCCGAACCAGGTCGCCCAGAGCTGTTCGACCGCCTGCGTAACCCATGGCCTGAATCTCCCGCAGCAGCCGCTCGATGCTCAGGTCCGGGTACTCCCGCACACGCTCGGTCACATAGTGAACGAACGGGTCGATGACGCAGGGTCGCGGTGCACGTGGACCGTAACGCGGCGCCTGCACACCACCTTTGATGTATTTGCGAATGGTCTTGCGGTCCATACCCAGTCGAGCGGCGATGGCCGAGATGCTCAGCCCCTGCCGGTGCAATTCCAGAATCGTCATAACCTCTCCCAGCTCGATCACCGACACCCCCTCGACGGATCCGTAGTGGGATATGGTCGGTGATCGGGAGGGCGCCGCCGCTTACGCGGCGGCGCCAGACAAAAACTGGGGAAAATTACTTCGACGAAAATGAGGAGTATCTATCCGACGCTGACACACAGCGCACTGAACTACCTTGCGCCGTCAGAGTTTGCGGCGAAACATCGGGCAACCGCGGATGCTCCTGCCGCTTTCCAGGAGCTGGTTTAAAGGGACTTTGCTAGAAGCCCATTGGCCCGATTGAAGGGGGCAGGTCAATACTGCGCTTGAACCCGGTGGCGCACACGATCGTGACAGACCAACTGCCTCGCTATCGAGCCAACTGCGTCGCTACCGAGCAGCCATCAGCCGACGCGCGAGCGCGGGGAGCGGCGCGAGCCGGGCGCGGGCGGCGAAGCCGGGGGACAGCGGCGGTCGGCGGCCGCCCACCTCAGGTATTCACCTGAGGGCGGCCGGCAGCCCCTTCATCCACACTCTCACCCCGAGATCACTCACGCGTTGGCCGCGACGGCGCGTAGGGTGCGCCGAGGGACGAGCCGCAGCGCGGCTTAAGGGCACGCGGGGCGGCGCCGGCTCCAGCATACGTGCGGGCTGAGCGTGAAACACCGGGTGTATCGCGGCTTGCGCTCCCGGGGCGGCGCGTTCGCGTCCACACATGTGACGTTGGCACGGGTTGGCAGCGCGCCGTCTGTGTCGACGGCCCAGGGTTCGTCCCGGTTGTTGGGGTGCCGCGCGCACGACACGCATTGCAATACCGAGTCGAAACGCGCGCTGCGCGGCCCCCGCGACTGGGCAAAAGGTTTGCCCCGCACGCCTCGCAGCGTAGAGCCGTGGTTTTCTATTTCTGCCAACGGGTTGGTCCGTTAACCGAACAATCTGGCGGTCGGCATTCGCGCCCGCCGCCTGGGCTCAGAGGCGTTCGATGCCTTTTGAGTGGCACGGGAACCCGGAAATCCGGGAATCGGGGACGGGCGGCGAGCAAGGGTCTCGATTAGCGTCCCCCTGGGGGTTCAAGGAGCTTTATCATGAACAGTCTCGCAGCCTTACTTCACCGCTACACCCAGTGGGGGCCTCACGTATCCGAAAAACGTCGTGAGTACGCCGAGCAGGCGCTAAAGGACGTTGATTTCAGTCGGCCAGAAGCCATTGTGGCCGCCCTTGGAGACATCATCCAAATGGGCCGGATGGACCGGTTCTGCGACCGTGTCTTTCACGGCAATAGAAAAACCGTGAGTCTGCTCATCTTCAGCATTCTGTCCCTTCACAACCAGGCCAAGGCACGGGAGTTTTCCGGTGCCGTGACGCAGCTGAATGAATGTCTTGAGCAACTTTTTCGGGGAACTCTCAAGGAAACTCCGGTAAGCGTCCAGGAGTCGCTCGCGAAGCTGGTGCAATTGACTCAGGCAGGCGGTGAAGGTACCCACCCAAGCCGTGAGGCGCTCGTAAGCACGCTGGCGCAATGGCTGGGGGCCTCGGGCAAAGCCGACCTGCTGCGAAGCATTGAAGAACCCGGGGTAACCAACGAATTTACCCTCTTTCTTTCTGATCAAGACCGGTGGTCACTGGCGTACACGGTGGCCACGGCACAAGGCTCGGAGTGCCGCAGCCAAGGCGATGAATACGCCCGCCAAGGGAAGGAGCGGCTGGCCGACGTCGCCAACACAGAGGCTCGCAAGGCGCTTAAGACGGCGGCATGGGCCCGCGAGTACACCGCAATCAACTATACGCTCGAGGGTCAGTACGCCCTGGCTGCAACCGCCTACCGACAGCGCGCAGACGCCTTGGAGGGGGCCGGCGAGGATATGAAAGACGCACTTGCACGAACCTACCTGCGGGCTGGATATAACCACGCGAAGGCAGGGTTGAATGCGCAGGCCATCGCAGACTATGTGAAGGCCGAAAAGCTTTACAGGAAGCTCGAGAAGCCGGAGGACGTCGCAGTTTGCCTATTCGCGATAAACGAGCTTGAGGTATCGAGCAAGCGAATACTGGCTCCCCCGCGCAGGTCGCAGTGAGCCGCCTCGGATTTGAACTGACCCCCGAGAGTTGGACACGACCTTGGAGGTTCCGTGAGGAAATTCGATGTAAAGTTTAAAGAGAAAGTGGTTCGCGAGTACCTTGCTGGCAAAGGGGGCTATAAGCTCCTTGCGGCGAGAGGTGGCGCCACTTGTTTGGACAGGGTCCTGCGATTTTTAAGTGGAACCTGAAGTGCCCTCGGAAACTGGACAGTTTAAAACTGGAGAGGGGCTGCCTCTTTGGGTTGTACTGACCACTTTTGGACGAACTCGCTTGGGGTCAGATGGCCGAGCGAGCTGTGGGGACGATGATGGTTGTAGTCGTGCTGCCAAGCCGTCATTTTTTCTCGGAGGGGTATTGTCAGGTTGTTCGGATGGGGGAGGCGGAAGGATAGAATGCGACATGAAAAAATTTTCAGTCACCCCCAGCGCTCGAGCGACGCGGCGATCTCGTTCAAAGGCTACCGTTTTCCGCCTGACATTATCAGTTATGCGGTGTGGCTGTATTATCGGTTTCCGCTGAGTCTACGCATGGTCGAGGAAATGTTGGCCGCGCGGGGGATTGAGCTGACCTACGAGACGGTACGGTGCTGGGCGACGAAGTTCGGTCTGGCCATCGCCGGGCGTATTCGATCGACGTCCCCGAGGCGCGGCGACAAATGGCATCTTGACGAGGTGGTGGTGACAATCCACGGCAAAAAACATTGGCTGTGGCGAGCGGTCGACGAGCACGGCGCATTGCTTGAGGTGCTGGTGCAAAGCCGTCGCGACACGGCCGCCGCCAAACGGCTCATGCGCCGCCTGCTCAAGCGCCATGGCGGCGCGCGCGCGATCGTCACGGATAAACTGCGCAGCTATGCGGCGGCCAACCGCGAGCTCGGGCTAAGCGTCGAACACCGCCAGCATAAAGGTTTGAACAACCGGGCGGAGAATTCGCATCAGCCTACGCGGGTGCGGGAGAAAGTGATGCGTCGCTTTAAGTCGACACGCCAATTGCAGCGCTTCGCCTCAGTCCATGGTCAGGTGTCGAACCTGTTCATGGGCTGTCGCTATCACCGCAACGCCGAGCATAAACGCGCGGTGCGCACCCAGGCTTTCGCGAGCTGGGAATGGGCTTGCTCCGCCCGTATGGCGGCATAACGAGCGTCGTTTTCTGCCATGGTGCCTTGGCTCGGTTTCAACTAAACAACCTGACAATACCCTCGTCCGGCTTACCCCCGATTAACGATACTCGGCATCAGGAAAATATGAAGACAGTGGTAATTCAAGCGAATCTTGATGAGGCCGTGGACCTCGTTCGGAAATTCGCCCATGACGAATTTGCTCGCACGCTTGGCGTCGCGACGCTCTCGGAACAGGACGTTCGCGGCTTCCTTCTCGAGCGATTGCGCTCCATGCAATTTCAAACGGAAGAGCTCGGGGACGAGTCGACGGTGAAGCGCGTGTACGATTGCGTGTATGTCTTGCCCAGGTTTGCCCGACGCGAAGGGGGTGCGGTCATCGAAGCGAGGCTGCTGGTCATGCCGGACGCACGCCTCACGCCAAAGTCCTACATCGTGATATCGGGATAACCCCAGCCCTGCCGACGCTTGCTGCTACCGCGATCAAACCCGTTCCGCCGTATCAAGTCACGCCATTTGACGCAGTCCTGCGCCGTTGCCGTGAGTTCGCCGCGCGGCGAGCGCCTACGTGCGACCTCGGATAACCGCACGTGGCTAAGAAGCTCTAACAAAATGATTTCCTGAGATGGCGCCAGCAGATGATGCAACCAGCCATTTTCAGGAAGGCTTCGTGAATGATTGCGAGGCGCTCGAAGCGGACTCGCAATCGCTTGAAGTTGTGCAGCCACGCGATCGTTCGCTCGACAACCCAACGCGTCTTGCCAAGACCGCTGCCGTGAGGCTCGCCGCGGCGAGCAATCTCGGTGGCGATGCCGACGGCGTGCAGGGGCTTGCGGTACTTGTCGTGGTCGTAGCCGCGATCACCCTGAACGATGTGCGGTTTAGACAAGGGGCGACGGCGCTTGCCTCGAATCGGAGGAATCGCCTCGATCAGTGGCAGCAGTTGGGTAATGTCGTTGCGGTTGGCGCCCGTGAGTATCAGCGACAGTGGAATGCCTTGGGCGTCGGTCAGGACGTGGTGCTTTGAACCTGGTCGCGCGCGATCTGTGGGGTTAGGTCCTATTTTTGACCCGACCCCACTGCCCGGATAGAAGAGGAATCGACGACTACACGAGACCAGTCGATGCGATCGGCCGCACGGAGCTTGGCCAGAAGTACCTCGTGCAGACGATCCCAGACGCCAGCCTTCTGCCAGGCATGTAGCCGTCGCCAGCAACTCATGCCTGAGCCGCAGCCCATTTCCTGCGGCAGCATTTCCCAAGGGATGCCGGATTGCAGAACGAACAGGATGCCCGTGAGCACGGCACGATCGTCCAGCGGCTTGCGCCCGGGATAGCGGGCGCGCCGAGGCTTCGGTGGCGGCAGCAGTGGCTGGATGATTGCCCACAGTTCGTCGTCGAGTATTGGTTTGGCCATGTCCTTTGCGCAGCGATGACTGCGCAAAGGTTAACAAAAATCACTTTGAGTTAACAGCCCCCGTAAACTCATTTTGTTAGAGATTCTAAGCGGTGCGTAAGCAAAGGAAGCGCGCAGAGGCTGAGACTCGGCAAATCAAACGAAACAAAAGACTTAGCGGGGGCAACCTGTCACGACTTTTTTGGATGGGCCAGCGCGAACGGATCTGGATCGTGACCCCGTGGGGGTGTACGTTGCGTCATCCGGAGCGAGCGTGCCGAAAAAAAACCGCCCCCGCAGGGGCGGCAAAGACCCCCACAAAAGAGCGGAATGAGCTCGAAGTGCACGAGCCCTGGATGGGGAGGCTTCAAGGCCATTAAGCGAACGACAGACGCTGAATGTACGGCAAAAAAAGCCCGCAGCGATGAGCTGCGGGCAAATCTGCAACACCAATTTAGGGGGCGGTGAGCAGATGACCAAACAACATGCGCCGGGGGAGCCAAACACCTCAGCGCTATTGCGACGCAAGGATATCGTCCCGCAACAGGGGCGTCACCTGGGATAAATCGCAGTGTCATCGTCACTCGATTTCGGCAGTCGCTGCTTTCGAGCCCGTTTCGGGAGCAACCGACAGCTGTCAGATTTAGTCTAGGCTATTACAACTAAAGAAATCCATCGCTGCCTGAAGCGCTACATCGCCAGGGAGTTGTACCCTCTCATCTTGGCGGATTTAGCGGATTCAACACGATGCTGTTGACATAGGAGCGTCAACGCGGTTGCCGAGTCCTTCTTCAGCAGTCTTAAAAAGGAACGCGTGCGAAAACGCGTCTACAAAACCCGTGATCTGGCGCGCGCCGACATCTTCGATTACATCGAAGTCTTTTACAATCGAACCCGCCGTCATACCCATCTGGGTGGCATCAGTCCCGAGGCCTTTGAACGTGCCTTGGCGTGAGGCTGGAAAGTGTCTTAATTCCGGCAGCAGTCCATCTTGGACTTTTTCGAACGCTATCGGGCTGACGTAGCCGAGCGTCGAATGCCGGCGCGTCGGGTTGTAGAACCGCTCGACATAGTCGAACACATCGGTCCGCGTCGGCCCCTTGCTCACGCTCAGTTTCGCACCACCCACACCTTGAAGCGCGCATCTTTCATCTCGAACCCTGCGGGCGTCACACTCCAGAACGAAGAGGCACTGATTTCGGCGCGCTCGAGGTTTGCCGGGTCAAGCATGTCCTCACCCAATTGTGTTGGGGCGGGATTGTCTTTATCCAACGGGTATTGTCAGGTTGTTAGCGGTAGAGGATAGAATGCGACATGAAAAAAACCTCAGTCAGCCCCGCGCGCTCGAGCGAGGTCGTGATCTCATTCAAAGGCTACCGTTTTCCGCCCGACGTCATCAGCTACGCAGTGTGGCTGTATTACCGATTCCCGCTGAGCCTGCGCATGGTTGAGGAGATGCTGGCCGCCCGCGGGATCGAACTCACGTACGAAACGGTACGGTGCTGGGCGACGAAGTTCGGTCTGGCCATCGCGGGGCGTATTCGAGCGAGGTCCGCGGGGCGCGGCGACAAATGGCATCTTGACGAAGTGGTCGTGACGATCCATGGCAAAAAGCACTGGCTGTGGCGGGCGGTGGACGAACACGGCGCGCTGCTTGAGGTGCTGGTGCAAAGCCGTCGCGACACGGCCGCCGCCAAACGGCTCATGCGCCGCCTGCTCAAGCGCCATGGCGGTGCACGCGTGATCGTCACAGACAAACTGCGCAGCTATGCGGCGGCCCACCGCGAGCTCGGGCTAAGCGCCGAACACCGCCAGCATAAAGGGTTGAACAACCGTGCGGAGAATTCGCATCAGCCTACGCGGGTGCGGGAGAAGGTGATGCGCCGCTTTAAGTCAGCACGCCAATTGCAGCGCTTCACCTCAATCCACGGTCAGGTTTCGAACCTATTCATGGCGTGCCGCTATCACCGCAATGCCGAGCATAAACGCGCGGTACGCACCCAAGCCTTCGCCGCCTGGCAATGGGCTTGCTCCGCCCGTATGGCGGCATAATGAGCATCGTTTTCTGCAACTCCCTATTGGCGCATCGTCAACCAAACAACCTGACAATACCCGCCGCGCGCACGAAGCTGCCCATGCCGCCCGCGCGCGACGTCCTCCCATGGCGGACACTTCAGGTGTTCGCCCGAGGGCGATCTGCGTGGGACTGCGCTGACAATGACAGCAAGATCTCCGCCGGGACCGGCGCGACGGCGCCTCGCGCGCCACGCCTTTATCGACGACGGGAGCGGCATCGAAGAGTGGACCTTGCGTACGGCCTCTCGCGGCGCCGCGTGACACGCGCGCGAAGACGCGTTACCGCGTCAGGCGAGGGTTGGGAGGTATGGCCTGCGCGTGAGCACGGCGCAATGCAGCGCGACGTTCATCCACACGCGGTTAGGCCTTGGTTTGTTCTGCATGGGACGTCGTAGCGCGGTGCGCTTGCGGCGGGACGTATCAAAACGACAACGGAAGAAAAGAAAAACATGCGCAATGTTTGGCAAGAGCTCGTGGGGGAGCCGGGAAAGCGGAGCAACCGAGGATCGAGGGGATCGCCCCGGATCGCCGCGACGTTTGTCGGCCTGATCTCGAGTGCGAAGGTAACCGCGCAGGTCGGGCGCCTTCGCCATGTTCTCACCCATAGCGCGCACGGGCGCGGCCGGGCGCCTCGCTTGCGTCACATCGTCGCGGCTGCCCTGGCCGTGATGGCGGGTGCCTCGGCCCAGGCTGCCGACATCGAAAGAAGTAGCGCCGACGTGATGGCGTGGTCAAACCCCTCGGCATGGGTGGGGGGCGTTCTCCCCGGCGCGACAGATCGGGTTGTTTTTACGGCCGCTAGCGGTAGCGAGCTCTGGTTTCCCGCGACCACCACCGTCGGCGCCCTGTTTTGGACGGGCAACCCGCTGGCACAAAGTTTCAGTTACGAGTCTTTCCCGACCCAGTCTCTACTTTTCATTGCCGGTATCAATGGCGTCGGCATGGATCTCCAAAACAACTACGTCGCGCGGCTCTACAATGCGATCGGCATCACGGCCGACCAGACATGGCGGGTATCCAACGCAGCCGGTGGTAGCTTTGTCCAATTGGGGAGCGGCGGCTACATGGACTTGGGGGCGCACACCCTTACCCTTGACCTCGTGAACGCTGTGAACTATGCCCAGCTCGGGTATTTCGTCGGCACCGGCAATCTGGTGAAGACCGGACTTGGCGCGCTGACGCTATTCGGCACGTCGACCTATACGGGGACCACCACGGTCGATGGCGGCATGCTTGCATTGCGCGCGGGGGCATCGATCGAGAAATCGAGCTTGCTGAGCGTGAACGGCACAGGCACGTTCGATATGACCGCGACGAACGCTGCCATCAAAAGTTTGGCGGGCAACGGCTCAGTGGTGCTGGGCCCGAGTGCGCTGACGCTGACGCAGGCCGGCAGTGTCTTTTCTGGGGTCATTTCCGGCGCCGGCAGCGTGACAGTCTCCGGGGGGTGGCAAGTGCTGGCCGGCGATAACACCTATACGGGCGGGACGACCGTTGGGCCGGGCGCGACACTGCAGCTCGGCAATCGCGGGAGCGCGGGCTCTGTCGCGGGGGACATCACCGACGATGGGACGTTGGTGTTCAACCGCGCCGACACCGCGACAATGGGCGGCCTCATATCGGGCAACGGCGCACTGGTTCAACAGGGCGCGGGCACCCTCATCCTGAACGCGAGCAACACATACGCCGGTACGACTACCGTGCAGTCCGGCACGCTGGTCGTCGGCGATGCGTCGCACCCCGCCGCGACGCTCGGCGCTGGCGATGTGAGCGTGGCCGCTGGCGCAACGCTCGGGGGCTACGGGGCGGTGCCGGGCGCCGTCAACAACTCCGGCACGATCCTGGTGGCGAGCGCGCTGTCGTCGCCCGCGACTGCCACCGCTGGCTCGCTGACGATCAATGGCGATTTGCTGAACCGAGGGGAGGTCACCCTCGGGGCCGCAGATGGGCAGACCGGCGATACGTTGAACGTGCTGGGGAATATGCAGAACCAAGGCTTGATCACGCTGCGCGCGGTATACGGGCTGACCGGCAACGCATTTAACGTGGGGGGCAATTTGCAGAACCAGGGCGTTCTGACCCTCGGGGCGGCTTACGGGCAGAAGGGAAACGCGGTCAACGTGTTTGGCAATTTGCAGAACCAGGGCCTTCTCACCCTCGGAGATGTCAACGGGGCGAGGGGCAACGTGTTGGCCGTGTTTGGGAATTTGCAAAACCGGGGCCTTCTCACCGTCGGCGTTGCCAACGGGGCGAGCGGTAACGTGCTCCGTGTGGTGAGTAATTTGCAGAACCAGGGCGTTCTCACCCTCGGAGATGCCTACGGGCGGAGCGGCAACCTGCTGACCGTGGGTGGCGATTTGCAGAACCAGGGCGTGCTCACCCTCGGGGCGGCCTACGGGGCGAGCGGCAACGTGGTCAACGTGCTGGGGAATTTGCAGAACCACGGAATGTTCGCCCTCGGGGCGGCCTATGGGCCGAGCGGCAATGTGGTCAACGTGCGGGGGAATTTGCAAAACCAGGGCGCTCTCGTGCTCGGCGCTGCCAACGCGCAGACCAGCAACGTGGCGCATGTGTTTGGCAATTACACGGGCAACAATGCCACGCTCGTGCTCAACGCCGTGCCGGGGGCCGGTGGCACGGTGGGGCACACCGACCTGCTCACGATCGCAGGCGATGCGAGCGGCAACACCACGATACGCGTGGCGGGCTCGGTCGGGGGGACGCGCACCACCGGCGACGGCATCCCACTCGTGCAGGTCGGCGGCACTTCCAACGCGACGGCGTTCCAGCTCTCGGGGGCGGTTCAGGCGGGCGCGTACGAATATCTGCTTTACCGTGGCGGCAGCACGACGGCAAATAGCTGGTACCTGCGCTCCCAACTGACGTCGGATCCGAACGGACCGATCGCGTATCGACCGGCCGTGGCCGGCTATGCGATGTCGCCCTTGCTGAACATGGACTACGGTTTCTCGGTGCTGGGTCAACGCAACGAGCGCATCGGCGACAAGGTCAATATTGACGATACGCCGTCCGGGCGTGGCGGCGCGGTCTGGGGACGTGTCGGCGGGCGCCAGCTCGACATGGCGGGCAATGAACGTTTCGCCTCCGACGCGCGCGCGTACTTCGCACAGTTCGGCAGGGACTGGATCGTGTCGCGCACTGACACGGGAGGCCGCACCCATGCGGGGGTGACCTTTACGGTCGGCACGCAGAGTGCAAATATCGCGGACAATGCGCGCGCCTCGAACCTGTTGCTCAGCGCGTCGACCGGCACACTGAGCACGCAGGCGCAGTCGGTGGGCGGTTATTGGACCCGCTATGGCGCTGATGGCGCCTACGTCGATGCGGTCGTACAGCTCACCCACTATTACAACAAGTACACGGACACTTATAGCGCCAGCGCTGCACAAAACGGCTTCGGCGCGGCAGGCTCGCTCGAGATCGGCAAGCCGTGGGCCTTGGGCTCGACGGCGATCGCGATCGAACCGCAGGCGCAACTGGCCTATCAGTACTTGCATCTGAACGACTTCAACGATGGCATCTCACCGGTGTCGGCCAACACGAACAATGCGCTGCGGGGTCGCCTCGGCCTGCGCCTGTTCCGCGCCGATCTTCAGAATGAAACCGGAATCGGCAGTGCCACGCCTTACCTGACAGCGAGCCTTGTGCGCGACTTCCTCTCGCCGGGGGCAACCACGCTTAGCAGCGCGTCACTCACCATGTCGCCAGCGAGGACCTGGTACGAACTCGGCGCGGGCGCGAGCGCAGGGCTCGGCAAAGCCTCGAAACTGTATGCCCATCTCGGGTACGGGAAGAACCTCGGGGGCACCTACCGCCGCACCCTTTTCGCTCAGGTCGGGCTGCGCTACCGCTGGTGAGTGAGCGGACCATGGGCGTCGGGCGGGGGGCGCCCGCGAGTCGCGTTATCGCGCGGTCTGGCCCAGACCGTATGACATCCGTCGCTATTTCGTTGGTAATAGTGTCATCTGCGCTTAGAATCACTAACAAAATGAGTTTACGGGGGCTGTTAACTCAAAGTGATTTTTGTTAACCTTTGCGCAGTCATCGCTGCGCAAAGGACATGGCCAAACCAATACTCGACGACGAACTGTGGGCAATCATCCAGCCACTGCTGCCGCCACCGAAGCCTCGGCGCGCCCGCTATCCCGGGCGCAAGCCGCTGGACGATCGTGCCGTGCTCACGGGCATCCTGTTCGTTCTGCAATCCGGCATCCCTTGGGAAATGCTGCCGCAGGAAATAGGCTGCGGCTCAGGCATGAGTTGCTGGCGACGGCTACATGCCTGGCAGAAGGCTGGCGTCTGGGATCGTCTGCACGAGGTACTTCTGGCCAAGCTCCGTGCGGCCGATCGCATCGACTGGTCTCGTGTAGTCGTCGATTCCTCTTCTATCCGGGCAGTGGGGTCGGGTCAAAAACAGGACCTAACCCCACAGATCGCGCGCGACCAGGTTCAAAGCACCACGTCCTGACCGACGCCCAAGGCATTCCACTGTCGCTGATACTCACGGGCGCCAACCGCAACGACATTACCCAACTGCTGCCACTGATCGAGGCGATTCCTCCGATTCGAGGCAAGCGCGGTCGCCCCTTGTGTAAACCGCACATCGTTCAGGGTGATCGCGGCTACGACCACGACAAGTACCGCAAGCCCCTGCACGCCGTCGGCATCGCCACCGAGATTGCTCGCCGCGGCGAGCCTCACGGCAGCGGTCTTGGCAAGACGCGTTGGGTTGTCGAGCGAACGATCGCGTGGCTGCACAACTTCAAGCGATTGCGAGTCCGCTTCGAGCGCCTCGCAATCATTCACGAAGCCTTCCTGAAAATGGCTGGTTGCATCATCTGCTGGCGCCATCTCAGGAAATCCTTTTGTTAGAGCTTCTTAGTCCGCCGAAGCGTCTGCGAAATCTGCCGGCAACATCCCCCGATATCTGCCGATCATTCCCCCGATTTCCGAGGACGTGAAGCGACAGGTAAGCGGGGGCCGGGCACAAGGAATCGACCCTCAACTTGAGCGGTGATCGCGCGCGCTATCGCTCTGGCGATCACGCTCGACTGGGCAGCCAGCGCGTCAAGCGAGGCGCCATTGGCCATTACTTCGATGGCGTCGAGAGCTGATCGTGCGCGCTCGCAAGGAGGCCGTCAGCAATCTTGGCGATGTCGATACAGAGCCGGCCGTTCGCGATCGCTGCCTTGATCGACGTCACTTTGGCGAGATTGATATCGGCCGCGCTTGTTTCGGCAAGCGCTTCGTGCAAGGCGCGCGACGTCGACGCTGAGGCAGCGATCTTAGGGTGCGGTGAATGCGTAGTCTTCATCTCTTTTCTCTTATCAGCTATCGCGATATGACCAATAAACGGTGTGTCGTGCGTCGCTCTGCCTGCGCGGGCCTCGTACCACTCGCGCGTAGGGTGCCGGGTTCAGGCACCGGCAGCAAAAGCGCCGTTGGGCTGGTGGGTTCGCAACGTCAGTCGAAAGGTCCCCGTCGTCAGGACCAACGGACGGTCGCGCTACAACGGTTTCACGAGCCGACGCCAGCAAGGAGTGTCGCCTGACATGCACTTCTTGGGCACTGCGATTTGTCACAGTGGATGGCGGTCGTCCCGGTGTCTGAAATGGGATGCAGCGTGGCCGTTAAGGCGCTGCCATCGCACGCTTGCGGGGGCCGGTGTCTGGCGCGCGCACGGCACATGGCGCCGGCACGGCAAGACCCGCCGGTGCGCGCTAGAAGGCAGTTTCCGACGATGCGTGAATGTGAACCTTTGCACGGGCAGAACCCCCTCTTTAACGAGAAAAGCGCTCCTGTTCCTCGCGAGGGATTTCAGGGGGCGTTACTCCCGCTCGGGGGGCACCGCGAGCGGGGCGCCCATGCTCCGCGACTGGGCGCCGCCGCGAGTTCGGATTTTCGAGCGTGCGCGATGGGCGTGCGATGGGCGCGTGATGGGCGTGCGCGTCGAGCGCGTGGCGGGCGAGGGCGTGTCATGGAAATGGCCCGCTTGTCCTCGCTCGGCAGGCGCCCCCTAGTGTGCTGTCCCAGAAATAACTTTGCATAAGCGGGCCACTTTCTGAAGTATGGAATCGGCTGTCGCGGTCCATACGAACGGCCGCTTGTGCTGGTTGTACTGATCGATATAGCGCTCGATGTCGGTAATGAGTTGGCGTACGTTTCTGAACGAGCCTCGGCGTATCGCCTGCTGCGTAATCAGACCAAACCAGCGTTCAACCTGATTGAGCCAACTCGAGTAGGTCGGCGTGAAGTGCATGTGGTAGCGCGTATGCTTGGCCAACCACGCTTTGATCTTTGGATGCTTGTGTGTCGCATAGTTGTCGACGATCAAATGCACATCGAGATCAGCCGGAACCGCTTGGTCGATATGTTTGAGGAACGCGAGGAATTCTTGGTGCCGGTGGCGCGGCTTGCATTGCGCGATGACTTCGCCCGTTGCTGCATTGAGCGCCGCGAACAAGGTCGTGGTGCCATGCCGAACGTAGTCATGCGTCACTCCTTCGAGATAGCCCAGCCCCATCGGCAACATCGGCTGCGTACGCTCGAGCGCCTGACATTGGCTCTTTTCGTCGACACACAGCACGAGGGCATTGGTCGGCGGACTCAGGTACAGACCCACAATATCGCGCACCTTCTCGACAAAGTACGGATCAGTAGAAAGCTTGAAGCTCTTCGAACGATGAGGCTGCACGCCAAACAACGACAGATACCGGGCCACCGAACTCTTCGAAATACCCGTTTGCGCGGCAGCGCAGCGCACACTCCAGTGCGTTGCGCCAGCCGGCTTCTCATGCAGAACCTTCGCCAACAACTCGGCCACTGCTTCGTCGTCATGTGCGCGCGGTCGGCCCGGGCGGGCTTCATCATGCAGACCGGCAAGGCCATGCGCGACAAACCGTTTCTTCCAGTGCGTGATCGCCGGTGACGTCACTTCGCACCGCATTGCGATTTCCTGGTTCGTATGACCGTCAGCGGCCATCAAGACGATCTTTGCCCGACGGACCAGGGAATGAGGCAGCGAACGAGAGCGGCTCATCGATAACAATTGTTCTCGCTCCAGTTCCGACATCACAATCTCGATTCCTTTGCGCCCCATGATCACCTCCAGTCCACCATAACTCGATCATAAGGCAAGGATATGTTACATAAAGTTATTTTTGGGACAGCGCACTAGGTGGAAACTTTTCTCATCGCTGCGCACCCTTCAGGTGTTCACCGGATAGTGATTTGGTCGGCGTACCCGAGAATGTTAGTAAGGATTCACGACACCGCTCGCGCCCTGCCACGCAGCGCGCTTGCCATTCTCATGGTCAGCCGTCGGGCCGTGCCGCACTCGCGCTTTGGCGGCTGGGAATGGGGCTTGCCGTGCCCACCGCGTGGGCCTGACGGCATCGGGGCGTCGTTTCCTACCGTTGCCGTTTTGGCCCGTCGTCAATTCAACAATCTAGCAGTCCCCCAAGGAAAGCCGAATGTTAGATAAAAATACCACCGCGGGGCCCACGCGCCACCCGGGTGCCGCGCGGCGCTCGAAGGGGCGCCATCGCGCGAAGTCAGCCCTCGACTTGGCTGACTTCGAGGTGCTGGCACGGCCCATCGACGAGGGCGCCAATCGGCGAGCCGCGCGCGGGGTAGAGCCGCCGGCGCAGCCGGATCTGTGTTCGCCCGCGGGGGAGGGGGCGCTCTCGGCGTTCCCCGAGCGAGCGCAGAGCGCGCTGGGCAGCAAGCCCGAGACGCAGGCTGTCGCGGGCGAGGGCGCTGTCGGCGGCTCCCCCGGGACGGCGCACGCGATATCTGACGATGTCCATGCGATGCTCGCCGGCATGGCGTTTGTGGTGGTCGGCCTGGTGCTGCTCAAAGCGGGCGGGCTGCTCACCGGCGGCGAGGCCGGCCTCGCGTTGTTGGGCGCCTACGTCGTTCCGTTTTCGACGAGCGCGGTCTACGCGTTGGTGAACCTACCGTTCTTCCTGCTCGCATGTTTTACGATGGGCGTACCCATCGCGCTCAAGTCGCTCGTCGTGAGTGGTGGCCTGGGCTTGACCCTCCATCTCCTACCGCGCGTCCTGCACGTCGATTTCGTCGATCCGATGTTCGCAGCGCTGGCGGGCGGCACGTTGTGTGCTGTGGGGGTTCTGGCGCTCGCGCGCCATGGGGTGGGCTTGGGCGGCACCGGCATTTTCACGCTGTGGGTGAAACGTAAGTTCGGCATGAACGCCGGGCTCATGCAGATCGGCATCGACACGATGCTGGTGCTCGCGTCGCTGAGCACGTTCCCCGTCGGACAGGTCGCCTGGTCGGCGCTGTCGGTGATCGCCGCAAGCGCGGTGCTCCTGGCATGGCACCGGTCGGGACGCCACACGGGGCATTGAGCCATGCTTGGGCACCGCCCGCGACGCCCCCCGGGCGGCGTGACATCTTTGGCACCCAAGCGCTCGCGTCTGGCGCTGCCGCAGACATGGGGTGCAAGCGCATGGGGCACGCGCGCGACGGTGTCCTCCCGTCGAACGCAGGCGCGAAGGCGATCGGCGATTTGACGCAACAGCATGTCGCCTGCCGGATGGATGTCTATAGGTCCCGGGCCGGCGGCCCGACGCCTTGGCAAAGGTCCTCAGGCATAGTTTTGGTAAGTGCAGACGGGGTGGTCGTCCGATGACGGGTACACATTCGCGTATGGCCGCGCATGCCCGCTGGTTATTCCGTCCCCGCGCGCCTTCAACTCGGCCCAACTGGCGCCGAAAGTGGGCCGCTTATGAGTCTCGAGCGAGACCCATTCTCCCTGCGGAGGACGGGGAAAAAGAGAGAGCGGATTCGTGTCCGGCTGCCACCAAATGTTCTTCAGAGGCTCTCCCTCCATGTAGTTGAGAAAGTGTTCCCAACGCGGGGGATGTGTAAACGTCTTCTCCGTATTCTTCGTGTCCCAGCCCGTCCCGTGACGCGGGTGGACCGGCAGGCCCTCGAGGGAGTATAGCAATTCGCCCCATAGGGATTTTGATTGCCCGATAAGGTCCATTTTCTGCTGGCGTGAGAGCGCCTCGGTCGTCCCCTCTGCCCCCCCTACGCCTTCGATGGGCGAAAATTTTTCGCCCGTGGCGGGCGAGTCCCAATGGTTGCGGAAGATCTTGTCATGGGCCTGCCACTGCGCATACGTGAGCGTATTGGGCGCGTACTCCGCACTCGGTTCAATGGTGGCCGCGCCCGTCTCGTCCCGATAGTGGAGTCCTCGATGGGCATCGGTGTTGCCGCGCAGGTAGATCACCCCGCAGGCGGCCATGCGTTCCCGTATCCTGAAATCCACATCCTTTTCCCACGACAATGGGCCGTGACAGACATTGCCGCGGAATATCAGCTCGCTGACGCCCGGGCGGTAGACCAGATGCGCCTCCAACGCTCTCAAAGCATTGTGCAGCCGCTCATCCTGCTGAAATTTCCTCAGTGCGCGGTCGTCAGGCGCTTGGGCCGCCGTGGCTTGCGCGTTCAGCAGCTCACAGAGCAGGGCCTGCCCCTCGTCGGACTTCAGCGATAACACGCCGGCCCGAATGCCGAGTAATATCGCGTGCCCGGTACTACCGTAAGTCGGTCCACTCGCGATCGTCTTGGCACTCGCCTTGATAGCCAACAGTGGCGCGAAAAATTCTTTTGCCGGTTCTGACAGATTCGCTCGAATCGTTTCAAGGGTGTAGTCGGCTTCGCTGCGAATGGCCGCGGCCCTGACCTTTTGCAGTTCCTCCTCGAAAATGCCTGTTTGTGGGTGCACCGACGCGCGCGTGACGCCGCCGTACCAGCGCACGCGCTCCTGCGCCCACGTCTGGCCCATAACGCCTGCCGCCAGCGCGATCAATGTCCCTACCGTGGCGACCGAGATCACCGCCGCGCTCGGAAGCGCCAAAAGCGACGCCGCCGCCGCCACACAACAGGCGGCGACCAGTCCCAGTGCCGCGCCTAGGTCCTCGAGTATCTTGAGCGACCAGCCCGGTGCAATGCGTCTTTGCTCTGGTGAACTTCCTGGCTCGCCGCTGCTAACGAAGCTGCCGGGCGCCTCGAATTACCGGCGTTTGATCTGAGCTCGCCGTGCTGGAGTCACGCTCGAGCGCATTTGCGAGCTACGCGAGGGGTGGAGGGGCGATTTTTCGCCCCCTGGGCTCCCGAAGCGGGCCGCTTTGGGCCGCTCCAGGCCCACTTTGGGCCTCAGAATGGACGCGGGCCCGTGTGCTTGAGCGAGCACAGGCGCCGCAGGTTGTACGTGGCAGCTTTCCAGTGCAGATGCAGCGTCGCGCGCGCCAGGCCGATGCTACGCAGGGCCTTGCCGCCCATCTGCGCCAGACTAGCGAACACATGCTCCACGCGGGCACGGGTGCTGGCAATGCGCCGGTTACGCTGCACCTGGCGTTCGGACAGCGGCTTGCCCGCCTGGGCTTTGCACTGAATGTGCACACGCCATCCCTGCTTGCCCAGGCGCTGTTCGCGCTCGCCGTCGACGTAACCCTTGTCGGCCCAGACGTCGCGGCTGGTGTTGCTGGCGTCGAGCACCTGCTCGAAGTGCAAGGTGTCGTGCTCGCTGGCCGGGCTCACGTGGATGCGGCGCATCAGCTTGTAGCGCCGGTCCACGCTGCCTGAGAGCTTGTACCCGAAATAGCTCTTGCCGTGCTTCTTCGTCCAGCGCGCCTGCACGTCCTTGTGGCGCCGCTTCGACGGCGCCCACCCCGCGGGCATGGCATCCTGCCCGACGACTTCCTTTTCGTCCTTGTTCAACGTCTGCCTTGGCACCGGCACGATGCTCGCATCGATCATCTGCCCGCCTCGCGCGAGGTAGCCGTGACGCTCGAGTTGGCGGTTCACCGCTTCAAAGATCTTTTCGCTGGCGCCTGCCTTGATCAGCCTTTCCTTGAACGTCCAGATCGTCGTACGATCGGGCGCCTGCGAACTCTGGCGCAGCCCCACGAAGCGCTGAAAGCTCAGCCGGTCGAGCAGCTGGAATTCCATCTGCTCGTCGCTGAGGTTGTAGAGTTGCTGAACGACCAGCACTCGCACCATCAGCTCGGTGGGAAATGGCGGACGGCCACCGCGCTCGCGGCCCGGCCTCGGCGCCGCCTCGTCGATCTGCGCGGCGAGTGCCACAAAGTCCACGTGTTCGCTTAGCTTGCTCAGCGCATCCCCTATCTGGTCCAGCTTGCTCTCTCGTTCCTGCTCTGCAAACAGACTGATCTTGATCATCCCAACATCCTCGTGCCTTGCCCATCGATTACAACATCATGCCTGTGTATCGGCGGTTTTTCGAGGTGCCCTTCTGTTATGCCGCCCGCTGCCGCGAAGCGCCGCGCGCGTCGATGTCCTGAAGCGCCCTCTGCGCCCAGCCGCAGGCGCGTCGCTGCGTGCGGCGCAAGCGCCATGGGGCTCGCGCGCAGCGCCTTGGACCGCGTCTTCTCGAGGAGACGCGTCAAGGCGCGCAAACGCGTGGCGCGCCAAGCGCGGTTCTCAGTCCTCCCGCAAACGCGTCAGGGCGGGCGGCCGGTCATCGAGCTCGGCGAAGCGAACGGCGAGCGCGTTCGCTGGATACTGACGCGGGACGGTTTGGGGCGCGCGACCCACTCGGGCTGCGGGCCGCTAACGCCCCAAACGCTCGGGCACTGCGGCCGGCGGCAGAAAAATGACGCGCGCGCGCACAGCTGTCCGCGCGCGCTCGTCGAGCTCACGAAATTCTCGCGGTTCGAGCCCGCGAACCTGAGCACGCGCCATCGCAGCATGAAGGCGGTGACGGGCGCATCGCCCAACGACACAGCGAGCGCGCTGAACGACACGGCGAATGCGGGGCGCTGCCCCGCCCCCGAACATCCACGCGGGTTCGTCAATCGTTCAGCTTAGCGCCTACCCCGAAATGGACTACGTTCAATTCTCATTTCATAAGAATGCCCCTCGCGTGGCCCGCGACGGCGAAACGCTGAGCGGGCGAAAGACTGATTCCGCACTTGAATTGGCCAGCGCGGCGCTGCAAGATATTCACGACACACAGCTGCCGGCGTTTACGGCGCAATTAAGGGAGGGCTTGGAGAGCGGTCCAGACCTCGAGAGCCTGCGGGGCTGCTATGAGACGATGCGGACGCTGGAACAGGACCTCAAAGACGTGGACACTAAGCGCACCGCTCACACCTATCGTCTTCACACGAAGGGGGGAGACAATGAAGAAGTGTCTGAATTCAGAAAGGTGTTTGTATCGCTTTCTAACGCGGCAACCTCTTTAGACCGGGTCAGGCAGGAACTAAAGGAGAAAAAGAAGCAAATAGATGAGCTGGCGCCGGGCTGGGCGACCAAGATGCTCAAGCACCTGGGCACATTCCTGGGGGTCGTCGTCGGCGCGTGTCTTTTCGTGAGTGCATTTCAGTTGGCCATCCCGGTCGCAGCGGCGCTGGCGCTCGGCGGCGCCGCTGCGACGCTCGCCGTCGTCGCGGGCGCCGCGCTAAAGTGCGCAGCGGCGGCTCGAATGAGTGACTACGACAAATATCAGGCGGATTGCGCCGTCCAGCTACGCGCGCGCGCGGACCAGATTGATAGTCTCAGAGCGATGGTGATTCGCGCGCAACGGGACATGATGATTGCCAACATTCGGGACCAACTCTCGCCTGAGGCTGCCGAATATCATGCCCAACTGCTGACGCTACGTGAAGTTGACCAGGAGGGCAATGAGGTGCCTGTTGCACCCGGTGCGACGACTGACCTCGGCCCAAAGGTGGTGATGATCGGCGATGGCGATGGCAGTGACGATCGCGTGCTGCTGGCCGGGATTCAGAGCGGTCACGTCTGGCTCAACGAAACGGGGCAAGCCATTTTGGCCAGGCGTCTGCAGGCGGAGGCGGATTTCATGAAAAATGGCAATGGGAATTATAGGGAATATCAGAAAAATGAAACACTTCGTAAATCATTAGGCGAACTATACGACTGCATGAAATTCCAGGACGGCATCGATACCCTGATATTTGCCGGTGATGTATGTCACGACAGACTTTCGACGAACAAGAATGTCAGTCGTACCATCCGGGAGGACCTGTCCTCGCGTGGGGTCGTCTTTCTGTTCGGCAATCATGATGATTGGCGATCGATGCTGGACCCAAACGGCCGACTGTGCGACAGCGCTACATTTGGCACTTATGCCAAGGATGACGCAACGCGTGAGACATGGCAGCGGCACGAGGCCGCCGTCTTTGCCAACATTTGCTACATTCCAGGGGTCGAACTGATAGGCACCCACCAGGGGATGCGTGCGGGACCGGACGGGACCATCCAGACCGCATGGGGATTTGTCACATTCACAGGAAACCCCACGGATCTCGTCGAGGCCATTCGAAACAAGCGATTTTTGCCCATACCGACCGATGCGTGCAAGCTGCAACTCCACCACAAAATACAGCTGCTGCTGATGCTAAGCCAACAGGGCAGTGCCACGGTTAGTCTTCGTCGGGAGCAGATCCTGAGCACGCTGCCGAGCTGCACGCGCACGCTCAAGCGGTGGGACGATGAGCAAAAGGACGCCATGGCAACGTGGCTGGCAACCGAAGAGCGCGAGGGCCGCCTAAAGCCCAATGTCTGGCAAGAGCTTTTGGATCTCCATCATTCCGGTATGGATCAGGCTGATTACCAAACCGACTTCCGGCCCACCATTGACGAGAATCGGGCACTGGCCGAGGCCTATGCGACGGCCGGCCATCCGGTCACCTTCTTCAAAGGTCATGATGATAGCCAGGCAAGTGGCAAATATCTGCTGTCCCTCAATGCGCGTGTGACGAAAAAGACAGAGACAAAGACAGAGACAGAGACAGAGACAAATATACAGCCAACTGCGTTCGCAATACGCTGGCCCGCGACGGGCGAACCCGTTGCCCAACCCATTGCCAAACCCTTAGACAACCCTTGGCGGGCATTGCCGCGCTTGCACCCCGCGAAGATCGACAAGAACGAGGCCAAGCCGGACGCCCACCCGGCGCCAGGTGTGCCCGGAATACCGCAGCACATAGACATACCGTCAAACTAAGGTTGCTGAGTCGGTGCTGTTAACTCGCGCAGCGGGCGGTAATTTGAACAGGGGCGCGGCAATCCTCCTCGTTCAGGGGTAGGAAGGATAGCGCGCACAGGGTAGCTGTCCTTCTACTGCCTCAGTGCGGCGTTCGCTGCTGCTCGATGGACTGGCGCACTATCTGGATGGGCGCGCCGCACGACCCCGCAAAGTAGGACGGCGACCATAGTGCGCCGCCCCATAGCTTCTTGCCGATGCTCGGATAGTCCTTCTGGCGAATCATTCGGCTCGACACGCCCTTCAGGCTGTTCACCAGCGCCGAGACGGCCACCTTCGGCGGGTAGTTCACCAGCAGGTGAACAGGGTCGTCTTCGCCATCGAACTCCACTAGCTCCGATTCGAAGTCAGTGCACACGCTGACGAACATGCCCCGTAGGGCGTCCAGAATTTCCTTCGTAAACACTCCGCGACGATATTTCGTCACGAGGACCAAATTTCAAGCGCAAAGGCGATAGCGATGGGTTTACCTACCCCGACAAGAACCAGATCACGGTAGAGCGCGAGAACGGTCGCATCAAGGTTCCGAAGCTCGGTTGGCTGCGTTATCGCGACAGTCGCACGGTGCCAGGTGAATCTGCAGCGCGACCGTGTCACTGCGCGCGGGCACGTGGTTCGTGTCTATCCTCACGGCACGCGAAGTCGATCAGCCGGTGCCGCACGGCCCTGCTGTCGGTATCGACGTAGGTGTAGCACGCTTCGCTACGCTGAGCGATGGCACGTACATCGCGCCGCTCGCCAGCTTCAAGAAACACGAGCAACGTCTGGCGAAGTGCCCGCGCCGCATGGCCCACAAGGTCGAAGGCTCCGCGAACTGGAAGAAGGCGAAGGCCAGAATCCAGCGCATTCACGCGCGTATCGCAAACGCGCGGGCAGACTTCCTGCGCAAGGCATCGAGCACGTTCAGCAAAAACCACGCAATGATCGCCGTCGAGGACTTGCAGGTCCGCAACATGAGCCAGTCTGCAAAGGGCACCGCCGACGCGCCGGGACGCGATGTCCGCGCGAAGTCGGGCCTCACCAAGTCCATTCTGGATCAGGGCTGGGGCGAGTTGCGTCGCCAGCTGGAATACAAGACGGCATGGAACGGCGGTTATTTCGTCGCCGCTACGCGATTGGCAAGGCGCCGGCGTATGGGATCGGTTGCACGAGTCCCTTCTAGCCAAGTGTCGCGCCGCCGAACGCGGTCATCCTGACTGGCGCAAACCGTAACGACATCACCCCGCTTCTGCCAGTGATCGTGGCAATTCCGGCTATCCGAGGCCGCCCGTTGCGCAAGCCTGGCCGCATCTAGGTTAATCGCGCGTACGGCCACGATTTTCCTATGGTCGGCCTATCAGGCGAAATTGGCAGGATCAGACTGCGTAAAAAGGTGCGCTCGCACGCCGAATTTTTTTCTCAAATGATCGATCATTTGGTGGGCTTCGGGGGTAAGGCGCGCGACATTCACGGCGCAGATGTTCAATCTTTGGATCTTTATGTCGTTCAGGCGATGAGCCATCTCCATAATACTACCGTCGGTACATTGTGTGCGCCCAATGTTCACGTTAAATTCCTCGAGTTTTATTGCGCTTTTCTCAATCACGCTGCACAAATGTTGGATTGCGATATCATTAATTTTGTTAATACGTGAAATATCGAAAGATAGCTTTTTAAGAGAAGCAGATTTTTTGACGGAATTTAATAATTCTTTAAATGTAATGCCTGTAATGTTTTTGCCGCCAGAGAGATCTACGGAAATGTTCTCCAGTTTTTTGGCGCGTGACAACCGATAAAAAAGCCTACGCAGTTCGTCGTTTGAAAACTTGTTACTTGAAGCTTCAAGCGAGAAACTCTTGAGCTTAGGGAGTTGCGACACGACCCTTCCGAGTTGAACAGGAAGATCATCCTTCTCGAGGAATCCCGAATTGTTTAGATGAATGTGAAGAACCTGCAGATGCTCTGCCTGTTGCACGGCTATTAACATGTCCTCAATGCTTAACTGGGAACTACATCCCGAGAAATTCAGTTCCAGACGCGTCAGATATGTCAGGGATGCGAGACTCTTTGTCATTTCATTGAGATGCTCCTCGGTAATAGCACATCCTGACAAATCGAATCTGACGTGATGCCATTGCACGTCCTCAACAGGCAAGTCAGCGTGTTGCGCCAACGTAAATGCCGGGTTGAAATGCTCGGGACGTATTTCAACGGTGAAACGGTTGGGATGCACAGGATCGGCCCCCTTTTTTTCCCGGCGATACAGTTGCTCGACAGGGGTGTCGTCAATGACAGCGCGGTTCTCCGGGGCAGGGATATCGTGAGCAACAGGAGGGGGGGTAATGACAGGGGTGTTCTCAGCGACAGCGGGTCGGAGAAAGGTAAAGGGGTTGCGATTGTTAGTCACTTCGTTCATGTTGCGGCTCCGAAAAACCTGCGGTTCAACCACCCTGCCCCACGGCTGCGTGCGACGCGCCGCGACGACGAACCGGTGCGCTGCGCGGGCCGCGACGACCGCGACGCTTAGGAAAAAGCTTACCGCGGGTGCCTCGGGTGCCGACGCCCCGATTGTGCCGGCTATGGTGTGGTTATTCTCGGCGTCCCCGGCGCGGCCGATGTCCGGTATACACCTGAAATTACGTGACATCACCTGAAATCCGCCCTCACCGCGCCGCACGCTATGCACCCGCGTGGGCGGAGGGGCCCGAAGGCTCGCGTCCCATTACTGGGCGTCGCGCTCGAGCAACGGGCGCCACGGGGGTGGGCGGGTCGCTGCGGTGGCACCCTTGGTGCTTGGGTACCTCGCCGATGCGGGCCGAGAGAGGCATCCCCTCGGCCCGTCTCCTGCCCCGGTTTTTCCCGACTCTGCGCCGAGCCCTCCCTCACGTGCGCGCTTGCGGCCCTGCGTGCCCCTGTGGGCGGCAATGAGGCGCGGCGCGCCACGCCGACCTCCCGTTGGCGTGTGCCGCCCGTCGACGCAGGCGAGCGCGCCCGGACTCACCGCTGCACCCAACCCCACGCGCTTCACGGCGCGCGCCTGGGTGGCTAGGCGCGCACCGGGCGTGTACGGAGCAGGCACGCCCGGCGCACCGGTCTGCCCTGCGCGCGCTGCGCGTCGTCGCGGTTGGGGGGGCACCATAACGACCCGCGAGCTCAGGTGTTGGCCCGATAGCTGCTCGGCGTGCGCCACCGCAACATGCGGTGATCGTGCCCAAGGAAAAGACGATGGATCTGCAATGGCAAAGACGCGCCGAGCTGTGGCTGCGCCTGATGGACGCGCGCGGCATGGCGCCCGCGCCGCATCTGGCCGTGCCGCATGGCGTCGACACGCATTACCTGGAGCAGCACGCCGAGCGTGCGCAGGTGGCGCTGTCGCGGCCGCTGCCGGCGGCGCAGCGCGTCGCTGCGCTGCATAAGCTGCTGGGCCTGCTCATGCCCGAAGCCGGCGGGGGCGTGCCGTTGCGCGCGTGGCTCGCGCGTGGCCAGTTGTGGCTGGCCGGCACCGCGCCGCCCGACAGCGGCGCCGAACTGTGGGCGGAGCTCGCGCGCCAGCAGCGACGTTTATTGGATCGTGTGACGGAGCCCGCCGATGAAGACGCTCAATAACTTGCTCAAAGGGCTGTCCGCCCGTCAAGACGTGATGCTCGCGGCCATGTTGTTGATGGCCATCTTCATGATGATCGTGCCGCTGCCCACGTTGCTCGTGGACGTGCTGATCGCGATCAACGTCACGCTGTCCATCACGCTGCTGATGATGGCGGTCTATATCCGTGAGCCGATGGAATTTTCCGCCTTCCCTGCGGTGCTGCTCATCACCACGCTGTACCGGCTCGCGCTGACCATCAGTACCAGCCGGCTCATCTTGTTGCAGCACGACGCGGGCGAGATCGTCTACACGTTCGGCGAGTTTGCCGTGGGTGGCAATCTGGTGGTGGGGCTGATTGTCTTTACCATCATCACCATTGTGCAGTTCATCGTCATCACCAAGGGCTCCGAGCGCGTCGCGGAGGTCAGCGCGCGCTTCTCGCTCGACGGGATGCCGGGCAAGCAGATGAGTATCGACGGCGACCTGCGCGCGGGCGTCATCGACGCGACCGAAGCGCGTCGTCAGCGCGCGACGGTGCAAAAGGAGAGCCAGCTGTACGGCGCCATGGATGGGGCGATGAAGTTTGTCAAAGGCGACGCGATCGCCTCCATCATCGTCATCCTGGTCAATATCTTCGGCGGCATCTGCGTGGGGGTGTTCATGCACGGCATGAGCGCCGAGGAGGCCGTGGCCACGTATGCGATTCTCTCCGTGGGCGACGGACTGATTGCGCAGATTCCGGCGCTGTTGATCTCGATCGCCGCCGGTATCATCGTCACGCGCGTGCCGGGCGAGACGCGCCGCAATCTGGCCGACGAACTCTCCGCACAAATTCTGCGCCAGCGCGAAGCGCTGTGGATCGTCGCCGCGGTGCTGGTGCTGTTTGCCGCGCTGCCGGGCTTTCCCGTGTTCGTGTTCCTGCCCTTGGCTGCGAGCGTCGCGCTCGTCACGTGGTGGGTGCAGCGCCGCGCGCGCCGCGTCGGGTCGGCCTCCGGCGGCGATGACGCGCAGGAGGACGCGCCGGGTGCGGGTGCCACGCCCGACATCGGGGCCGTGCCGCTGCTCTTGCGGGTGCATCCGGAGCTCGCGCAAGACGGCGCGCTCGCGCTCGGGCTGGCGGCGCTGCGCACGCGTAAGCTCGAGCAATCGGGGTTGCCGCTGCCGGACATTCAATTGCAGGCCGACGCGAGTCTGGCGCCGCGTCACATGACGTTCCTGTTGTATCAGGAGCCGGTGCTGCAACTGGAGGTGCGCCCCTGGCTGCTGCTCGACGCGGGCACGCCGGCGCTGCCGCAGGCGGCCGCGCAAGACACGCTGCCGTTTGGCGGCATCACACTGCAGTGGGTCGCACCGGACCAGGCCGACGGTCTGGCGGCGTTGGGCCATACGGTGCACCAGGGGGCGGACCGGGTGGTGTACCTGGTGTCGCTCGCGCTCGATCGCTACGCCTCCGAGCTCATCGGTGTGCAGGAGGCCCGCTACCTGATGGACCAGATGGAGCAGCGCTACGGCGAGCTGGTCAAGGAGCTGCAACGCCAGTTGCCCGTGAGCCGCGTGGCCGACGTGCTGCAACGGCTGGTGGCCGAAGGCGTATCGATTCGCGACCTGCGCGCGGTGTTCGAGGCGCTGGTGGAGTGGGCCCCGCGCGAGAAAGACCCGCTGATGCTCGCGGAATATGCTCGGCTGGGGTTGCGTCGCCACATCGTCGGGCGTCAGCGCCGCGGTCAGCCGTGGGTGCGCGCCTGGGTGATCGGCAATCATATCGAACAGACCATTCGCGAATCGATTCGCCAGACCTCGGCCGGCTCATACTCCGCGCTCGCCCCCGAGGAGAACCAGGCGATCGTCGCCGAGATTCGCGGCGCGCTGGCGCAAAGCGGCACGGCGGGCCTGGCCCTGGTCACTGCGATCGACGTGCGCCGCTTCGTGCGCAAGCTCATTGAGAAGGACCTGTTCGCGGTGCCGGTGCTCTCGTTCCAGGATCTGGAGGACGAGGCCGAGCTCAAGGTGTTAGGTCATGTGGAACTCATAGGGGAAGGAGACGCCGATGCGTTTGCCTGAGTGGTGCGATGCGCTCGAGGCGCTGGGTGCCCTGGAGCCGCCTGAGCTGTGCGCCGCGCCGCCCATGCGGCTTGAGGGCCGGCTCTCCGAGGTGGGTGCCACGCTGCTGCGCGCGCACTTGCCCGGCGTCGGCCTGGGCGAGCTGTGCACGCTGCCCGACGGCGAGCCTGCCGAAGTCATTGCCGTGCACGACCATGAGGCGCTGCTCTCGCCGTATCGCGAGCCGCTGGGCATGACGGCCGGTCAGTGGGTCGAGCCCACGGGCCGGCGCGCGGACGTGGGCGTGGGCGACGCGCTGTTAGGCCGCGTGGTCGATGCGCTGGGTCGCCCGATCGACGGGCTACCGACACCGCAGTTCGAGCGTCGCCGCGACATCGACGCCGAGCCGCCCGACCCGATGCAGCGCCAGGTGATCGGCACGCGTCTGGCGATGGGCGTGCGCGCGATCGACGCGGCACTCACCGTGGGCGTAGGCCAGCGCCTGGGCATCTTTGCGCCGGCCGGATGCGGCAAGAGCACGCTGCTGGGCATGCTCGCCGCGGGCAGCGACGCCGACGTGGTGGTGCTCGGGCTCATCGGCGAGCGCGGCCGCGAGGTCCGCGAATTCCTGGAGCATGTGCTCAGCGCCGCGACGCGCGCGCGCAGTGTGGCCGTGGTGGCCACCTCGGACCGCCCGGCGCTCGAGCGGCTCAAAGCGGCCGCCACCGCCACGGCCATCGCCGAACATTTTCGCGATCAGGGTAAAAACGTGTTGTTGCTGATTGATTCGCTCACGCGCTACGCGCGCGCGGTGCGCGAGATCGCGCTGGCCGCGGGCGAGCCGATCGTCGCGGGCGGCTACCCGCCGAGTCTCTACGCGCGCCTGCCGCGGCTGCTCGAGCGTGCGGGCCCGGCGGCACGCGGCAGTATTACCGCCTTTTACACGGTCCTGGTGGACGACAAGGCGGACGCGCTCGCCGAAGAGGTGCGCTCGCTGCTCGACGGCCATATCGTGCTCTCGCGCAAGCTCGCCGAGGCCAATCACTATCCGGCGATCGACGTGCTGGCCAGCATTAGTCGCGTGATGCATCAGGTGGCCGAGCCTGAGCACCGCGCCGCCGCCGCGCGCCTGCGCCAACTCATGGCGGCGTGGCGCGAGATCGAGCTACTGGTGCGCGTGGGCGAATACCGGGCCGGGCAAGACGCCGATGCCGACGACGCGATCGCGCGCCGCACGCAGATCGCCGCCCTGTTGTGCCAACGCGTGGATGAGCACGTCGACTTCGAACTCACGTGCGCGGCGCTCTCGGACACGGTGGGGTTGCCGTGCTGAGCCAGTTGTTGGAGATCAAGCGCCGGCGCGAGCGCAATATACATCGCGCGCTCGCTCAGCTCGATGACGAGGAAAAGGCCCTGTGTGCGCGCCAGGAGGCGTTGCAAGTGCGCCGCGAGGCCGTGTATCGCGAGTTGCGCACGCGCACCGGGCAAGGCGGGGCTTACGAGCCTCGAGAACTCGACCTGCTGCGCGCCGCGCTCGCCCGACTTGACAGCGAAGGGCAAGCCCTGGCGCGTGAGCGCGACGGCGTGATCGCGGCGCGGCACGAGCTCGCGCGCACGCGCGTCGAACAGGAGGCGGCGCTGCGTCGCAACCTGCGCGAGCAGGAGAAACTCACACTGATCGCCGCCGAGCAGCCCGAGCAGGAGTAGCGCCGCGCTCGCCCTGACCTCCCGTGGCGGGGCGCCTGGAATACCCGGACGCACGACGTCTGAACGGTGCGCCCGGGGCGCGGGGCACCCGCAGTGGTTCGGCGTTGGCGCGGCAAGGCGCGACGTCCGAAGGCTAACCGCATGCCATGCCCCCGGTACGGCATCTGGCCGCCCGTGGGGGCAGCGCCCTCGCGTTCGTCCAGCGGCGTCGGGTGAGGGCTACGGTGTGGGCGCCGGCTGCGCTCGCCACGCGTCCCACGCCGCGCGCAATCGAGTCGCGCTCACCAGCTCGGCGAATCCCAAGGTGTTGCACAGTGCTAAATCGGTCTCGCCTTGGGCGAGCAGCGTCGCCGCGTAGGTATTGCGTAGCGTTTGGGGGCTCAGGCGTTCCGTATGCTCGCAGGCGATGCCCGCACGTGTGGCGGTGGCGCGCACCGCGCGCAGCGCCGTCACACTATGCATGGGGCGCCCGTCGAGTCCACCGGGAAAAAGCAGCGGGCCCAATGTACCGGCGTGCGCGCGCACGCGCAACCAGCGGGCCAGCACCTGCGTCGCGCCGCGCAGCAACTTGGCGCGATAGGCGTACTGGGAGCCGGGATGCTTCACGTCGAGCCACGCCAGATCCTCATGAATGCAGTTAACAGTCAAACGTAGACTATCGCCCACCTTCACCCCTGCCCCTAGATACGCTGCGGTAAGCGCTACATCTCTCGCCTCCTTCCATTGCCCATGATGTTCAGCAGCCATCGGGGCGCATTCCATATATCCCCACAACTGCTCCAACGCGTCGGCACGCAAGAACGGTGTCGGCCGATTGCCTTGCACGTCTTTCCACACGCACGACGGCTCGACCAGCGCGCGCCGCGCAGGATTGGGCGTCCCCGAGCGGGCCTGCGCGCGATACACCTCGTCCAGCACACGCTCGATCAACTTGCGAATGCGTGCGCGTTGCTGTCGATTTTCGAGATGTAAGCCGGCAAGATAGCGACTGATGTCGGCCTCGCCCACGTGCGTGAGTTGCGTACGTGGAGGTTGCGCCAAGTAGCGCACGAACGCCGACCATTGGGCGCGATAGACGCTCGCGGAGGACGCGCGCAGGCCGGCACCGGCGGGCCCTTTGCGGCCTTTACGCGCCGCGAGCCACGCCTCGAACGCCGCGAGGGGGTCGGTCTCCCAGTCCCCCACCCCCGGGGCAAACAAGTCGAGTTCCGTCATCTGTAGGCAGAGTTTGGGCAGCACGCCGCCCTCGCTTGACTGTTAACTGCATCGAGCATATCACGAGCCCCGCCGAACGCGCGCGGGGTTGCGCGCGCATCGTGCGCGTCGGACGAGCTAAACCGGGTGGACGGAGTGGACGAGGCGAACGCCACGGCAGCGCGACGAACGAACGTCGCGTCTCAGGGCTCCCGCGCCGCCGCGCCTGGGGCACACCGCGCGCGCGGCACTCACGGGTGCTCTGGCGCGCCGCGCCCCCACCCGCGGCGAACAAGACGAACGGCGGAGCGCACGCGCGGCGTCGCCTCGCCCTACGAACGAAGCACCACGAATGGCGCGAGCCGCGCGGCCGCGACGCTCGCGGCGTTTGCCCTGACCTTCCCGTGCCGCGCCGGTCGTGCCGTCTCATTCTGGGGGTGCGTCGGAGATACGCGGGCCACGCGCCTTTCCTGATTACGCGATCATGCCCCTCACGCCCACCACGCTTGACGGACTCGACGGCCCGCCCGACATCGGTTCCAGCGCCGCGCGCCACCTTGAGCCGCTCGAGCGTGTGGCGAAAATATGGCATGCGCTGCCGCGTCGGCGAACGCGCCGGTCAGCCGCGCGAGCTGCGCTCGCCCGGCACCCGGTGGCGCGCGCGTGAGTCTCGTAACGCTAACCTCTCATAATGATGGCGTTAAAAAAACCTTGAGTGAATTGCGTCAGGTCCCTCGCGACAGTGAGGACGTTCTCTGAAGAGCCCTTCGAGCCCTCACTTGCGTCCCTCACGCCGACGGTGAGGATTTCGTCGAGTTTCTCCAAAAAACTGACCTGCGCCTGAATTGTCTTGTCCTTGAGCAGGTCCGCGTTGGCCTTTAGGGCTACCACGCCGTGCACCAGGCTGCTGGCCCCGCTGCCAACGGGGGCGATATGTTGCATCGCAGAATCTTTGGCCGCCCCCGCGGTCGACAACGCCCCGACGCCTGCCTGGATGGCGCCCTCGATAATCTGGCCCTTGGCGCTTTTGTTGCTGCCCTCGGTGCCGATTTCGGCAGCCGCGATCCTCGCCTGGACCATCTCAACCCGCGTTTCTGTCGAAGCCTTTTGCAGTTGCTGTTTGTTCAGGTTCTCAATGTCGCGCTGAGCGCCTTTGACTTTGCATACGAACTCCATGATCTGGGATGCGTTGATTTGGGCGCCGGTTACCACGTCGCGGTATTGCTCGGCCACCGCCGTGATCGTGCCGACCCCGGCGGTGTTGCGCGCGGCAGCGGCGGCGGGGGCGTGGCCGCTGCCCTGGGCGGGCTCAGCAATGCTGTGGCTGAAACTGGCGTTGGAGTTGGAATTGATCCGGGTCATGGCGATGTCCTTGAGAGATTAAGCGGTGGTGTGGGCGACGCCGGCAATGCCCTGGAGCATTCTGCCGTGTAGGGCCGACTGCTCCATCAGGGACGCCTGCATATCGGTGGTGCGCGTATTGGCGCGCTTCAGGCCGTCCAAAGCGCTCTTGCTGGCTTGCTGAAAATCGTCGATCAGATACTGCAGGAAGCGGGCGTCGATGAGCGACTTCTGCAGTTCTAACTGCAGTTTGTTCTGGCGCAGTTCGATCACACCTTCCGCGATGCTGCGCCCGCCCACGATGCCCGCGCTGGCGACGCGCTTGATGGTGTTTGGCGTGTTCCACAGGGCGGCACGAGCGCCCGCGCCCCAGGCTTGGCGCTCGACCTGCCTGGCGATCTCCTTGACCAGGTTTTCGGTCTCGGCGACGCCGGTCGTGGCCGCGGATTTGACCGATCGGGTCACCGCACCCTGCACGGCGCGCGTCACCATTTGTTCGATACCCATCCGGTTGAACAGCTTCGTAAATTGCGCCTCTCCGAGGCTCCTGCCCATCGTTCCAAACGACGCGCGGATGCTCGCGGTGACATCGGCCTCGACCGTGCCCGCCACGGCCTGGCCCACGTTCGCGGCCTCGAGCTTGATGGCGTCGCGGGTCACCTGTTTGCTGGCGGTGAGGGAATCCCCGACGATGTTTTTCAACGTGGTCGCATTGCCGAGCTGCGTCTTGGTGGCGTCGGCGATGAGCTTGCCCGCCGCGACAACACGCCCGACGGAGAGGACGTCAATTGCCATGCTGAAGCCCAGGAATTTGGTCTCCAGATCGCTGAACTTTTCGGCTTCCTGGTTCCAATGCTTCGCCTCTTCTGCGTTCCCGGCCGCTTGTGCCCTGCACGTGGCGACAATCTTCGCCAGGGCGAAGCCGCCGGCGAACAGCTCACAGAAGCCCGAGGCGTGGTTAGCGCCCGCGGCGGTTTTTAACGTGCCGCTTACGAGCGTGACCAGAGCCAGGGCCACGTTGGCGATGAAGGCCCAGTCGGTGCTGCTCTTTGCGTTAGCCGCCTGCGCTTTGCCGTTCTCGCCCTGCTTGAGCAGCTCCTTCGCCTGTTCGGCGCGGCACATCTGCATGGCGTTGGCGTGGATTTCCATCGCCTTGGCCTCGAGCTGAGCGAGCTGGCCATTTTGCGCCGTGTTCATCAGCGCGAGGAACGTGATCCAGCCCTCGGGCGTCAGCCCTTCGAGCTGCTGCCGCGTCAAGCGCAGGCCCCGCGCGTCGTCGTCGAAAGCGGCGTGCAGCAGACGGTCGAGGGCCTGTTCGGCCCCCACCAGCGTCACGGGCTCGCGCGGCGGCGGCGGGCTGTGCAAGCCGTCGGCGCGCTGAGCCGACGGCTCGTACGCACCGAGCGGGGCGCGCGGGTGCAGCGCACCGGCGCCCACCGGCAGGCCCTCAGCATCGGTAGCGCCGCCGCGGCTGGGCGCAGCGCCGAGCGCGCGCAGGGCGGGCGACTCGAGGGAGGTCGATTTCATAGGCTTGCCTTCAGAAGCGCGCACCCCGCCTGCCGCTCGACTTCAGCGGCGAATCCGGCGTACTCGGGGCGCTCGGCGCAGCCCTTGAGCGCGGCGGTAAAGGCCTCGTGCGCGCGCTTGGGGTCGCCAGCAAGTTGATGGCTAAGTCCGGCATGGTAGGCCGGGCGCGGGTCGTCGTGGCGCAGCAGACCGGCTTGACCAAAGCAGAACAAGGCGTCTTCGTGCTCCGCGCTCCGCTGGCACGCGAGGCCCAGTGCCAACCAGTAGTCGAATTGCCAGGGCGAGAGCCGCACGAGCAGCAGATAGAAGCGCTTAGCCCCTGCGTAATCGCTCGCGTCGAACAACTGGCAAGCATAGGCGTAGACGCAATCGAGGTCGCCCGGGTCCAGGCCGGTCGCGCTGAGGGTCGTGCCGGCTGCGCGAACGTGCGCACCCACCGGCGCGAGATCGTCGGGTTCGGACATCGTCATCCCCTTTACCTGATGTTGGCCACGATAGATTTATTCATGTCATTGGTCGCATTGGCGGTGTTCGATTGCGCGGTCATGAGGGTGTTACTCTGTTGCAAATAGTTCTGGAGGAACATCATGTTCTTCGCGTTCAGGTCCCCCCATTTTTGGGAGTCGGCGTCGAGCGCGCTTTTGATCATCCCGAACTGCGCCAGGGTCAATTGGTGCGGGCCCTTGTCCTGCTTGATCTCCACCAGGTACTCCCGGAGTGACGTGCCGCCGGACGCTGGCGCTGGCGCCAGCGCGGTGGCCCCTGCCGCAGGGGCGGCGCTCGCCGGACCTTTCAACCCTTGCAAAAAGGCGTCGTCCGCCGGGCCCGCGCTCGCCGCCGGGGCGGGGGTGGCCGACGGGGCTGCGGGGGTAATGGGCGCCGCCCGGACCAGGATGCCAAAGTCTTCCATATACTTCTCCACGGAGCCCGGCAGGGCGGCTGTTTTACCGGGCTCCTTTAAGGTGGCGATGATAGCGTCGAGCTCGTTGGCCTTTGACTTGGAGGCATTGGCACGCTCTGCGTCCTTCTCCAGACGATTAGCTGTGTCGAGCACCTTGACGTTATGGAAGTCCTGGAGCTTTGCCATCACCTCCAGGACTCTTCTGCACAGACTTACGGCTCCCTCGACGGTCGCGAGGTTCGCGTGTTTATCGACGGGTTGCGCGACGCTCACGGCGTGAGCGCTGGAGATTGCGTTGGGCATGGGGCTGCGCTCCTGAGGCAGTTAAACGAAAGTGCGGCCCGACTTGGGGCCGGACTTGGCGCCGGACTTGCGCGCCGGCGCCGGCGTGTCAGGCGTCGCGGCAGTGGGGGAAGACAGCTGTTTCGGCGCCGTCTTAAGATGTTGTTCAAGGGCGTCCGCCCACGCAGACAGCCGATGAAACACCGCGGCCAGTTCGCCGTGGTTCAACGCGTGTTGCACCCGCTCGAAGCGGGCACGGGCCTGCGGGTCGGTCTTGGCACGTTCCTGAAGCTGCACGAGCTCCTGCTGCAAGCCCTCGATGTTATTCATCAGCGTCTGGATGACGTGCGCTTGCTTAGTGACTTCCTGGAGCAGGGGCTGTACCGATTGAGGGGATTTACGCATTGGGGTTCCTTCCTTCGTCTCAGTTCTGGGGAATGCTGGACACGCGTCCGGCGCCGGGCCGTAGCCCCGACGCAGCACTCAGTGAAGCGCGGGCCGCGTTCAATGGCCTATGCTCCATTGTCGGCGTTACCAAGGCGCACGGCATAAGGTGAAGACCTGAATTCGTCGCCGGCAACGCCTCGGACACCCACATCGCGTGCCCCCTCGAGGCAAACCCCAACCAAGTTTGCCGTATCCGGTATTGCCCCAACCCGAACAGAAAAGTTGGTAAGTCTTGTGCTTGCCAGCCAAGTGCCCATTACACGTTTCCTCATTTCGGGATTTTTCGACGGGCCCGTCCATCGTTGCGTTTTGCCCGATTGATCAACGTCAGGCTCCAGCGATAGCGCCTTCGGCACGATCCGATTCCCATGCCCGAGGCGCGCGGACTACCGCGCGTTGTTCAGCGCGCCGCCAGTGCGGCGCTCGGGCCGGCAAGGCGCTGGCGGGCGCCGACAGGCACTCAGCGTGTAACCCGTAGCCCGTGATGCGCGATACACGACACACGACACACGGCATGTGATTCCGTTCTACGCCATGACACGGGGCATTTCTTTCGGAATTCGGTGGGAAAGCCGGATTTATGGAATTTGGCGGGGGCCACTACCGTGAGCGCGCGCGCACCTCGAATGACGCGGGAGCAGACACGCGTGCACGCCCCGGCGTTAGCGAGATTCACTCCGATATCGCCCGTTGCGGGCGGCACGTCCCGTCCAACGGGCACGGTCCCTTTTACGGCGACGGCAAGCGGATCGCCGCGCATATGCGGGTGGTTTGATCGCGCCGAACGGCGCGCGTGCAGGTCGCTCCCGGGGGTCCGACACGGGGCCTGTGACGCGCGCGGCGTCATACAAGCGGCGGACGCGCGGCAACGCGCAAATCCAGGGGTAAAGGCTCAGGGGCCTAAGAACGTGTTTGCGATCTTCTGGTCATCCCTGATAATTCGAGGATGACGAGAAAGAAATACGCGAGTGACATAAGCCGAGAGAAGTTCTCGGAGATCGAGCCGCTGTTGCGCAGCGTGCGCCGGCGCACGAAGCCCACGACGGTGGACTTGTACGAGGTGTTTTGCGCGGTGCTGTATCTGTTGCGTACCGGTTGCCAATGGCGCTTCTTGCCCAGCGAGTTTCCCAAGTGGCAAACCGTCTACGCGTATTTCAGCAAATGGAGTCAGCCTGACCAGCACGGCGTGAGCGTGCTGGAGCAGGCACTCAAAAAATCAGGTTGGCGCGGCGCGCACAAGACAGGGACGCAGCGCCAGCACGACGTTCTTGATCGTGGACGCGCAGAGCGTGAAGAACACTGACACGGCAGCGCATAAGGGTTATGACGCGGGCAAGAAGGTGTCGGGCATCAAGCGTCATATTGCCGTAGACACGCAGGGCTTACCGCACGCCGTGGCGGTAACCACTGCCGAGGTGAACGATCGCAAAGGAGCGTTGCTGGCGTTCGAGCACGGCAAGCCTCGCTTGGGACAGGTGCAAAGTGTGCTGGTCGATGGCGGTTACGTGGGCGAACCCTTCGCGCAGGGCGTGCGCGAGATCTTGGGCGAGCGGGTCACGGTGCAGATCGCCAAACGCAGCGAACTGCATACTTTCAAGGTCCTGCCGCAGCGTTGGGTCGTCGAGCGCAGTTTCGCCTGGCTGGAGAAGAACCGGCGCTTATGGAAGAACTGTGAGCGTTTGCTCAACACCAGCTTGCAGTTTGTCCATCTCGCCTTTTTGGCACTGCTGCTCAGGAGATCGTAAACCGGCTCTAAGCGACCGAGCGTGGTAGCAAGCACCTGCGTTGCGCCCACTGAGTGGTGGTCGCCACGCTCACGCCGACACCGGTGCGGCGAAGCTTTCGCCCTGGCATATTTTCCCGCCCCATTAGCCCGGGCATGATCCTCAGTCTCCCCGGCGGGATGGCGCTGTGATTTATCTCAGGTGACGGCGAGTGGCCCCCCCACTATTCTGGCGTCGCGTCAACAGCCACCGTCTTGAACCGCACGTCTTTGAAGTGGGAGATAGCTCATGTCTGAACTCCTCATGGCCGAATTCACGCTCCGCGACGAACTTGGCAAGTTTTCCCTCCCCACCGGCGATGCGTGTACGTCCTTTGTGCCAAGCGTCGTCGAACACGCCCAATATGCCGCTCAGTATGTGGCGGCCATGGGCATCGGCTGACTGGCGTATGAGAACAACGCGCCCAAAGGGGTGAGAGCGCTGGCGTGTGCCGATTTAACGGCGCCCATGAAAGCCGTGGCCCTGAAATGACGCGAGAGCGCCGTTGACGAACCCCGCGGGCTCCATTTCGATAACGATGGCCGCTGGATGCTCCCACGCCGGCTGACGCCCTCAGGCGCGCTTTACCGCCGCAGACTCGCGCTCCGGCTCGCGGCACTCGAGAGAATCGCACGCACGCGGGGATTCGATGCGCTCGCTCAAGGCAGGGCCCGCGGGCCGCGCGCGAAGATGCCCCGTGCGATGCGCGAGCGGCCCACGCCACGGATCGGGCGATCTCAGCGGCAACGGCGCGCACTTCAGGTGTTCGCCTGATGCTGGCGTGAGTGGCACTGCCTCGACAATGGCGGCAAGACATGCACCGCGGCTTGGCACGCGCTCATGGGGCACGCGTGCATCGCCACCCCGCGCGAACGCCTACGTTTTGGCAAGCGTCGACGCACCGCGCCCACACACGAGGGCCGTGGGCAGTCACGCAAGGCGAGCGAGCCTGAGCGCGCAACCCATGTGGCGTTTGGGCATCTGGCGACGCCTGCAAAACCACGCAACCATCGTCGGGCGTCGACGGATGGATTCGCCTTGCCTAGCGCCAGGCAAGCTCGCGCGAGGCGAGGCCCGCGGTGCGGGGGAGCGTGGCCACGACTTGCGCGGGATCCCCGGCAAGCCACGGCTTCTTTATGTCCCTACGCTTGTTGCGCTGCTGCCGCGCGCCGCGGCAGCGGGGGAAAACAAAGGGGTCGGGGCCGACAGAGGGCCGGCGGTTTTGCTGATGCACGCGCGGCGCCAAATCCGATCGTTGAAACTCAATTTTTTCTTGGTGTCGACGTGCGCAGGGTGGTTCGGACACCTAGACAGGCTGGACATGATGCCTGGAACGCCGTCATGGGAAGTCGTCGTCGCAGCGGCCGCAACGGCGATGAGACAAGGCTGAGTGGCGAGCATGGCGCGTCGTCCTCAGGCGGCTGCCTAAAGTCATCTAGCGGCATGAACCCCGAAACCAGCGTCCGAGCGACGCTCTCACGGCAAGAACAGCAACGGACCTGATTGATGAACAAGACGTACGGAGTGGTGTGGAATGCATGCCGGGGCGTGTGGCAAGTCGTCTCGGAGCGCACAAGTTCTGGGGGGCAACGCCCGGGGGGGGCGCGCGTGCTCGCGAGCGTAGCGGCCGCTTCGGTATTGGTCATGCTGCCGGGCGCGGCGCAGGCTGCCGCCACGATCGTCAATTCCCGATTCGAAACCTATACGTGGGACGCCAAAACGGATCTCTCGATTACCTCGTCGGGCGCGATCTTCGATGCGGCAAACGGCGTCGTCAACTCGAACTCAAGCGGCACGATAGCGACCGGCGGTACGCTCACGAACGCCGGGAGGATGCTGGGCTCGACCGCCGGGCTGACGAACACCGAATCGATCGCGACCCTCATCAATCAGGCCGGCGGGATCATCGGTGGGACCGGGCAATACGGCATCCTGAACCATCGCAGCCGGGTTTTCAGGAGCGGCCTCCTATCATCGTCTCATGTCGACCAATACGCAACGATCGGCTCTCTTGCCAATAGCGGCACGATTTCCGGCTCCCAGGCAGGCATCATGCTCGAGCAGGGCGCGCTCGACGCCCTGACCAATGCCGGCGCGATCAAGGCTGGGGCGTTCGGCATCAACAATGAGAAGGGAACTATCGGGCAGATCGTCAACGCGCAAACCGGCTCGATCCACGGGGACCGGGCGATCGATAACTCGGGCACCCTCGGTACGCTCACCAACCGAGGCGTGATCACCGGGGGGGTGAGCGGCGTGCGAAACTCGGGCCCGCTCTCGTCGCTCGTGAACGACGTCACCGGAACCATCGGACGCAGCGACAAGGCGTTGAGCGTCGGGGTGTGGAATGAGGCGGCAACCATAGGTAGCTTAACCAATGCCGGCGCCATTAATGCCAGGGCGGTCGGCATCGTCAATGAGAAGGGGTCGATCGGGCAGATCGTCAACGCGCGAACCGGCACGATCAATGCGAGTCAGGCGATCGTGAATTCCTCGGCTTACATCGGTACGCTCACCAACCAAGGCGTGATCAGCGGCGAACTTTTCGGCATCGTCAACTCGGGCACGATGCCGCGCTTTGTCAACGACGGCACCCTCCAGGGCACGACGGCTTTCTTTAACGCGGCTAACGCCAACCTCGGCCAGTTCACCAACAGCGGTGTGATCGCCGGGTCGATCGCCAACGAATCCAAAATTCAGCTGACCATCGCGGGGGCAACGGGCACGGCATTCGGTACGCTGACCGGTGTGAATCAGGACGTGGGCGTGATCAAAAGCGTCTCGAATGTTGTTTTCTCCTCAGGCAACTTGCTGCTCAACGACACGGTCACTGCGCCCGCGCTCAAGAACCTTGGCGCGACGCTGCAGGTGAATCGGCCGATGACGATTCAAGGCGACTACCTGCAGACCAGCGCGGCGACGTTGCTGCTCGGGGTCTGGGCCGGGGCGACGCCGACAGGCGCCTTGTCCGATACGGGGTACGGCCAGCTCGTGGTCAAAGGCAACACCGTGCTCGCCGCGGGCACAAGCGTGCAGTTGGCCAGCACCGGTGCGCCCTACGGCTTTGCGGCCGGGCAACGGTTTGTAGCGGTTCGCACGAGTGGGCCGTCGGTCATTTACAACGCGTCGAACCTCAATTACGGGATTGTCGGGCTGAACGCCCGGGTCGCCGGCGCGGAGGTTCTCGACGCGGCATCGGGCACGCGAAATCTCGTGCTCACGGTACAGAGCGTTTCGCAAACGCCGGGGGGCAACACCCGCGGCAATACCGGGGGCAGTACTGGCGCCAATACGGGGGGCAACACGCGTGGAAGTTCAGGAGGGACGATCTCCAATAACCGACTCGAATCGTACGCGTGGGATGGCGACACGCTCGTGGTAACGCCAATGGGTTCGACACTCGACGTGGCCTACGGCATCGTCGCTTCGGGCTCGCAGGGGACGCTGACGAACGCCGGGAATATTCTTGGCACTGTCAGCGGACTGACGGTAAACGAGCGTAGTACCATCACCTCCGTGAACAATCAGGCCGGTGCGGTCATCGGCGGTACCGCGCAGTACGGCGTTCTGCTCGATGGCACCGGGTATGGCGCAAGCGGCATCTATAAAAATGCAAACATCGATTCGCTGGCGAACAGCGGCACGATTTCGGGCACCTCGGCGGGCGTCAAGGTGAACGTGGGGACCATCGGTGCACTGACCAATCAAGGCACCATCGCAGGGTACGGGGCGGACGCCAACGCCTACGCCATCCACCTCGCCGAGACAGGTTCCAAACTCGGGACGTTAATCAACAGCGGCCTGATCGTCGGCCCCCAGGGGCGGGGCATCGGCAATACCGGCACGATCGGGCAAATGATCAATACCGGGACAATCGACGCGAGCGGCATTGCCATTCGAAATATAAGCACCTCTCTCAAGAACGGCAGTCTCTTCAATGCCACTATCTCAACGCTCATCAACGACATCAGCGGCACGATCGGGCGCAGCGACACAACGTCGGCGGGCGCGGTCGGGGTGTGGAACGAGGCAGTGATCAACACCCTGACCAATGCCGGGACCATTCATGCCAATGCGGTCGGCATCGTCAATGAGAAGGGGGGGATCGGGCAGATCCTCAACGCGCGAACCGGCACGATCAATGGGAGTCGGGCTATCGTTAATGGCTCCGGCACCATCGCCACGGCCAACATCGGTGCGGTGAGCAACCAGGGCGTGATCGGAGGCGGTGATTACGGCGTCGTTAATTCGGGCACGATACAGCGGTTTGTCAATGACGGCACCCTGCTGGGCTCGAAGGCGGCCCTTTACAACAACGTTAGCGGCACCATCGGCCAGCTCATCAACAGTGGCGTGATCGCCGGGACGATCGTCAACCAGAGCACCACCCCCTTCACCATCGGGGGCGCAACGGGCACGACGTTCGGTACGCTGACCGGGCTCAATCAGAGCGTGGGCGTAATCAAAAGCGCCTCGGATGTACTTTTCTCCTCGGGCAACTTGCTGCTCAACGACACGGTCAGTGCGCCCGCGCTCAGGAACGTCAGCGCGACGCTGCAGGTGAACCAGCCGACGCGCATTGAGGGGGACTATACGCAGGCCAGCGGGGCGACGTTGCTCATCGGGGTTTCCAGTGGGGCGAAGCCGACAGGCGCTGGGTCCGACACCGGGTATGGGCAACTCGTGGTCGCAGGCAACGCAATGATCGACCCTGGTTCGAGTGTCAAGTTGACCAGCACCGGTGCGCCCTACGGCTTCGCGGCAGGGCAACGGTATGTGGCCATTCAGGCGGCCGGGCCCGACGTCAATTACCGCGCCTCGCAATTGAATTACGGGATTGTCGGCATGAACGCCCAGGTCGTCGGCGCAGAAGTCCGCGACGCGACATCGGGGACGCGAAATCTCGTGCTTACGCTTCAAAGCGTTGCGCAAACGCCCGGGGGGAACACGGCTGGCAATCCGAGTGACAGGATTGCCAGCCTGAAAGTGAGCGGCGCTGCCGCAGTCGTGCGCGACGCGGTATCGGGCTCGCAAGATCACGAGCTCATGCTGGTCAAAGTGCCGCAAACGCGGGCGCGAAACACCACCGAGAATCCGGATGTGAACATCGGTGGCAGCCCCCGCGCAACCATCGCCAGCAGCCCGAGTACAAACCCCGGGGGCACTCCGGGCGCAAACATCGCCGGCAAGCCGGGCGCAACCGTCGGCAGTAAAATGGATGGCAACACCGCCGGCACTTCCGGTGCACTCCCTTGCGGGATTCCAGAGGGAAACACCGACGGCAAACCGAGCGGAAACACGGGCAAAATTACCGGCGGCAATTCGCAGGGGAGCCGCGACGGCAAGCCGGGAACAGACACCGGTAAAAATCCCGGCGCCAACGCGGAAGGAAACCCCAGCGCGAATCCGCTGGCCAGCACCTGCCGCAACCCGGGCGGAAAAACCGCCGACCATGCGGACGGAAACACCGATGCAAAAGCCGCCGCCACTGCCGAGGGGAAAGCCGACGGAAAAACCGGCGCCACGACCGATGGGAAAGCCGACGGAAAAGCCGGCGCCACGGCCGATGGGAAAGCCGACGGAAAAACCGGCGCCAAGACCGATGGAAAAGCCGTTGCCGATAAGGATGGAGACACCGACGGCGATTCGGACACCGGCGGCAATGCGGCGGGAAAAACCGTCGACAATGGGGATGACACCGCCATCAAGACGCGGACACCCCCGGTACAGCCCGTGCCCGAAATTCCGCAGCCGGCGCGTCCGACGACGCCCGTCGCGATGGCGTCGCTGGGGGGGCTGCAGCGTTACACTGGCGTCTCGGATCTGGCGTTGCTCAATTTGTACAACGCCTCTCTCGCGCTTGGCAACACCGCCGACGCCAACCGCGCTGGCGCGCGACTCGCACCGGGCCAGCACGCTGGGGCGTCGCGCGCGGCGGGGGCTATCGCGCTCGACACGCTCGGCGTGCTCGGCGTTCACATCGACCAACTGCGCACCCTCTCCGGCGCTGGCTCCGGCATGGCAACGGGAGACAATACGCCGCAGTATGGCGTGTGGGGACAAGCGCTCGGCGGCCACGCGAGCCAGAGCATGCTCGACTCGGTCAGTGGCTACAGTGCGAACTACGGCGGCTTGATGATCGGCTTCGACCATGACCTCGACGGGCGCTGGGTCGCTGGCGGCGCGTTCGCCTTCAGCAGTGCGGTCATCAAGGGCTCGGACGATAATTCCGGCAGTACGACGCGGGTGACCGGCTACGGCCTGCTCGGTTATGCGAGCTTCACCGGCAATCCCTGGTATGTGACTCTCTCGGCAGGCGCCGTGCGGCAGCGTTACACCGGCACTCGCTTGGCGGATTTCCCAGGGTTCAAGGGCAGCGCCAATGCGTCATTCATGGGACAGCAATACATGGCGCGCGCCGAATTCGGCTTTCCGTTGGCGCTCGGGCGCACGACCCTCACGCCGCTGGCCAGCCTGACCTACAGCTATCTGATGCAAGGATCGTATGAGGAGACGGGGGGCAACGGTGCCGCGCTCGCGGTGGGCACGTCGGATACGAACTCGCTGCGCAGCGCGCTCGGGTTAAAGATCCAGCATACGTTTGCGAGTCCTTACGGCGATATCGTGCCGTTCGCGCGCGTGCAATGGCTGCACGAGTTCGTGACGAAGCGCCAGCAAGTCAGCGCCGTCTATGTCGCCGACCCTTTGGGCGAGACGGCCTTCACCACGGTGGGCGCACCGCCCGTGGCGAATCTGGCCGACATTGCACTCGGCGTGGCGCTCGTGCGGGCCAATCGTTTGTCGCTCAGCCTCGGCTACACGCTGCAAGTGGGGGGGGGATACCTTTCCCAAAGCGGCACCATTCGCTTGCGTCAGACGTTCTGACGCCCACCCCGTGCGCCGCCTGCGGCGTGAGCCGCGCCATTCATCGCCGGGGGCGGTGAATGGCGTCCACACTCGGCGACTGCCAGACGAACGGCCGAAGCGTCGCGAACTCGCGTTCCCCGCGGTTGCGCCAAGAAGCGGATGTGGGGGGAAGTGAATACGCACACGCGAATGTCGAGCGGAGCCGTTGTGGATCGAAGGCGTCTGAGGCGTGCCGTCGTTATTCACGACCCGAGGCCATTCACCGATGTCGTTCACCCATGTCGTTCACGGATGTCATTCACCCATGTCGTGTCCAGCGTGGCAAATCATGCGGGGCGGGGCACATGACCTCGTGCGTATGGCGCTAGGCAACGCCGCGCGCTAACGCAGTCCGGTCCGCGTACGGTCCAACGCCGGGGCCCCGCGCGTCCGCTCGACGCACGGCCCCCTCACCTTCAGCGGCGGACCGAGGCACAGGCCGTGCGATCGCACAAACCGTGTCGACGCACAGCGCATCGCACGCGCGTTTGCAGGTTGCTCGGCGCTGCGGTGGCAGGCGCAAAGGCTCGCCGGATCCACAACGGCGCACGCGGCGCGAGGCGCATTTGCATCGCGGGCGCCCGCCGGCGTGTCACGCCGTGCGTCGTCGATCGATCCGAGCACACGCGTCGAGTAGCCCCTGCCCTTCCGGTTCCCCCGTCGTGCCCACGCGGCGTCGGCACCGTTGGCTCAGTGACCCGCGGTTTCGCGGCGACCGCTGGGTTCTGGACGCCGTGGGCGCGGGCCAGCGCGATCCGCGCTCACCATGCCAACGCCAGCGCCGTTGCACCGCCGCCTCGTCAGAGCCATGAGGTGACCTCACTGCGTGTCGCGTACCATAAGTTCCGCTTTCGGTCGTGCCCGCGTCGCGCCGGGTCGCCGCCTTGTCGTGTTAGTGCGTTACTCCAACCCGACGACGGGCAGCCACGGATTCGATGAACGCCTCGTTGACGAGACGAACAGGCCAGTTCAAAAATTCCGTGAGGGGGCCGGCACCGGACGTATTAACCTCCGCGTGGGCCGCAGAGAACGGCATGAAGGCTTGCTGGCAGGACGGGCTCACAAACGCCGACACGAGGGCCGACGCGAGGACCGAACAAACCGCTGGGAAAGCCGCAAGCGCCTGGTTCGCGGGCGGATCCGGATAAGCCGGACACGACTCGCCGCCACCCGCTCCCGGTTTCCCCGCTGGACTCCCGAGCGTTGACGACGGCACTTGCCCAGGCACCGGCCTGCCCACCGCCAAAATCAGGTGTTCGCCCGAAGTTGCGCGGCCCGATCATGCCGACAATAGACGGCATCCCAGTCGCCGCGACCGAGCTGTCGCGCCGAAGCCGCCGCGTCGTAGGCAAGTCACTTGCAAGGTTCGCGCCGGGAGCTCGCCGGGCATCCGGCAGTGAGCTCTGGCACAGCACGACAACACGCGGGCCTTCGCCCCCGCGCCATCCAAAGGGGTGATCCGTGATCACAGACAGCATAAGTCTCGCAGCCGCTCAACAACTGTCCCAGGGCGGCCCGACAAATGACACTACGGTAGAAGAAAACCGCCGAGCTCAACATGAAAGACTGTGCGAATCATTTGCGCAGTATAAAACTGCCAAAAGCCGGTATGAAAATGCCGAAATAGAAGCCATCAAACTCTACGATCTTCCGCCCGCCGACGATATACCGCCACAAGAGAATGAAGCGTTTTTTATTCTCATGGATTTCAGAGAAAAATTTGACGAATTGAGAGCGGCGCATGACAACGTGTTGGCATCCCACATGGCTTACGAACACTTGGGCATCACAGATGACCCGGCAAGTGTATCTCACGCTCGTGAACGGAATCAAGTTGAATATGACTTCAACCATAAAACACAAATTTTTACAAAAAACCTAAAAGCGCTTTCCCGAAGAACACAAACATGCACGACCAACATGGCTGCGTTCGAGGCGGCAAAAATCGCGTATCAAGCCGTCAAAAAAGATGTGAATGAATCACTAGAAGAATGTTTCAACATGATAAACAAATGTCGTTCGATAGACGTTCAAGATGTAAGGGAAACCATTGCCGACGCTAGAAGTCAATTAGAAACCATAACAGCTTTACATAAATGTTTGCATGACACCTACCTGTCGGGCGCCGAATTTCACGACGACGAGATGGATTTTCTTGATCAGGACTATTGCCAGCTTCGATCGACATCAGAACACCATTTAATTAAACTTGAAAACATATTGCCTTACGCAAGCGCAGAAAATCACCAAGATTATGTTACGCGCTCCGGAGCAAAATCGTTAATTCTGACGCTCGATTTACCCTCAAAACGTGTTCGCGCGAAAGTCGCCGGGGCAGGCATGTACATAGGCGAATGGCAAGACGGCAAACCACACGGCTACGGCGAGCTTCGTTTTCATGATGGAACCGTGTATGAAGGACATTGGATTGATGGCCTTCGGCATGGATCGGGCAGCCAGACTGATCCGGATGGGACTCACTACAAGGGAGAGTGGCGATCGGACAAAAAGAACGGGCCGGGCATCCAGGTATTGCGCGATGGGAGTCGCTTCGAAGGGACGTGGATTGAAGGCGTGGCGCGAGGCAAGGGAGTAGCTCACAACAGTGATGGTGTAAAAATCGACGTAACCTTAAAGAACAAGCATTGCATCGAAATCGCCGAAGGCAAAGAAAACTTCGACTGCTTCCATCAAATGTTGCTGGGCGCTACCAATAGTTCGCCGAGTGGGTATGCCGAAATCGCCATACTTCACATCGCAAAAGAAACCGACAATATATCGCTCAATACCAACCTAAGCCCTAACGAGTATACCGGCTATCGGAAAGCCATGCTCGGTTTTGTCGATCAAGCCCACCAATGGATGCTCTGCCACCGACAGGACCGCTCGCCTGCGTGGGAAAAGAATATGGAATTTAGTGGCAATGGCATACTCTTCACCCCACTTATTCCCCGTCATTCGATAAAAGTTGAAGTATTGCCGCCCAAAGCAAACGGCGGGCGCTACGCCGTTACCATCTTCAACTCCGGAGATGGCTTGGAACATCACAATAACATTGTCAATACCAGAAAATTCGAAACGCGCCTGACCGTTTATTACGATGCCGCTAAAATTCATTACCTCCATGACATATTTGTAAATAGCCAGGAACTTGATGTTAAAGGTTTTTACGATATCATTCTTCACAATGAAAGCAAGGCGCCTCCCAAAAAAAACGATGCGCAGCCTAACTACCGGACTGTGCACCAAACCTTTCAAGTTTCCGGAAATTGCACGATAGAAAGCTGGATGGCGGTGTTCAAGAATAAAGCCGTTCAAATGCATGGCAACTCCGGCTTGTTATATTACAATAAATTTCGCAACGAGCTGATGGAGCATGCTTTTAATGCAGAATTGAAAAATATAGGTGCGCCGACTCTGAGTCATGGTGAACATAAAAGAGATATGAAAGTCATTGAAAACGTTCAGACAGGAACCATAATCAGACTCTCGGAAATAACACACCTTGCAGAAAAACTGTTTCCCCGCAAGCCTATCGAAGAGGTTCTCAAGGAATATAGCAAGAAGTTGTGCCCCCACGACACGGATATGCAAAATGCCCTCCTGTCTCGCGTCGACTTCGAAAACTTGGAAACCAATTTAGCTGCGATCAAAGCTGACAAAGAATGGTCACTCCATGACGGACTGCTGGCGTGCGCTTTCTCCAAAATCGTAAAACGAGAGTTGGAGATTCTGGGAGCTGCATCGCTCCAGGAATCGGGCAGTAAATCGGGCAGTAAATTGATTAGTGAAATTTGAAACGCGGCGGGGGGCCACCGCGGGGGGAACCCAAACCGCGATGCCCGCGCCTTGCCGAGAGTCGCGGCAGGCAAATGTCTCGAGGGTTGTCGTGCCCTGGCACACGGCGCGCGATACCCCGTGTCTCAAGCCTCTTGACAGGAGGTTGTCATGCGGCCACCGCGACGTTGGTTCGGGGGCGGAGCGACGAGAACGTCAAGGCGCTGTGCGGCGCAAATGCTGGCTTCGAGGGACCTGGGCGTCTACGGTGCGGTCCGCGTTGCTCCCAAGCCGTGCCGGCACCGCTGTTCGCCCTCAAGGCACCTCACGCCACCCGCCGCGTCGCTAACGAGCAGGCCCCACGACATCGTCACGCGCCGTCGCGCTCGCATTGCCACCGCTGACACGCTGCTCAACGACCGCGGAGACGCCGAGCCGTAAGTCAGGGGGCAAAGCCGCCACGCGCGTCAGACCCCACCCGGAACTTCCTCAAGAACTGGCAGCGCCGATCCCACGTCTGCCGGTACGACATGAACCGGCGCAACCAGGTCATGACGCGGCGGATCGCCAACGGCGGGCCGCGCTCACCGGCATGGCTCGATCACTCGCTCACGGAGGACCGGGCGCGCCATCGTGAGTGCCATATTGGCAAACTTCCTACCGTCGCCCCCTCGGGGACTCGGGCAAAAACGGCTGGGTGGTGGTCGTGTGCGGCGGGGCGCACGCCAAGCGCGTACGCCTGTATGCCGGCCCTTGGGGGCAGAAGGTCCACGACAGATCAGCATCGACCGGCGCTATCGGCGCCGCACTGCCCTTCTCCCTGACTCGCTACCACTCCACGCTCCTGTCATTTCGGTGCAGCGGTGTCGCCTCTGGGCCGATAACGTCCGGATTCTCGATGGGTGGGTTTGCCGCCGCGAGCACCAACGCTGCCGCCGCCCGCGTGGCGGCGTCCTTGGCCTTCTCGGGCAATCCCGCGTCACGGTAAGCGCGCGCGGCCGCCTCGTGGGCTTTGGCGGCCAGCGCGTGTTCTCCAGCGCGCGTGTCGGCGGCACCGGCCTTGTCATAGGCGGGTGCGGCCAGACCATTCAGACCCAATGCCCCTGCATCGGCTGCAGCGCTCCAATAGGCTTTTGCGGCCATTTTGTCGGCATCTGCGGCCTTCTCGTGCTCGCCAATCTCCCGATAAGCGTCGGCGGCCGCTTTGTAATCATCGGCGGCCGGCTCGTGCTCGCCAGCCAATTGGTAAGCGGCTGCGGCAGCCTTGTAAGCGTCTGCGACCGCCCTGGAAACGTCTGGTGTCGACACGTACCAACTGAGCCGCTTGTAGGCCTCGGCGGCGTGCTCGTGAGCTTCTGCAGCCGCACTGTACTGATGTTCCTTCTCGCACGCCTGCGCGACCCTTCCGTAGGCTTGCGCGCCCCCCTTGTAGGCGGCGATAGCCTTCTTGAGTTCCCCCAGCCGTAGATAAGAGTCTGCGGCCTTGATGCGGTTTTTTGCGGCCTCACCGTGTTGGTGGTCCTTCGCAAAGGTGTCTGCGGCCTTCTCATATTCGTCTGCGGCCCGCTGTGAGGCTGCTTTAGCCAGCGCCGGCTGTCTTGCCGATTCGTAGGCTTTGGCGGCCTTATCGTAGGCCTCGGCAGCCAGATCGGGCTGATGATTCGCCGCGTAGGCTGCTGCCGCGCTTTCGTAGGCTTGCCCGGCCATCTTGAAGGCGTTACGCGCCTCGTCCTTCGCACCCATGAACTGGTAGGTTTTTGCGGCCGTATCGTAGGCGTCGGCAGCCAGATCGTGCTGACGATTCCCCCCGTACGCTTGCCCGGCCTTTACGTAGGCGTCTGCGGCCATCCTGCGGGCTTTTACCGCCTTTTCGTCCAAACCGGCCTCTGCGTAGCCTCTTGCGGCCAGCCCGAAGGCCACTGCGGCCAGGCGAGGCTGACGATTCCCCGCATAGGTTTGTCCGGCCTTGACGTAGGCGTCTGCCGCCGGCACGAGCGGACCCGCCCCGACGTAGGCTCTGGCGGCCTTCTCGTAGGCTTGTGCAGCCCGCTCGTGCGCGCGCTCACCCGCCCGCAGGTAGGCGTCTGCGGCCGCCATCCAGGCTTGTGCGGCCTTCGCGTACGTTTGTGAGGCTTTTTCGGCCAAACCACCGTCTTTGTAGGCTACCGCGGCCGCGTGGTAAGCGTCTGCGGCCAGCTCGTACTTCCCAGCCCGCATGTAGACCTCTGCGGCCTTCTCATAGGCGTGTGCGGCCTTCTCCGGCAAATGAATCGCCGTGTAGAGTCGCGCGGCCGCGTCCCAGGCTTGGGCGGCCTTCCCGGGCACCCGCGCCTCTAGGTAGCATCGCGCCGCCGCGTCGCAGGCGTCTGCGGCCTTCTCCACCGAATCGTTCGCCGCATGGACTTTTGCGGTCTCCATGTGGGCTTGCGCGGCCGCCTCGAAAGCTTTTTGAGCCAGCTCGGGCCGACCCGCCTGCTTGTAAGCGCTTGCGGCCTTCTCATGCTCACCCTGCAGCGTGTGAACATCCCCGAGGGCCGCCAAGACGGCGGCATGCACCGGCCGGGCCGCCTGCGTGTGGACTGTTACGAGCTCGCTGTAGATTTCCACGGCCTGCTGGTACGCACCCGCGCGTGTGTGGACATCCGCGATCGCCGCGGAGGACTCTGCCGCCTGCTCGTGCCGATCCGCCTTCTCGTATAGTGTTGCGGCCTCGCCGTAGTATTTCACGGCCTTCTGCGCGTCCTGCGCGTCGTTGGGAGCAACTCGTGCACGGTGCACATGGCCGGCCATACAAAGTCGATCGGGATAAGCGAGCCATTTTGCGAAACCATTGCCTGCATAGTTGTCGTCCAGGCTTTGCACCAGCGCGGTTTCCCCGGTGGACGTGATACAGGCGGCCAACGTCGTCAGTGCGTCTTTACGGCTTCCCGGAATCAAGTCAGTCCGCTGCCGCCTGTCATCGGCGGCCTTGCAAAGCGCCAGGGTAGCGAAGGCCTCCATGGCCTTGCGTTGCTCACCGTTGTGAAAGGCCCAGTCCAAAAAGCGCTCCAGCGTTCCCATCTGGTCTGACATTTTCCGATGGAGTTCCCTGACTTCCTGCTCATTGTCGAAGTTAACAGCCTTCAGCGCGGCATCGATGTCCGTGGGACGATTTCCGGGTACGAGAGGGGCGTTAGAGGCGGCGTGAGTTGTGAGCCCGTGAACACCACCGGTCATAAGAAAGTTCCTTGTACAAGCATTCGTGAGCTCGATGGCCCCCACGGTGAGCCGCCACCCTTCTCCCCCGTGCCGCCAAAACATGCGTATTCCGACGCAAAAGCGCATGCGCCGGCGCTTCTTTCCTGCTCGTCCCGAGTTCCGTACGCCGCTTGCCGCGCGCGCTGCGAGTGTTCGGAGGCGGTAGCGTTCACCTATTCAGATGGACGGGTTGCACGCCTATGATATTAGGGCGGAGCATTTTGCGCATGGTCGTCCGCGCATTCCATAGCGGTCTCGGCGGGACTGTCATGTATTCCTATTGACGCCTGAACGTCGCGGGGCGACGACCGGGGGCAAGGCTCGGGGGCACCGCCGATCGCCGGCAGGCCGGCGCCCCCTCGGCTAGGCGTCGTCACCCCCATTCAGTACATTGCCAACCTCGGCGTCGTGCGGTGCGCCCTATGCGAATGGCGTGTTTCGCACCCGGGCCGTCGGTGTCCTGGATTGGCGCCGGCGGGACACCGACGCCGTAGGCATGCCACGCCTGTGCTTGGCGCTTGGTTCAAAAGCACCACGCCAAGGTGGTTTTCGACTTAGCGCTCGCGCTCTCGCGCGGGGACAACCGGACGACGCCTCCTCAGGGCCGCGCGCGCGGCGCTCGCGAAAAAGCGCCGCATCTGGGATGCCGAGGCGGAGGCCGTGATGACACCTGACATTGTCAGCGTCCTCGGCCCGGCCGGACTCCGGTGAATACCTGAAATTGCCTCCGCCGAGCGCTTCAGCGCGCAATGGCGCGCGCGGCGTACAGCGCTCACGGCGAGCGTGGGCAGACGGGGTCGGTGGGTGGGCGACTTGACGGGCACCGCATCGAGGCAAGCCGGGGCGAAAGCGGCGCGCGTGCGGGATGCGCCCGGCCGCATTCGCGTGTCGGCGCGCACGCGTAGGCGCGCTCATCAGCCAGAAAATCGGCACGAGCGCGACGGTCACCACGCCGGCGAGTGTCCGCGTTCGGTGACTTGCTTGACTGCCTCAGTCTTGAACGCATTTGCATACCGCTCGCCGCTCATACTGAGCGCTTCGGTGGCCGTCAATGATGGCTCGTAGATGTCTACGAAAGGGGGTCCGGTCCAGAGGGATAACAAAAAACTGTTTCACAACTTCACGCAGGGCGTTACGACGGCGAGAGAGTCCTGGTGCTACAACGCATCAAAAGATGGTATGGCAGCGAACATGAGCCGCATGATCGCCTTCTACAACCGCGAAGTCGCACGTTTCAACAAAGCTCACGCTGGACCGGACAAGAAGGCGCGAGACGCCAAAGTGGACGACATTATTGACACCGACCGCACGCACATCAGTGGGACGCGGGCGTCGAAGCAGGAACTGGCGACAGCTCGGTGCTTACCACTCGCGACCGGTTGCCTGACGCCAGGCCTTTACCACCCATGCACAAAGCAAGGGCTGGTCAACTGGCGCTGATGGTGGATCGGGTCGGTGGATCCTCGAATGCAGTTAGGGCAAATGGGGCGAAGGTCTTTAATCGGATCAAGGATGTATGATTCACCGAGGCTGGCGAGTGAAACGAGATGCCAGCCGAGCGATTCGCGCGTGAAGCAGTCGATCACCCGCGCCGGTGCGGTCGGCGCAACACCGCGTAGTACAGCAGGCCTGGCACGACGATGCCGACGATCCAGGACACATCCACGCCCCCCAGCGCGTCGACCCACGGCCCCGTATAAAACCCGGTCGCGACAAACGGCATCTGCACAAGTACGCCGGCCACGTAGACAGCAAGGCCCGTCACGTTCCAGCGCCCATAGCGCCCGTCCGGTTCGAACAGCGCCGGCACGTCGTAACGCGCGCGCGTGATCCAGTAGTAATCGACAAGATTGATCGCGCTCCACGGCGTGAAGAACACGAGCAGGAACAGCAGGAACGCCGAAAATGCCTTCAGGAAATCGTGCTGACCAGCGAGTGCGATACCGCTCGACGCTGCGACGCTCAGCAGCACGAATATGAGCCGCGTGCGCGGTGATATCTCACACCGACCGCCAAAGCCGGTCAAGATAGCCGCGACCGACATTACGCTCCCGTATGCGTTGAGCGTCGTGACCGTCAGCTTGCCGAGCGCAACCGTGAAATAGAGCACCGCGGCAATGGCTCCTGTTGCGCCGAGTTGTACGATGAACGCGACCTCATGCCCCGAAAAGCGATCACCAGCGAGCGCTGCAGCCAGCACGCCGAAGGTCATCGACACCTGTGCGCCGATCACGGTGCCGCAGAACACTGCCAGAAAAGTCTTTGCCGGTGACGTGGTTTTTGGCAGGTAGCGCGAATAGTCGGCGACGTAAGGTCCGTAGGCGATCTGCCACGATGCCGACAGCGAGATCGCGAGCAGGAACGACGCGAGCGTGAAATGGCGGTTAGCGAGCAGCGCGGCGAACGCATGTCCGTTCAGCAGGCTCGCGAACAGGTACAGGAACGCGAGCGTGCCGACGATGCTCGAAAGGCGCCCCATCGCGTGAATCGTGCGATAGCCGAGCCCCGCGAGCAGGGTCACGAACAGCGAGAAAATCACAATCGCCGCGGCGTGACTGACATGCAACAGTTCGGCGACCGCCTGTGCGGCCAGCACCGTTCCACCGGCCGAGAAGCCGACGTACATCACGCAGACGAGCAAGAGCGGCACGATCGCACCATACACGCCGAACTGCACGCGGCATGAGATCATCTGCGGCAGCCCAAGCTGCGGCCCCTGCGCGCCGTGCAGCGCCATCACCGCACCGCCGCAAATCTGCCCGACGAACAGGCCGACCAGTGACCATAAGACGTCGCCGCCCAGTACGACCGCGAGCGCGCCGACGACGACCGCGGTGACTTGCAGGTTCGCGCCGAGCCACAGGGTGAATTGACTGAATAGATGGCCGTGGCGCTCGGCGTCGGGAATGGCGTCGATCGAGCGACGCTCAACCAGCGATACGTTCGCGACGGGCACAGCGGTACGTTCCATACTCGGCTCCTGACCGCGGGGAAACAACGCTTAAGGTTTGCTCGGAACTACGACCGTGCCGGTGGGCTCGCGTGGACGCTCACGCGAACGCGTCGACATGGGCCAGACAACGAAGCCGGGAGGTTCTTTGCGTCGATCGGGCGCCACGTGATCACTAGGCTGACTGATAGGCACGAGACTATCCCTTATTTTAAGAGAGTCCTCGTGTCCTCAGATACGTGGGGCCGCTCCATAACTGCCCGCAAACACGCATTGCCCGGATGACCTGCCCGGCGATTTCCGGATCAGCCGGGCACCGCTGCAGGAATCGACGGTGATCCGCTTGGGTTTTCTGTACCCAATCCAGAGCGAGTTTTTCGGCGTCTGTCTTCAGCCAATTGCGAAGCGTCTGCTCCGACATGCCCCGTTCCCGGCCCATTAAGATGAAGCCCGGGCCTTGCTTGACGCGCTGGACGGAGCCATCGTGGACTCTGCCGTGTACATTTGTTTCGGTCCTTTGACCATCCCTGATTCCCTTCCTTTGCGTCGAGGTTATCCTCGAGCGGTGGGAAGGCGAAGTTTCAGGGGCAGCTCACGCAGCGTCTGCTCCCCCTCATTTCCGGTTAACGGCCAAGGCGTCGAACGGTCGTCAACCTGCACGCCGGCCCTCGCCGCGGAGGTCGGCCAACCGGGGGCGTCATTGCCCGGGTTGTGCGGCGTTATTCCTCGCGACGACTAGCGCCAGCTGCGCCTCGTACTGGACCGAGGTAAGTCTGGAGTGCTCGTTCGTGACTCTAAATGATGCCTTTGCCAACAGCATCGCGGTGCTCAGCATATGCGCCGGGAAGACATTGTTCGGTTCGTCGCCGAAACACACCCGGCCGTTCGGGCTGAGCGTGTGCTGCCACGAGTTAAACGCGATATCGACCGGACCGTCAAGCAGACGCGGGTTTGTTCGTCGGGCGGAGAGGGTGATTTGGCGCCGCTCGAGCTCGTTCTCAAACGTGGGCAGGCCATGCGTTTGGCAGACGCGATGCATCGCGACGTCCGCGCCAGCGAGCGTTGCGAGCACTTGCCGTCGCAGAGCAACGTCGTCGGGAAGCGCCTGCTTAATCCGCTCGATCACGCTACCGACCACGGCCCTTTTCACCGCCGCCATGTTAAGCTCATCCGGCCAGGGGCCCGGTAAGCCGGAGTCTGTCACCCACGCGGCGAGGGACGGCGCCAATTCCTGAGGCCTAGCCAGCGCCAGCTGCTCCAGATTGCTTAACGCCTCGCAGGCCTTGAGCAAGTGCTGGTCCACGATGTCCTCACCGTCGACCTCGATGACAAGACGGTGCGTGCCAGGAGCGGGGAACAGCGCGCCATTCAGCGCGGTGCATACCGCGTCGAGCAGCATCGCGTCGTTCTGGGCACCGAGCTCTGCGAGCTCCCGGACGTGCTCGTTGCCACGGCCATAGGCGTAGGGGTGAAGCGGGGTCGCCCGGGGAGAGGTGCGATCGGCAAGCTCGGGCACGCCGCAGAAAGACCGGGGTTCTCCAATGTTTGCGTAAGTATCCAGGCGCAACAGGGTTGCCCGATCTGCGGCAAGTATGCGCGCGCATAGGTCAGTGACTGCCCGTTGCGTCTCGGCCTCCACCTCCGTACCGTTTCGGCGCACGACATAAGCGTAACCGTCTTCGTCGCTGCGGTAGCTCGCTACGGCATGGCGCCGGTGCCCGTAGGCTTGCTCTGCGCACACGAACCAGGATGGGTCCTCAATGCCCTCGAGGCTGAGGCCAATTCCGGCCGGGCGGGCGAGCAATGCCGGGTCCGTGAGATCGTTCACATTGCCCGCGACGAACCTAATGCCCCGGTCGCCAAAGAGTTTGGATAGCGCTCGCGTCAGGCGTTCCCAGCGACTGCTCGCCGCGGCCGGCACACCGAGTCGACGCTTCGTCTCTGCGATCAGCGCGTCGTGCCGAGACGAGCGGGCCAGTTGCACCGTGGCCTTGGTCACTTCTGCCTCGAGCCGCCCCACGCTGCGCGACCTACCCGGCATGCTCCTGAGCTTCACTTCCAGGTCGACGACCTGCGTCAACCGGGGCGGATCCTGGTTCGGCGCCGCGTTGTCCTTGAACGTCGCCGTCGTATGGATGAAAACTGCGCCGTGGATGATGCGCACGGCGATGGCCTGCTGATGCGGCGCTTGCGCTCCAGTTGTATCCGGCGTGACCAGCGGTTCATACGCCGAAAGGAACTTTCCGCATGCCAACAAGCTCGCGATATCACGGGCCTGGACGTAGGCGATGTCGGGCCGCACCCCGCCCTGTTCCAAGCCCGCGCTGATCTGCACGATCAGCGCGCTCAAGAGCGCGGCGCCGCGCTCGCCAGCCGGCCGATCAGCCCCCCCACAGCGTCAACCACCACGGCATCCACGCTCAGCGCGATCGGGACACGCACATCGTCCCGCGGCGCAAAATATCGTGCCTCCAATTCGTCGGCGAGCTGGGCGTCGGTCCGGGCGGTGAGTTCGGTTTGCGGGACCAGCGCTTTCTCGATCTCTGTCATGTCCGGCGGGTTCCACGGGCGAATCCCTGTCGTGATTGGCATGCGGTGTCTGTCCTGGGAAATGAGTTCAAAAGCCGCGCGTGAGGGCGGTGTCCGACGTGCCCGGCGTGGGCGAAATCGCGCCGTGCCTTGGGTGCCGACGCGCAGACCAGGGCGACGGTCAGACTGTTATTGTGGGCGTCCCCGCCCCCCGACCGGACCCGGGTGAACGCCTGAATTGCCCCCAGTGTCACGCGCTGTTGTCAATGGATGGGACTTCCCCAGATCGCGTGGGCCAGACGTGCACATCGCGTCCGCCATAGAAAAAGAAAATGGCAATCTTGAACAGGGGCGCGTGCGAAAACGCGTCTACAAAACCCGTGATCTGGCGCGCGCCGACATCTTCGATTACATCGAAGTCTTTTACAATCGAACCCGCCGTCATACCCATCTGGGTGGCATCAGTCCCGAGGCCTTTGAACGTGCCTTGGCGTGAGGCTGGAAAGTGTCTTAATTCCGGCAGCGGTCCAATCATAGGCCAGAAGTGCTTACGATCCCGGCAGCAGTCCATCGTAGGACGGGGAATGTCGTTGCCGGGAGCGGCGTACGAGCGTTGCCGAAGCAGGCGAATGACGTGTCGTTCAGCGGTTGCCGCGCGAACGAACGTCGCAGCGTCGGGCGAGCGACCGGGGCGGGCATCGCGGACCGTGCAATCAACGGCGTCCACGCGCTCAGCCGTGGCGCGTTGCCGAGCCATGCGGTGCCGTCACCGCACCGCTGACGACGTCTGGGGGCAACCGCCAAGATGCCGGCGGTGGCCCCAACAAGTGCGCGCAGCGGGTTGGTCACCTCGGGGTGTGCTTCAGGGGAGCGCCGCACAGCGTCAACTTTCCCTCGTTTTGCCTCATTTCGCCTCATCGGCGAAAGCGTCGATCGGTCGTCAACCTGCGCGCCATTGCACGGGTTGGGCGGCGTTATTTACATTGTTGTTCATCACTATCCGCGCCTCGTACTTTATCGATGTCGTTTGGGAGCGCTCGCTAGTGACGCGAAACGAGCCCGCAACCAGCTGGATCGCGGTGCGCAGCAAATTCTCCGGGAAGACATTGGCCGGATTGTCGCCGAAACGCACCCCGCCGTGGTCCTTGAGCCCGTGCAGCGACTCGTTAAACTTGACCTTGACCGGCCCGGCAAGCAGATGCGGATGTGCTCGGGGCGCGAAGATCGTAATTTTGCGCTGGGTGCGCCCGTTCACAAAGTTGGGCAGGCCGTTGGCATCGCAGATGAGGCGCACCGCGTCCTTCACGCCAGCGATCGTCGCGAGCACCTGCCGTCGCAGCGCAAGGTCGTCGGGAAGCTCCCTCAAAATCTTATGGATCACGCACACGTACAGAGCCGCTCTCACCGCCCTTATAGTAAGCGGCTCCGGCGCGACGAAGTTCGATAAGCGGTGGTTTGCCAGCCACGGCTCAAGGAGGGCCGCGTGGTCCTGTGTCCCCGGCAGCGCCATCTGCTCCAGATTGTGGAACGCCGTGCAGGCTGCGCGCAGCGGCGGGTCCACGACGTTCTCACCGTTGACTTCGATGACAAGAGGCAGCGTGTCAGGCGCGGGGAACAGCGCGCCCACCAGCGTGGTGCACACGGCGAGCACCAGCGGGTCGTTCCCGGCGCCGGGCTGTGGCTGTGCCTGTTCGAGCTCCTGGATACGCGCGTTGCCAGGCTCATAGGTGCGCGGGTCAAGCGAAGCCACCCGCGGAGTGGTGCGCTGCTCAAGCGGAAGCACGCAGCAGGTAAAGGAGGGAAAGAAGGAACCGGGAATGTTCAAGTAGCGATCGTCGCGCAAATAGGCCGCCCGGTGTTCGGCAATTGTGCTCGCGCACACGGCATTGACTGCCCGTTGCGTCTCGGCGTCCACCTCCGTACCGTTTCGGCGCACGACGTAGACGTCGTTGGTGCGGTAGTCGGCCACGTGGTGTCTCCGGCGCCCGTAGGCTAGGTCGGAGCGCACGAACCAGGCCTGTGTGTCGAAAACGCCATCGAGGCTGAGACCGATTCCGGCCGGGCGGGCGAGCATTTCCGGGTCCGTGAGTTCGTTCACCTTGCCCACGACGAACCGAATGCCCCGGTCGCCAAAGAGTTTGGATAGCGCTCGGGTCAGGCGTTCCCAGCGACTGCTCGCCGGGGCCGGTACACCGAGTCGACGCTCCGTCTCCTCGATCATCGCCGCGCGTTGAGATGGGTCGGCCAGTTGCACTGTGGCCGCGGTCACCTCTGCCTCGAGCCCCCGCTTGAGGGGGGAACCACCGGGCGTGCTTGTGACCAGCACCGCCAGGTCCACGACCTGCGTCACCCGGGTGTCCTGACCCCGAATCGGTGCCGCGTTGTCCGTGTACGTGGTCGTCGTGTGGAAGCGGACTGCGCCGCGGATGCGGTTCACGGCGATGGCCTGCTGATACTTCACTTGCGCTTCAGTTGGATCCGGCGTGACCAGCGGTTCATACGCCGAAACGAACTTTGCGCTTGCCAATAAGCTCACGATATCGCGGGCCTGAACGTGGGCGATGTCGCATTGCACCCCGTCTTCCTCCAAGGTCGCGCGAATCTGCGAGACCAGTAGGCGCAAGAGCGCGGCGCCGCGCTCGCCGGGCTGCCCAACCACCAGGCCTGCCACCAGATCGCCATCCAAGCTCAACGCGATCGGGGCACGCAAATCATCCCGCGGCGCAAAATATCGTGCCTCCAATTCGTCGGCGAGCTGGGCGTCGGTCCGGGCGGTGAGTTCGGTTTGCGGGACCAGCGCTTTCTCGATCTCTGTCATGTCCGGTGGGTTCCACGGGCGAATCCCTGTCGTGATTGGCATGCGGTGTCTGTCCTGGGAAATGAGTTCAAAAGCCGCGCGTGAGGGCGGTGTCCGACGCGCCCGGCGCGGGCGAAATCGCGCCGTACTTTGGTTGCCGACGCTCAGGCCGTGACGCCAGCGGTGCTGTCATTGTCGGCATCCTCGGCCTGGCCGGACTCCGGTGAATACCTGACATTTTCGGAATGCGCCTCACCGGCGAGCCCGGCGCCCCCTGCCGTCTGGGCCGCTCCGCGCTTCTCCCACCCTCGCGCCGCGGTGGGCGTGCCCGGTGCGCTTCGCTGAGCGGTTCGTTTAGCTGCGGCGGCACGCGATGCGCGGCGAGCAGACCGTCGCGCGTCACGTTCGTAATATTGAGCGGCTCATCCTTCGCAGCCACCTCCAACAGCGGCAGGATCCGGATGCCGTCCTTCTTGCGGTTCGGCGCGTACATGAATGGGTTGCGGAAGTTGCCCTTCGCGTTCTTCAGAGCGTCGCACAGCGCGTCGACATCGCTCTGGCGTTGCACTGCGTCCTCATGTACAGGATGAAGCCGGCGTCGCTGCCATTCCTGTAGTAGCACCGACGGAATAGCGTCGCGGATTCAGTCGCTGCGATTTATCGCAGGTGACCGTGAGGGGGCGCCGCGCTATTCTGGCTTCGCATCAACAGCAACCGTCTTGAACCGCATGTCTTTGAACCTGGAGATACCTCATGTCTGAATTCACGCTTCCTGACGCAATTAGCAAGTTTTTCATTCCGGACGGAGACGCGCTGCTGTCCTGGGTGCCAAGCGTCATCGAACACGCTCAGTATGCCGCTCAGTATGTAACGGCCATGGGGATCGGCTGACTCACGGCCAACGCGCACAAGGGGACCAGCAGGTGATACCGTCGGCGCGCCGCGTCCCTGACGACGGTCGGTGTGCGCCAAAATCTCGAGCGCAACTATCGTTCTGAGAACTCACTTCAGATGAAAAGGAATGGAAATGGACGCCTTACTTCAGTGCATTAGGGAAATCCTGGGCAGCCCTCGCTAAGCAGGGACTTCGGTCTCGCGATGATGGATCTCGCGGAACCGGTGGTGGCGATCAGCGCCCAGTATTTGTTGGTCTGAACTGCCTTCGGGGTAACGACCATATGCCGTTCGATTCGGCCTCAGCAGGTGCGATGTCACCGATGGGGCCGAACCGAGTTCTAGCCAATTCGGCTAAACAGCGCGTGTGTGTCGACGAAACGCTGGCCGGTCCAGCCCGGAGCCGAACGCGGCGAACGAAGGATGCTTTGGGCGGCTGCCAACGGTGTCAGCAGCGCACCTGCGTGACTTTCGGGATGCCAGACGGCTAGCACCGACCAAGTCCATTGAGGTCGTGGACTCGCACATTCGCGACTATAACGAGAAACGAACCAAGTTCTCGCTTGGCGCCTTTCGTTCGATGGAAACCCGGGGGCGCTTCGGGTGGCCATAAAAATCACTTCAAGCATCCCGCCGCCGCCCCGTCTTCTCAGTCTCCCGGGCATGCTTCATGCAATGCGGTCGAGGGAGGCGGTGATGCACGCTTGGGCCAGATCGGGCCGCCCCGCACGCCTGAACGATTCGGCGGCCAATAGGTACTGGTGATCCAACCGGCACGCTGTTGCTACCGCCTCGTAGGCTTCCTGCTCGCTCAGGCCGGCAAGCTGAAAGACGTTTACGCTGCGCTCCCACTGGCCATCCTGCGCGAGCATTGGCGCGAGCTCAAAGTAGAGTCCTTTCGCCTTCTCGTGCGAGCTGCCTCGCGCATAGGCGCGCGCGAGATTCAAGGTGGCGTCGACGCCCTGACGCGCGGCTGGTGCAGCCTCCTGGGGTAGTTGTGCCAACTGGTAGGCTTTTTCGGCGTCCTTGTAGGCGAGCACCGCCGCCCAATAGTGGCCGTGCTACGTGTAGCGTTCCGCGGCTTGTAAGTGCGCCGCGGCGGCCGCCTTGAATCGACGCGCCGACACGCACTCGTCTGCAGCCGCCTCGTACGCTTGCGGCTCACTCAGGCCGGCAAGCATATAGCCGTGTGCACTGCTCTCCCACTGCTCTGCGCGCGCGAGCTGGAATTGGCACGCCAGCGCGGCAGCGACCGGCGCGCTGCGGGCCCCACCGACGCGCCACCGGCCAGCGTCCTCCGGAGCCAACAACGCTGGACGGGGAGACGTATCGGGACGCATCGCGCGACGGGTGTTCTCTATCGTGAGTATTTGCCAGTGACCACGGGCGCGCGTCGCCCGAATGTACCTGCCGGGCCACAGTCACTCCGCCGCTATTCGTTCCCAGCGATTGGCCACCGAATTGCGATGTCCTCCTCGCCCCGTGGAGCAAGTTCCCATTCCGATGCCACGGATGCGCAGATCGCCATACTCGAATCGAACATCGCCGGACTCGAGGCGCCGCTCGCGGCGGCAAACGCTGCGGCGGAAACTGCGGCCGTCGTTGGAGACCAGCACCGCGACACGTTGACGTACGGCGCTCTGCCCAATGGAGCCGAAGCCACTTTGCGCCCGCTCGCCCATCATGGGTTGCTCCGTGCAGCATTCGCCAACTCGGCTTGCGTGTGGCCCGGGCGGCGCGGGCGCACCAGCCCGACAGTCAGCATGACCGGGAAAAGGCTGGCAGACCGCTCTCCCGCAGCGGTTGTGGCGAAATGTCGTGTGGATGGGCTGATCCGCTGTCGGCTCACATGCACGTGCGCTGTTAGGCGCCAAGTCCATCGTCGACGCCCGACGTTCGATCCGGACCCGGCACCTGGGTGCCGCCGTGTGCATGGCGATGGGCGGGCTCACGGACACTTGCGGCCCCCCGGCAACGGCTGCCCGCTCGCGTCTATTGCGTGCTGCGGTATGAAGTCTTGCTGACCCGTGCAGAGGCCTAAGGTTGCCATCATCGTCGTCATGGGCCGTTCGTCCAACTCACCGTCGGGCGCCGACATCTCGGGCGCCCCCCGGCGCACTTCATTCAACATGGTCAACATATTTGCCAAAAATAGTATTTCGATACTATATTAGCCCCGTTATCATAATGTCCATATCAATTTATTGGTTATCCTAATGACCACTTCAGCGGCGCTGGGCCGCGAAATCAAGCGAGTTCGGATAGCACGGAAGATGAGTGCTCAAGCACTGTCGACCAAGGCTGCCGTCAATAGAGTCACGCTGCGTGAGCTGGAGGCCGGCACGGGTAATCCTCGCCTGAGCACCTTGCTGGCCGTGTGTCACGCCCTGGAGCTCGATCTGACGGTCTTGCCCCAAGGGCTGGGAGCGATCGTGCGCGAGGACCAGAACCTGCGCACCGGCGCGCTCAAGCGCTTGCTCGCAACACGCGCGCCGCCGGCCGAAAATGACGAGGAATAGCCGTGCCAAATTTTTGCCCCACGGCGACCCGCGCAACAACCCCAACGGCCACGACGACGGCCCACGAGCCGCAGTTCCGTGAGCGTGCCGGCGGGCCAGCCAGTGTCCGCCCGTCCCACCGCGCCGGTATCCCTCAATTTCTACTCCTGGAATTTATCGATGAGTCTGGTCCGTTCCCTGCGCATCAAGATTGACACCGTCGACGTCGGCTCGCTGTTCGCCCTTGATGACGGCCGCAGCTACTTCCGGTTCGACGACGCTTACGCGAAGATGCCAGCGGCCGATCGTCCGGTCCTCTCGCAGGCCTTCGAAGCCGAGAACGAACTTGCCACCCGCCGCCAGTTGCTCGATCCGGCACTGGAAGAGACGCGCGGGGATGGCAAGGGGGCGCTGCCCCCCTTCTTCGAAAACCTGCTGCCCGAGGGCAGATTGCGCAAACAGCTCGTCGACATGGCCAATCTGGCACCGAGCGACAGTCTGGGCCTGCTATCCCTATGTGGTTCCGATCTGCCCGGCAACGTCCAGGCGCATCAAGAGCAGCTTAGCGAAGCGGCGTTGGGGCGTCTTCTGACACAGGGCAGAGACAGCTACGAAATGAGTTTGGTGCAGATGCCTGCGCCGACATCGACCTCATTGTCAGGCGTACAACCGAAGGTGGCACTCGTGCGTGAAGCCGGTGGCCGCTACGTTATGCGCTCAAAGTACGAGGGAGGCCATTACATCGGCAAACTACCCGCGTCAGACTACCCGCAAATGCCGGAAGTCGAGCACACGTCGCTGCTGTTAGCCGCGGCCGCGGGGGTGGCAACATGCGAGCACGCGCTACTGCCACTTAGTGACATTGCAGGACAACTGGATCAGGAAATGCGTACCGACTCGACACGCTTCCTGCTGGCCCATCGCTTCGATCGGGATGCGAACACCCATAACGGTCGGCTGCACGCCGAGGACATGGCTCAGGTCACCTCCGTTTCGCCGCACGACAAGTACAGCAAGGCACTTTCCTATACCGACATCGGCACGATCCTGCTGGCGCGATCGGTCCGGGGCGAGGACGATCTGCATGAGTTCCTTCGTCGCCTGACCGTCAACGAGTTGCTGGGAAACCCGGATGCTCACCTCAAAAATTTTGGCTTCCTGTACCGCACCTCTCGGGATGCCGAGTTATCGCCAGCCTATGACATGGTTGCCTACAGCGCCTGGCTCCGGTTCAGCGGTCACGGCTTTAAGCTCGCTGCGGACGTGGCGAGTCGGGTCATCACGCCAAAGGTGGTGCGCGCGTGGGCGAACGCGTGGGGGCTTCCTGAAGCTATCCTTCGCCGGACGATATCCGAGACGGTCGACGCGGCGATGCGGAAATGGAAAGACGTGCTCAAAGTTGCGCCACTGAGTGACGAACACCGCACCACGATCTGGCAACGCACGCGCGAAACCGGCATGGCCGCGAGTTGGATTAAGCGGCACGGCTGAAGCGGATGGCGGGGCTAAGCGCCCCCGTCGCGGAAACTCCTTCAGACGCTTCTCAACTGGGCCCCATCCCCGGGGGCAACATTCGGCGCAAATCAACAGGCACAGCGCTATCCAGCTCCTCAGACCACGTTCCATCCTCCATGCCACGATACACCTGCTGAGAGGTGAAATTCGCCCCGTCACCGGCGTCCAGCGTGGCTGTCAGGAAACCCCGAATATGTCAGCGTAGTGAGCGAAGGCTTTTTTCCATTTTGTTCCCCGTTTGGTTAGCCACGGCTCGCGAGCGCGCGCTCGATCTTCTTGTCGGCCTTGTACTGGCTCAACGCATACACCGACCAGATCGCGACCGGAATCCAGCCGATCACGGTAAGCTGCAGCAGCAAACAGATAACCCCGGCCATCGGTCGTCCGATCGTAAAGAATTGCAGCCAGGGGAGAATCAGAGCAAGCAGCAAACGCATGTGAATCCTCGTGAGGAAAAATTACCCGAGTTCCGGTCGGCGCGGGGCGACGTCACGCCAGACAGATTCTCACTCGCAGATCGAAATGATCTGGTTCAACTGCTCACAAGCGGCCACGAACACTTCATGTGGCGCTTGTTTCCACGGATGAGGCTTCGCACCGCGAGCGCGCCAGTCGAACGACTTGGGCTGATGACCTAGTACGTAACTGGTCACGTTCTTCGGTCCCTTGAATTTGATCGCGAACGGATTGGTATCGTTGTACTCGGCCATTGTCATAGGCAGGCCAATGACGATGCTCGTTGTCTCGTTAAACACCTTGGGTGACAAAACGAGCATCGGGTGCATGTTCTTCATCTCTCTGCCCACCTGCGGATTGCAGTCGATCCAGATGATGTCGCCTCGATCCGGTGCCCAAGCAACCTTCGACATCAAAGAACCTCCGCACCAACCGGTGTCGCCGCCATAGCTTCGCCACCATGCTTTGACAGGTCAAATTTAGCGAGCTTCTCAGCTAGCGTGAGTTTCCGAGGACCAACAGGCTTTACGGTGACGCCAACTTCATCGGTCGTTACCTCCACCTCAAGTCCAACTTCGAAGTGCGCTGAGCGTGCGACTGCCGCAGGAATACGAACAGCCAGGCTGTTTCCCCACTGTTGAATTGTGAGGGTTGCGGTCTTTGCCATGATGATTCACCTCCAAATGTATCGACAAGTATAAACGCATTTTCTCGATGTTTCAACATGTATCTACTTCATTGAAGCTTCAGTCCGTGGCGAAGAGATCTCGGCGAACCGGTCCATCCCTCGCATCACGGCGGTGGTGGCCGAGGAGAAGTTGCACCGTCGATCGAAGGTCGCTGCGCCAAAGGAGGATTGGCGAAGGTATCTACCTGTGGGCTTGTGCAGTCGTCGTCAGGCGGCGGGGTGTTTCGGGCTCAACGCGAGCGGTTTGTGCCCGAACGAGCGCGTGTTGCGCCCTACTGAGAGCGTCTACGCGCTTGGCACGCTCAGGATCGATCAGTGCCAAGACCTCTCGCGCGTACTGCCGTTAGCCGCGGCATCCAGGAGGATGGCCGCGATATTGTAGGTCTCAGCTTGTGCGCATAACATACGCCCGACCCGCAATTGCTTGTCCGGTTGTGCTAGATGTTGGGAAAAGGAGTTCGCTCCTGCGTCTGTTCCAATAGCTATCCAACACCGCCTGTATCCCCGCGGACGAGAGATGCGCGGCCACCGTCGTGAGGGCTTCGTCCCGAGCTTGCTCAAGGCACCTATTAAGGCACGCGGTGCTCGCGCGCTGTGTGTCGGCGCCAAGGTGCGTCGCGGTCGTCCCCCGTTCTCGCCAGCGGCGCCCTTCGAGCGCCCACCGGCGTTTTTGTTCGTATAGATGCGTTGCGCCGACTCACCTGCGCCTGAAGCGCCGGCCATGCTGGCGCATGGCTCCGGCGAAGACGACGCGGCAGAGCGCGTGCCCGAAATGCCCACTCGCGTCGCGCACGGGCTCCGCGGCGTCACGTCGCCGAATCGCTGGCCGGCTTCATGAGCGGACGATAGACCCAGAAATGCCGCCACGGCCGACGGGCGTGCGCGCAAACCCTTGCAGCGAGCGTGGTGATAGGCGCCACACGCTTCTGACGGCTCAGCCGAATCTTGGCGTCGTCAACAATCGCCGCGAAAATTATGCTTATCTCGCCAGGCGCTTTGTCGGCGACCCAAACTCAAACCGTCCTCCTGAAGTTCTGTCGTTCTCGGGCCTCAAGGAAGACGAGTACGTGACATTCAATTTTCGAAGCTCCAAGCGTCCCATCAAGGCACGCACGAAGATCACGGCCGCGCAATAGTGCATCAAATCGCTGAGTGCCTCGTGCCGGCATTGCAAAGGAGTGGTGCCGATGCGCATGCTGCCTTGCTCGCGGCGCACCGGACTATTCCCCTGTTCGGCGACGAGGAGTTCGCGACGCCGGAGCAGACCACCGTCCAAGAGGCCACCGGGCATCGCATGATGCGGACCACCGGCCATTCGGGGGCGCAAGGACTCGTTCAGGTGCCAGCAGGACAGAATGTCGTTGCCATCGCTGACTGGTTCGCGCGCGCAATGATCGAAGCGATCCGCCAAGGACGTCCCGTCCAGCGCAACACCGACTCGATAGCCCTGCAATGCCGCCGGTTAGATGTAGCGCGCCGCATGGCGCACGACCCGCCGGTGACGTCGCGGGCGATGCCCGAGACCTCCCCGTCGGCGCAAGCGCTAGCGGTTGCGCATCGGATGATGCTCATCCAGCGTGCCGCGCAGCGGGTGTTCCCGTTGATCGACCGCACGCGGCTGCACGCGGCAAATGGCTACCCAGCCGCGACACGGGCCCTGCCATCGACGGCAAAAGGTGTGCACGGAACGTGACTCCCAACGTTCGGGCCGCAGAGGATACGTTGGCGCGGCTTGACACAACTCGCGCGGGCGAACAAATGTCCTGCGCGCCCGCAACGGCACCAGCCACCGCACTCGCATCAATTGGCGGCGATAACGCACTCACGCAGCCATCACGCACGCGTAATAGGCATGGCGCGGCGGCAGCCGCGACGTAGCGACAACGCAGCGGTGAGGCCGGCACGGCACCGGATACATCGGTGCGCGCGTAATCGGCACGCTCGAGCCCGCCTGCGCGCGCTCGGGTATATTCGTACACATGTTGAAAACGGTGCCGCGTCGATACGGACGCGGTTTGCCTCTCGCGCTTTGTCTCCGACGGTTTGCTGTTATGCGGTGCTACGTTGTAAGCGTCGTCTGCAGGGCTACCGTGCGAGATGGTCGACCGTTATCGGGACTGATGTCGAGCCAGGGCGCGTTGCCCGTGGTCGACTCAGCCGCCGTCGACCGTGAGCCGTGCCTCTCGCACCCTGCGGTAATGCGCGCCTCGCCAAGCGGTGCCTCCGGACCCGGGCCCGGCCGCCTCGGCGTGCTCCCTGTTGCTGGACGACTTCGCGCGCCGTACGCATACTAGAGTGCGCTGCAGACGCCGCTCGTGATTTTTTCCACCTCGGCAAGAAGGCAATAGCCGATCCTGGGAACCGTTCGTATGCACCTTGAACCAACCCCCACATCGTCGAGCGTGCTTCGCAACACGAAAATCGTCTGATTAATGCTGCCCTGCGACACCTCAAAACCAAAGTCTTCCCAAACCGCCTGAAAAATGTCCTTGCGCTTGACGATCAAATTCGGGTGGCAGCACAGGAACAGCATCAACCTCGACGCCACCGGTGCGACCGGGAAGGCGCGGCCCATGCCAGCGCTGATGAACACATTATCTTTAGGGGAAAAAACTGCACTCCCATTCACCCTGAATTCGGACATAAATTCGCGATCCATGTTGATCTTCTCCACTTTTTTCGCCGACCGTAAGTTCGCCCCGCCAGCGACTACGCCCCACAACCGGTTTCGTGCTAGCTCAAGCGTAAGCGCCGAATTTGCGCAGGCGCACCCCAGACTTTTGCTGCAAGTCGAAAACTTTTGCGGTGGGGAAATATTTTGCGAACCCTCGCAGGGAGACGCACGAACTCGCCGCGCGCCTGGCAATCTTTTCTCATCAGCGCGAGCGGCTCTGCGGCGGTCACATGGATCGCCGTGAGCTCCGAGGTTGAACTTTCTCGTGACAGGCGTGCCAGAGCGTGAAGGGTCGAGCGTCAAGTCGGGGGGGGGAGTTGTGGGTGCCGAAGCTGGAGCGTGGCCAACGCCGGGAACTGGGCCGGGGACTGAGCGCGGAACGGGCACGCGCACGACGACGTTCTGCCGCTCGCGCAGCTCGTGCGGAAGCCGGCGCCGCCAACCGGAAGCGCGCCGCGAAGGTTCGGTGCGCCCCGCACACCGGCCTCGGATCGATCAGCGGCGGACCATACTCGCTTCATTTCGACGCCCGGCTCGCCTGAATGACCCTGGACAATTACGCTGAGATTGCCCGGGAAAGGCCGTGCCAGATGTGTTCTAGTCAATAGATGAGCGAACTTCTCCATCTGCCCCCCCGAAGCGCTTCGCAGGGGCAGCGTATCCTTGTGGTCGACGACGACGAGGGGGGCCGGATACTGCTCTCCGAGTTCCTCGAGGTGCTCGGATACCGCGTTTTGCTGGCCAGCGATGGATACGAGGGTGTGCATAAGGCGCAGATCCTTCTCCCGGATGCCATCCTGATGGATGTGCGTATGCCGAGTTGTGACGGCATTACCGCCTGCCGCTTGCTCAAGGCGACGCCAGCCACCTGCGATATCCCCGTGATCTTTCTGACGGCGGCAACGCTTCCCCAAGAACGGGTCGCCGGCTTGATGGTCGGGGCGGTGGATTACATCTCCCGCCCGTTCGATCTGGAAGAGCTGCGTTTGCGCCTGTGCATTCACCTCCGACCAGGCCCCAGCGAGAGCCCCGACGACACCACGCAGGCGCCGATGCTCGCTTCTTCCTGCCGGCTCGACGTTGTGCTCTACCAAGCGGCGCGCGCGCGTCTGCTCGAGAACCTCGCCGATCCCCCAGGGCTACAAGCGCTCGCGGCATCGATCGGTACCAACGCGAAGCGTCTGAATGCGGCGTTCAAACAATGTGTCGGGGTCACCGTGTTCGACTATCTGCGGGAGTTGCGCATGAAGACAGCGTTGCGCCTGCTGTCGGATACCACTTTGGAAGTTCAACAAATTTCCGATGAACTCGGCTATGGCAGCGCGGCCAATTTCGCCACCGCATTTCGCCAACGCTTCGGCCTTGCCCCCAGTCAATTCCGCAAGGACCTGCGCAGCGCCCCGGGATAACTCGCCTGCAGCCTGCTGCACATCGTCGACTGCGTCCCGCTCGCCCCCCCCCCGTGGACTTCGGCGGCTTTACGACGCCTTCGTTTGGGCACGCCGGGTCGCTTGGATCGGCCTGTGGCTGTGGCCATCAGCAGTGATGGCCGCCGCACCGGCGCAGCCCGAGTGCACGGTTGTCACCGAGGCACCGTCGCTCGCGCCGGCGCGTATGGCGATGCTGCGAGTCGACGGCCAAGGCCTGACGGTAGCCGATGCCCTCGCACGCGAGGACTGGCGCGTGGTGCCTGCGTCGGCGCTCAATATTGGCTTCACCTCCGACACCATCTGGCTCACCGGCACACTATGCAACCCAAGCCAGGCGCCAGTCACGCGCTGGCTAGCGGTTGGGGCCGCGCGGCTACAGTCCGTCAGCTTCTTCCGTATGCTCCCCAACGGGACCGGCCCGGCACAGACAATCTTGGCGGGTAATACGCGCCCGATCGCGGCGCGCCCTGTGAAAGCGTTGCTGCCCATCTTTCCCATCACCTTAGCGCCAGGTGAGCGCATCCAGTGGGTACTCAAGGTCTACAGCGCCTCGGCAGTGGAGATTATCCCAACCTTATGGGAGCCCGCGGCCTATCGCCAGAGTGAAGGCGAAGATCTGGTGGGCGCCGCCCTGCTCACAGCCATTGCGCTGCTGGCCGCGGTGTTCTCCGTCTTGCAGGCCTGGAGCTGGCGCGACCGAAGCTTCCTTCTGCTCGCAATCTGGATGGGGCTAGCGCTGCTGTATGCGATGGCCTCGCAGGGATATCTCTATCGATTCATTTTCGACCGCGGCGGCCCATGGGCGCTGCGCGCACCGGCCACGCTTGGCACCCTCGCCAGCGTCTGCTACGCGGCGGTCACGCTCGCCTTTGTCGGCCTGGAGCGCGTGCGACTGTGGAACTGGGTCTACCGACTCTTTATCGTACTGCTGCTGCTTGGCGCACTGTGGACCGCGTTCGGCGACTACCGCTCCGGCACCATTTACTCCAACGGCATCATCCTGTTCTTCTACGCGAGCTGGTTCGTCTCGCTGCTCGACGCGTGGCGGCGACATCTCACCAATGCGCGCGTCTTCCTGATCGCCTACGCCCCGGTCTGGATCGTCGTCGTCCTCAACTTCCTGCAGCTTTACGCGGTCGTCGATTGGCCACCCTTGCGCTCGGTGCATACGTCGTGGCTTCCTGGACTGTGCGTCATCGGGATGGTCGGCGCGCTGGCGACACGGCGCTCCGCGCAAATGTATGCGGCGCACGCCGCAGCGCTCGATGCCTTTCTGGACGCCCACGCGGCCGAACAAACGCGCCTGGAAAATGCCGTGCTCGAGCGCACCACCGAGTTGCGCGCGGCGCTGGCGTTGGCCCATCAGGCCAATCGTGCCAAGGCAGACTTCCTTGCTAGCATCAGCCACGATCTTCGCACGCCGCTCACCACGATCCTCGGCTTTGCCGAACTGCTCCAGTGCGACGGCGCAGCGAGCGCCGAGCGCGCGCGTATGATCCGCAGCAGCGCGCAACACATGCTGACCATGGTCAACAATCTGATCGACTATGCGCGTGGTCACGTGCCCGACCCGCATGCACGCGCCGCCGTCTATCTTTACGCGCTGCTCGACACGGTCGCACAGGCGGGTGCCGAGCTGGCCCGTCGGCACGGCAATCGCTTCGCGTTTCGCATCGACGCCGAGGCGCCGCCCGTGGTGGTGCTCGACGCGGAGGGTCTCTATCGCGCGCTTGTCAACTTGTTGGACAACGCAAGCAAGTACACCAGCGATGGTGACATTACCCTCGCCGTCGCGGTCCATCAGGGCGGCGCACCGGAGCCCTCGGTAACGTTGCACTTCCAGGTCTCGGATACGGGGCCGGGCATCGCACCGGAAAATCATCGCAGCGTACTCGAGCCGTTCAAGCGACTCGCCAATGCTCAGGGGAAGCCGGGCATCGGCATGGGCCTGGCGATCACCCAGCAATGGGTCAGCGCACAGGGCGGCACGTTGCGCATCGAGAGCGAGCTGGGCGCCGGCACCACCGTGCACGTGACGGTACGCTCACGCGTGGCGAGCGAAGCAGACGTCCCTCAGCATCACCTCGCGGCCGTCAGGGCGCAGGGACGCGACATCGACGGAGCGGGGCGCCTCATCTGGGTCGCCGATGATACGGCCGACATTCGCCATCTGTTGGAAGACCATCTGTGCACCCTGGGCTTTACCGTTGAGGTTTTTCAAGACGGACTTGCGGTCATCGAGCGCATGTCGGCACCGCTCACTTGCCGACCCGATTTGCTGCTCACCGATCATTTGATGCCTCGCGCGGACGGCCTCGAGCTACTGGGTGCCGCGCGAGCTTGGCGGCCAGACCTGCCGGTGGTGCTGTTATCTGCGTTGCCCTATCCTGTTGCCGGCGAAGCGCCGCTGCGCCGCCCGACGTTCGACGCCGTGTTGCGCAAGCCGATCGACTTCTCGGAGCTGCAAAGCACGCTTGCGCACCTGCTCGGACTTCACTCGGGCGACTTGGCGTCAAAGCCGGGCACCACGGCACGCATCGACGGCCCCGCGCGGACCGACGACGCATAGCGCTGGCCACGACACGCCAGGCTCGCGGCGCTGAGCGCATCGTACGACCTATGTCGGCATCAACGTGACACGTCGAACGAGTGTCGAACTCCGGTCCATGACCATGCTCAGCGGCGCGTCAGCCATCGTTGCGCCAGCGCCTCGCTGGGCAGCGGGGCCGAGAAGTAGTAGCCTTGACCCCATTCGAACCCCAACCGGCTCAGCGTGGCGCACTGTGCTTCGGTCTCGATGCCCTCCACGATCACCGGCAGCTTGAGCATGTCCGCCATCAGAAACATCGCCCGGCATAGCGCCTCGCCTTTGCCTTCCGCGCTCAGGTCGTCGACGAACTGCTTGTCGATCTTCAGACTATCGAGCGGGAGCTTTCGAAGATAGTGCAGGTTCGAGTGCGCCGCCCCGAAATCGTCAAGGGCAATTCGAAAGCCCAGTGACCGGAAGCGCGCGAGCGTGGTAGCGGCGACATTGATATCTTCCACGATGGCCGACTCTGTGACCTCGAACTCGAACAAGGACGGCACCAGGCCATGGCGAGACGTGCACTGCAGAATCTTTGAGGGCAGATCGGAATTACTTAGCTGGCGGGCCGAGAGATTGATCGACACGCACGGTAGTACAAAACCGCTGGCCCCCCACCCAAGCAGCTGTTGGCACACCTGGTCCAACACCCGCCATCCGAGCATCTCGATCAAATCCGATTCCTCCGCCACCGGGATGAACTCGTCTGCCGGCACCGCGCCGAGCGGCGGACAATTCCAGCGGCACAACGCTTCGACGCCGTATAGTTTGCGTGACGTCAAGCCAACTTTCGGCTGGTAATGCACGCTCAGCCCAATATTGCTTTCGATGGCCTGCCTTAGGGCGATCTCCAGAGTGAGTCGGCGTGCCGCGGATGCCTGCAAGCGCGGGGTATAGATCTCCATCGAATATTCGCCACCTGCCGCGGCGCGATCCAGTGCGCAACGGCTTTGGCGCATCAACGCCTGCGCGCCGTTCATTCCCGCCTGCGCGATGCTCACACCGACGTTGATGCCGATGACGACGTCCATGCCATGCGTGTGCAGCGGCGTGTGGAATGCCGCGAGCAACTCCCGCGCAAACTGTCGCGCTTCGTCTTCCCCGCTCTGTGTCCGGTAGAAGCAGAACAGCTCACCCTCGAGGTGCGCCATCGAAGTGCCTGCGATGAGCGTGCTGAGCCGAAATGCCGCCTCCAGCAACAGCGAATCGGCAACGGCATCGCCGAGCGCCAACCGAATCCGGCGCACGCGCCGCAGTCGAATCGTGAACACCGCGAACGGCGCGCCGGCACTCTGCGGCGTCCCGAGGGCTGCGGATAGTTCCGACTGGAAGTCGCCGTGATCGAGCAATCCCATAAGTCCTTCTCCGGGTAAAACCGTCGTTTTCGCTACGCGGTACGATCTGCGGCGCACGCGCCGATGAGACGCCGACCGTCAGCGTCGGAACAAGTGTCGGTATGACGGACATGGCCGGAAGGCCTGCCCGACCGCGCGTCAGTGCCACGACGGCAGACATCCTGAACAGTAAGAGGGGGGACGAGTGCCCCCGGGCTGGCGCGACAATGCCGTCCCGCTGCGGCCGACGCGTCACCGACCCGAAAGCCCCCGGCGGCGAAGGGTGGCAGAGGCGCCTGACGCAGCGAATGCGCGAAAAAAGTCGCGTGCACGGGGGGCGTGCACGCGACAACCCGCCCGTGCTTACGGGGGAGCGAAATGACACAGGCGGGACGCGACGCGACGCCCATGCCAAGCAGCCCGTGCCTTAGACTGCCTGGACGGTCTCTTCCTCCTTCTCATGGTATGGCGCCGGATGCGCGTTCGTGTCAGCGCTCTCACGCTGCATGACGCTGGTTGGATGAAGCCGACCACGCTCGACGAAGGTCGGTATGCTACGAATCACATTCTTGACATAGGTCGGCGTGATCAGGCCAGTGCACTCGAACTGGCGCGCCGTGCCCTTGTGTCGCGGACACCACATGAAATCGAAATGGTCGAAACGATGCCTTACGTCGTTCCAACAGCTATTGCAGGTGTGATGGTTGATGATGCGATACGGCGTCGCGAACTCATTTGACTCGTGCGTGAAGCCGCTGATCATCACCACCGGCGTCCCCGTCGCCCACGCCAACCACGCCAGGCCACTCGACAAGCCGACAAAAAAATCCGCATGACGCAGCCACCGCGCACGCTCAGTCAGTGGCCTGTCGCCCGTTGCGTCCTCACACCCCCAAGGAATGTGGTTCCAGGTCGTGCCCACACCATGCGTCGATTTCTGATCGATGCAGATCACCCGGTAGCCAGCCTCCTTGAGAAACTGCACGATTTCCTTCCAGCCCCCCGGATAATTCCAGTACTTGCATTGTGTCGACGCCTGTACCGCGATGCATACGTATTTTTCCTGTATCGGACGCGTATCGTCAGGCAATGACAGGAGCGGCGGCATTTCCGTGGGATCGACGCCGAGGATGTGCCCGGCCGTGCGATGCAGTCCAACATGCCGAAAGTCACTTGGCTGAAACACGCATTCGTGGTCGTCAAAGAACAGGCCGATGCGATACGTCGCGTAATACCGCTCGACCTTCACTTGCTCGGGCGTGGTGAATTCGATGTGCGGATACGCGCCCTTGAACAGCGGGATGAGCAATGGCGACATCGATACCGTCAGCCGGCATTGGTGCTTTTCCTGGAACTTCACGGCATAGGGAAACCATCCGACGAGGTCGCCTAACGTGCCGACCGGAAACATAATCAACACGTCCTTATCGCGCGCGTCATACCGATGACGCATGACTGTCTTGCCGTTCTTGCTGATCTCGATCTCGAACGGCACGAAATACTTCTTCGCGCTCATCACACAGCCCTCTCCCATTGACGTGTGGAACAGGATATTGCCGGTATGGCTATCACTTAGACAAACTTTCCAGTCGCCCTTGGGCACCATAACCCGGCAGCCTTCGTTGAAATCGAAACGAATGCCGCTGCCTTGCGGGCCGGACAGCGTGGGCAGCGTTGGCGCCGGCGGATAGGGTGCCTTGCCGGGCGCCCCCGCCGATGTCAGCACGGGGCCGGGCGCGGGAGCAAGCGGCGCCGAAGCAGCCGGGGCCTGCCCAGGGCCAAGTGGACTCGCACACTGCGGCACGACGGGGGCCTGCGTAAAGGCCGGCACACATTGCCCCTGGAATGAAACCGCCTCGGGTGAGGAAGAATCGACGCTCGACATCAAAGGCTCCTCGCGCTGTAGGCACGACCAGTCTCGTCGCGGAGAGGCCCCCCGCCTTTCTGCCACCGTGGCGGCTGCGGACGACATCACGATCGCGCTGGTACGGGCTGTCTGTTGGAGCCCTCATGCTCTCGCATAGGGAAGCCCGCGGCAAATCTTCACGCATCACGATTTATCACTATGCATCACCATCTCTGCCCTCGGCAGCCCCTAGCCTGACGGCCTGTGGCAACACTGGCAGCGCGATCATCGATTTTGCTTCCGGTCAAGCTCATTCGCATGCACACTAGAGCCATCATGACTCTGCTACGGGCCCGCCTCTCATGCGTACTGTGCTTACCGCCACTCTGCTCTGCCTGCCCTTGTTCGCGCTCGCCGAGTGCAAGGACCACCTGAACGCCTGGACGAACACACTGCAGCCCGGGCGTGCGCTCGACACCGCACTGGCTGCATGCAAGGTCTGGCCAGCGAATCCTTCGCAGACGCTCGCCGTGCTGCCATTGCCGCAAAAGGGCGGCACTGACGAGGGCACGGTGTATGACGTGGAAATCGTGGTCGCGAACAGCGAGTCGGGCAAAGTCGTGGCGCATCACTTTGAAAAGGCCGCGTTCCGGTCCGACGCGACCGTGCTGCGCAGCCTCGCGCTCGACACGGCGCCGTGGCGTCTCGCGCCGCAAGTGGTGGCGTTCGGCGTGCGCGCCGAACACGCGGGGACATCGCGCGTAAATCCGTTCTCGCAAACGACACTGGACCTTTACGTGATTGACGGCGCGACACTGCGCAAGGTCGTCGACAATTTCGCGATACAAACCAGCGGCGGTCAATGGGATGGCAATTGCGCGGGCAGCTTCACCGATACGGCCCGCGTGATTTCAGTGGGGCCGGCGGGTCAATCGGGTTATGCCACACTCGTCGTCAGTGAGAAGACCGTCACGACGACGAACCGACCCACCCGCGGCGATTGCCAGAGCAAGGAAAACACATCGAAACGCCCTAACGTACCGATCGAGTACGACGGGACGCACTACCCGGTGCCCAAGGCGTTTGTGCGTCAATGAAGGAGGGCCGCGCAAGCGCCCCCGCACGCGCGGGCGCCTCGCTGAGTTCGGGCCACATCAACCCGGCTCAACGGCCCCGCCCGCACCGACTCCGATCCCTAGCAAATGCCCGCGCAGCGTCGTCCCATAGAAGCTGTCCTCCCCTGCATGGTCCTTCCTTGCCGCTTGGGCGACGGTACCGTTCTGGCGAGGATCCTTGGGCCGCTCGTGGCTATCGATATAGGCGGCCACATCCCAAGCCTGCTGATCTGTGAGCGAGCCTGGCCGTCCGAAGGGCATATTGGCCTTGATGAACGCGGCTGCCATATCAACCTGCGCCATCCCGGCGCCCCAGTTGTAAGACCCTCGCCCCCATAACGGCGGAAACGTGGTGTGCCCCTGGCCGTCGCGACTGCCCTGACCGTCCACACCGTGGCATTGCGCGCAGTTCTGTCGAAAAACGACCCGCCCACGGTTCAGATCGTAACCGTCGGACGGCTTACTGATCCGTGGATACCCTGCACCGCGCAGCCTCTCACCCGCCGGTGCCCCATTGGCCAGCCATGCCATGTAGGTCACCAAGTCACGATACACCTGGCTCCCCGGCGCCGGCGCCTTGCCTGACACCGATCCGGGCGCATTCATCGAGTACGTGAAGCACGCCGCGATCCGGTCTTCTAACGTACTCACTGACCCCGTCGTTGCGCGAAACGCCGGATACGCGCCATATGCGGCCCACATCGGCGCCGCATTCGCACGGCGACCGGCATCGAGGTGACAGTTGTCGCATGACAACTGATTGCCAACGTGGTCTTTCACATGCAATCCGGTTCGCGTAAAAATGTTGCTCCCTCGCCGAATGGCATCCCCGTAGGGACCGTCCGGGATGTCCGCCTCTGAAGGAGGAATATAGTAGCCATCCGCGCCCATCGGTGTGCGCGCCACGACCGGCTGCCCCTCCCCGCTCGCTTTGCGATCTGCGCTCATTTGGGCGCGCGAGTAGATCGTCGCGAGCACCTTGGGCGTCTTAGCGGCCGCACGGGCCTTCGCCGACGTTGCACCGGTACGCTCACAGGCCGTGCCGACCAGATGCGCCCGATACCCGGCGTAACCCACCGCGATCAGCATCACACCGAGTGCCGTTGCCACCAGCAGGTCGCGACGGAACGCATAACGAGGTGCAGGACGTGGTTTGGCATTCATAAACGTGACTCGACTCTCGTAATCATGCATAAAATCACTTCAGCGATGCGGGGCCATCGCGCGGCAACCTCGGGGAATCGGCAGTCCACCAGGCGTCCACGGCGATCGCTCTTGCGCATCCACCTCAGAACCGGGGTGGCCCCCCACGCAGCCGTTTGTAGCGCGTCTCTCAGATGCCAAAGAGGGTACTGAACATCGCGGTAATGGCGTGATCAAGCTCGTGCGACGACGGCGCATACGTCTCGCCACAGTGCACACACCGCCATCGTTCGTGCCGCCTCGCCGACAGCTCGCTGAACAGCAGGATGTTACTTTCGTCGCAACATGGGCAGCGGGTCGCAATCGGAAAGTCGAACCAGAAGTTCCAGTTCGAGATGGCCAGCAGAAACTTCCGCATATGTGTTTCCTCATTTGTCTCTGTTTGGGGCCTTAGGGCCGCTCGTCGCGCCGCGCCCGCGGGCGGTGCCGCCGTGAGTCCGCCCCCCGGGGACCTCGGCCCGGCGTACGCCATGGCGCGGACGCACAACCCCGCCTCGGTGCACAGCGCGCCGCTGTCGTCCCACGGTTTCCTCGCTCGGTGCGCGAGCGGCGTGACCGCCATGCGCCAACGGGCTTGCTGCCCCAGGGCTCACACAGCGCCGCACAGGCGCGGCAACCCGACCCAGTGTACGGATTGAACCCGCACGCACGAGGCCATCGTTTTGTTGCATGGCCCTATTGTTTTGCCTTAGGGAAGAAAATCACTGTTTAGCGCGCGACGGGCCCTGTTCTTCCACGCGTGCGCACGCATAGCGCGCCTGCAACAGAGATATGCGGAAAACGGGCGTTGTAGCCTCGTTACGAAAGAGGTAACCGCGAACACTTTCTATAAATAAGACATTCATACCGCCTCGCTGTCCATCCAGGCCTTGCCGGAGGGACGCGTTGTACATCTATGCGTCAAGTACGTTTTGACAACGTCAGCACGCCATGGCAGGCCACCAGCGCGGCCGATGCGGCGCGAAGCGTCACCCTGACCCGACGCGCCGAAACGCGCGCGCCCTCAAATGCGTGCCACTTGGACGGTGTACGCCCCCCGACCGCGCGCGACGCGTGACTTGCCGTCGAAATTTCCAAATTCTCAGAACTTGAGCCAGTCAGACTCGACCTGAGTTCGAGCGAACAACTCGATGAGCGGGTATTGGAAAAAATGTGCACTCAATTGACGCGTATGGATGGGCTCAAAGCGCTGGCCATTTGCGTCGACCGCTGCGAGGACATCGGCGATACGGCGACCGGCGCTTTGGCAGAGGCGCTGCCCTGCAAAATCTCGAGAAGGTTCTGGTGGAAATGCGTCTGACTCAAGCATCGTACCGATGGGCTCGCGCGCGACGTCGTGAGTTGGCTACCGGGCGTAGATGCAGTGCATATGCGCGCGGGTCACAAGCAGCACTACGTCAAACGCCCGATGGGCACACTTGTGGGCCGGGGCCTCGGGCTCAGCGTGCCAGGCCAGTTGAAACACGCCTGCGCTCGGCTGCGTGATCTCCAGCGTGGGGGCGAAGTGAAGCGTGTCAGGCACCGCGCGGCGGGTCACGCCACCGGCCGCCACCGGCCACTCTCGCCAGTGCAAGTCCCGCTGCATCGCCGTCGTGCGTTGCATTTCGAGCGCGGCTTTGATGGCCCAGAATGTCGCGGGGGATGCCAGCGAGTCAAGTAGCTCGACGATCGTTGCGTGTGCGCCGCCGCGCTTGAGGTCCTGATAGTGCGCGCATGCGCTCAGCTCAATCGGCTCGACCGTCGGCACGCCCATGCCAACTGCCATTCGCCCCAACTCCGCCGCATGCCTCGCTGCGGCATTCCTGACGTTGACGATCGCATCCCTCACAGCGGTCAAGGTACCCGCGGGCGTGACGGTCACGTCTTGCCGCACGCTCCGACCCGCAACACGGAACTTCACGGTCGCGTCATCGAGACTCTCGAATCGGAAATTCGCCTTGTAGGGCGCGGCCACCAGCTTCTGCAGTGCGACGCCGCTCGTCATACGGACCTGCGGATCGTTCGCGTGCAGAATGTGGTAAGCCAAGCGCTTGGCCGCTTCCTTTCGTGTGCCGCAGAGCCAGTCGGCGAGCGCGCTCGTCCAGCTCGCGATCTCTCTGAAGTGTCGCGCGTTGCCAATCTCGTGGAATTCGGCCTCAGTCATCCGTCGATCAATGGCGGGAAGCCATCGGTTCGTGCTTTCGAAAAGCGCCAGAATTGGCTTATTGTTCATTGCTTGTCGTCCTAAGTGTCTTATCGTCCGCACGGATCGCCTCTGACCCAAAGGGCGGAGCAGCATATCGGCCCCGGCTCACACGATCGCAGCGCCGCGACGGGCCCGCTTTACGTCAGCGGTGAGTTGGCGTTCGATTAGCGTGCGTTCAGCGTCGTGTCGCGTCGCCAGCTTCTCGATTCGCGCAAGCGCCGGCATGACATTGCTTTGGTGCAACCACCTCACCGGGGCAGCGGGCGACGCTCCCCAGTGGGTAAAGCTGCAGTGCCGCGCACGCGGACAGCGCTGAAAGACAAATGCGCCGCGTCGTCAATTGCGATGGTCTCGCCCCCCGGCTTGTCTGACTGCCATTATCGGCGCCGTGCCGGAAGTCGACTTCCGGTAAACACCTGAAGTCTGCCGCCGACCTTCGCCCACGCTCACCGGTGTTGCGCTGTATGCGCTGCGGCAGGATTCGCTTAAGCACGCGGCGTCCCCGTGCACGTTCAGCGGCTCAGTGAGTTCGCATGCGCCGGGTTACGCCTCGGGGCCCCGAACCCGTGGGGTGCTCACGTGACGCTCACGCGAGGCAGGTCACGCCATCCCGATGACTCAGGTGTTGCAGTACCGGGTCCCCGCTATGGACCGCGATGAGATTCATCCCGGCGGGAAAATAGCGGTATCCCAGTGCCGCGAGCATGCCTTCGATTGCGGCCCGATCCGATTTGATGACTTCGACCATCAGGATCGGTCGGCATGTCAAAAGCGTCTGCCGCGCGCCGCGCAGCACTTCGAGTTCCATGCCTTCGACGTCAAGCTTGAACAGATCTAGACGCTCGAGTCTGAGCGAATCGATGCAGATCATCGGCACGCTCGTTCCCTGCGAAGGATCGTACGAGATACGCTGTCCGATATCTTCGGTGTGCGCCCGCTGGCGTAACTCGAGGCTGCCGAAACTCGCATGCGCGAAATAGTCCGGCCGGGGCACCGTCAATTCGCCGCTGCACTCACCGAGCGCGGCCAGGCTTGCGCGGACATTCAGGCAGTTATTGAGGGCGACGTTGCCGGCCAGCGCGTAGTAGATGACCTCCTGCGCCTCGAAGCTCAGCACGCGCCCCCAGCCATGCATATGACGTGCCCATTCAATCGTATGCACGCCGATATTGGCGCCGCCATCGAGCGCAACCACGCCATCGCCGAAATACCGCCGCCGCTGCGCAAGCAGCGCACACGCGAATGCGACTTCCGGTGCAGCATAACTCGACTCTTGCAACAGATCGTGCCCGACGCCGTAGGGGCTCCCGCACGCGGGGATGTTGTAATCGTGACGATTGACGATCAGAGGGCCGTGATTCGAGGCGACGAGAATAAAGGCGAGCGGACGCTTGGGAAATGTCATTGGACAATAGGCCTTTCAATGGAGGGAAGCGCTCCTACCGAGCGCGCATCCGGGGCGAGAAATGACAACGGCCGGGGTAGACGCGCTGCCCTGCTGTTCGCAGGTAGCCGAAGACGGTCGCAGGGCGTGTCAAACAGTCACGCCTTAACCAGGCGCTCTGCCGCGCGGGCGTCGCGCGGTACGCTGAATGAAGCGTCATTCGGGACATTCGTGCGATTCGTGTAGTCCGGGGGATTCTTCTTAATTGTCCGAAGGGTGTAACTCGTCGGGCTCGCCACACCGGGTCGACCCCGGCGGCCTCACTGATGCACCAGTCGTCGCAGTAGCGCGCCGACCTCGGCCGCCGGCACCGGGCTGGAAAAAAGGTAACCTTGCACCTCGTCAAAGCCCTCGGCGCTCACCACGTCAAGTTGCGCCTGCGTCTCAACGCCCTCCACCGCCGTGGTAATGCCAAGGCTGCGTCCGATACCGGCGACCGCACGCACCACCGCCAATGACTCCCGCCCGTCGGGCAAGTCGCCGACGAAGGCTTGGTCTACCTTGATTTTGTCGAACGGGAAGCGACGCAGGTAGCCGAAGGACGAGTAGCCCGTGCCGAAGTCGTCCATCACAATTTTCACGCCCAGGCGTCTGAGTGCCTGCAGCGTCCTCAGGTTGGCATCGCTTTCGTCGAGCATGACCGACTCGGTGATCTCCAGTTGCAGCCGCGCCGCGGCGAGCCCTGAGCGCGTGAGCGCCTCGGCGACCATGCTTACCAGATTTACGTCCTTGAATTGAAACGGCGACAAATTCACGGCCACGGCGATTCCCTCCCCCCAGCTCACCGCCTCATGGCAGGCCCTGCGCAATACCCATTCGCCGATCGAATGAATCAGGCCGCACTCCTCCGCCACGGGGATAAACTCGGCAGGCGACACCATGCCCGCATCACCACGACGCCAACGCAATAGCGCTTCGCAGGTGCTCACTTTTTGGGAAAGCAAATCCACCAACGGTTGAAAAAAAAGCTCGAACTCGTTGCGTGCGATCGCGCCTTTGAGTGCCGCCTTCATCGCTTGGCGCGTCAACAAATGGGCATCCATGCCGGGCACGTAGCGCCGAAACGTGCCTCTGCCCTCCGCCTTCGCCCGATACAGCGCCACGTCGGAGGCACGCAGCAGCGCATCGACGCTCGTCCCGGCGTCCGGTGCAAAGGCGATGCCCACGCTCGCGCCGATGTCGACCGACACCGCCTCCAGGTCGAAGGGTCGCTGCAGCGCCTCGATGATGCGTGTGGCGAGCAGCTCCGCATCGGCCTCGCACCGCACGCGCGGGGCGACCACCACAAATTCGTCCCCCCCCACACGCGCGACGGTGTCCTCGTCGCGAACGCAGGCATTGAGTCGGTCGGCCATTTGTCGCAAGAGCATGTCCCCGACCGGATGCCCATAAGTGTCATTGACCTGCTTGAAGGCAACTAAGTCCAGCGTGAGTACGGCCAGTGGTGCGCCCACATGCACTTCCGACAGATGGCGCTCGAGCCGCTCGCGCAGCAGCAAGCGGTTCGGCAGGTTGGTCAGCGCGTCGTGGCGCGACATATGGAACACTTGCGCCTGTGCCTGGAAGCGCTCATGCTCGGCGCGCCTGCGCTCGGACGTATCCCGAAAGAAGATCGACAGCCCCTCGTCGGTGGGCGACGCGTGCACCTCAAGCCATCGGCCAAGGGCCGGCAAGTATTCCTCGAAGGTGACAGGCTGGTTCGTCGCAAAGGCCCTTCTGTAGCATTCGGCAAACACACCGTTGCGCTCGTGCGGGTACAGCGTCCACAAACTCTGGCCGATCGCCTCGTCGCCGAGCGAGAGCAGCCGTCTCGCGTTGGCGTTCAGGTAGGTCAGGTGCCATTCGCGATCGATCACTACCACGCAATCGAGTGTGTTTTCCAACACCAAGGCGAGTTTGGCTGCCGCCGATTCGGCGGCGCGCCACGCCGCCTCGCTCGCGTCGCGCGCCGCCTTCGCCCCGCTGATGTCGCGCCAGATCGTGAGCATTCGAGCGGGCTTGCCATCACTGCCCAATACCGGCGCGGCGATGATATCCATGCACACGCTCTGCCGCTCGCAGGTCGTGACCCACGCTTCAAATCGAGCAACCTGCCCGGCGCGGACTTGCTCAAGCGCTTGCTCCCCTTTGGCAAAGTCACCGGCACCCAACGTCTTGCCCCAGCGATAGCCACGCACATCCGCCGCCTCCGGCAGGCCGAACAGCTTGCGCCCGGCCGGATTGACGAACAGGGGCTCGCCATCGGCATCGAGCAACTGAATACAGTCCGGCGTACTCTCGACGATGCTGCGCACCAACGCCTCGCTCTGCTCGAGCGCGAGCTCGGCGGCCTTGCGCTCCGATAGATCGAGCACGCATCCTGCGTAACCGAGCAAATCACCCTCAGCGTTCACACGCGGCTGCCCGATATCGATGACCCAGGCCCAACTGCCGTCTACACGCCGCAGTCGGTATTCCGCCTGCATGCGCTCGCGCGCCGCGCTGGCTTGCGCAATGCTCGCGAGCAGCGCCGCCCGATCTTCGCGATGCACCGCCTCCAGCCAGCCGCGGCCCAACGCCTGCTGCGCCGTTTGTCCCGTGGTTTCTTGCCAGCTTCGGTTCAGATAGGTGGTCGCGCCCTGCGCGTCGGCGAGCCAGATGATGACCGGCACGTTGTCCGCGATCAGCCGAAACCGCCCCTCGCTCTCGCGCAGTGCCTCTTCCGCGCTCTTGCTCTCGTGAACGTCCTCAAGCAGCCCATGCCAGCTGACGATGCGGCCCTGTTCGTCGCGCCGGGCAGCGGCACGATTCCTCACCCAACGGAAGCTGCCGTCGGCGGCAAGCACCCGGCATTGCACGTCCAAGGGCGCGCCGCTGGCGACCGAGGTATGCCATTGCTGGCGCACACGCGGCAGATCCTCCGGATGCACCGCGGCCTCCCAGCCCGAACCATATGCCGCTTCAGGCGCTCGCCCGGAAAGGCGACCCCATGTCGGGCCAATCTCGATCACCGCGCCGCTCGCATCAGCCACCCACACCACCTGCGGTAGCAAATCCACTAGCGCCCGGTAGTGCTCTTCGCTGCGACGCTGCCGGCGCTCGGCTTGCCGAAGCTCCGTCACGTCGATCGTCACCGCGATCACGAGTTTCGGTCCCACGCCGGGAAGCGCAATGCGGTACTTGTGCGTGAGAAGCTGCCGACATCCGCCCTCGGGTGTCGTTATCGACTCCTCGTACATGTGAGGCTCGCCACTGGCCAGAATCTCGCGGTCCACGGCCATGATCCGCTGCGCCTGCGCGGCGGGCACGACCGCTTCGTCGGTGCGACCGAGCAAGTCGCGCGCGGTGCGACCGAGCAGCGCGCACGCCGCAGCGTTGACATAGACAAAGCGCAACTGCGCATCCTTGATGATGACGGGGTGAGCTAAACCCGAGAAGACCGCACCGAGCATCTCCTCAAGCGTGCTGCCGGGCACACACGCGTGTGCGCTGCCTGAGTCTGTGGACATGACAAAACCTCTGAAACCGCTGTTGATCCCTGCTGCGCGCCCCGATGTCGCCGCCCCACCGCTATCGCCCAAGGACGCCGTGCGCCGCAAACCACGCGCGCCTGTGCGTGCCAAGGGGCCGCTCACAGACCTCGTCTTAGGCGTTGACGTGCATGCGGCGCGCTTCGAGCCGCGCCCCGCGAGCGCGACGCGGCCGGGGCGCGGGGAGTGCCCTCGCGGGCGGGGGGCCCCTCCCCATAGCGCACTTCCGGGCTCAATACTTGATCTGCGCGCCGAGGTTGACCGAGTACACCGCACTCTTGGCGCCCACATCGGTAGCCAGGCGCAGGAACGCGACCGACTTCGGCTTGACGGCGTACCGCAAGGTCGCATCGACGTGTGCCGTGTCGCGATCGAGCGGCGTGGCGAACACCGTCCAGTTCTGACCCGGGTTGCCGTTAAACGCGAGCTGCGCCTGCTGCTCCGTACTGCCGTAGCGGTGCTGCCATGCCACGTTGGCTTCCCACGACAGCTTGTCGATCCCCGCCTCACGCGCCACACGTATGCCCAGTAGCGTCGCCGGATTGGTCTGACTCATGCTCGCGGCATTGACCCCCATCAGCGGCGCCTGGCTTTCGCTAAAGCCGCCCTGACGGATCCAGTTCAGCCGCGCCCCGACATACGGCCGGACGTCCAGCGCACGGTAATTCAGCTTCATGCCACCTTCCGCGTACGCGCCCGCCGCCTCGGTCACAAACGAGCCGCTCGGGTTCTCCGAGAGCGCGGCCACACTCAGTTGGCGATCCAGGCGGTTGCCCCACGCCCCCATGCCCACCATACCGTTCGCGTAGAAGCGCGAGGCCGACGGCTCATAGCCCCCGTACGCCAGCACCTGTGCGCCGGTGCTGCGCCCGTTAGCGTTGCGATCTTTAAATTGCAGCCCGCCCAGGTCGACCGATACCGCCGCGCCCACGCGCCACTCATCGCTTAGCGCCCGATCGTAGCCCGCTGCGATCGAGCCCAGATTCGCCGTCACCGACGGCGAGCCCTGTGGCAGCTGACCGCCCGTGTGCATCCCGTTGTACTGCATCGACGCCCACAGCCCGTGGCGTACCGCGGCCGATTGCGGCTCGCGCGACGCCTGCGCGAGTCGGTTACCCACCGTCGTGTACAGCGTGTTCATGCGCTGCTCGGCCACGCCGAGATAGGTCGGTATTTCATCGGCGGCAAGGATCTTTAACGCCTGCTGTGCCTGCGGCACGTTCATCACGTTCAGGTTGTCCGTCACCGCATTGCCACCCTGCGCGTAGATGCCCTCAAGCGCTTCGCCGACATTGTGCTGGTTCCAACTGCTGCCGACGTCTCCGTAACGGATGTCGTTGCGATCGAGCTCAAGTTGCACCGCGCCATCCGGATAGAGCACCGTGGGTGTCAGGTACGCGAAGTCCGAATTCAGGTTCGTGAATGTGCCGGTGCGCGCGCCCGTGTAGGTCAGCACGGTGTAGACGGTCTTGGCTGAGTAGTTGCCCGGTTTGGGCGCGACCTCCAGCCACGTGCCATTGCCGATCGACACGTCGCCCACCACGCGCGTGCGCCCGTTGCTGCCGTCGGCATCGACTACCACCCGGTATGCGCCGCCGTCGCCAAACGTCAGCTTGTTCTGCGCCGTGAGCCCCGAGCCGAGCTGGTCGGCCAGCAGCTCGCCGCCCGCGTTGATCGACGCGTCAAAGACCGTGCCCAGGCCGGTCAATATCCCGCCGGAATTGACCTGCGTTGCACTGGCGATGCCGCCGGCGAGCACGTCTTGCAGGCCGCCGCTGTTGACGGTCGTGAAATTGGCCAGCCCGCCCGAGGATACGGTTTGCGTGCCGCCATTGAGCGTGGTGCGGTTGGCCGTGCCGCCCGAGGCGACCTGCTGTTCGCCGCCGCCGTTGACCACCGTGTCGTTGGCTACGCCCTCGGTATCGCCGTCGATGTACTGCAGGCCGCCGTAGTTCACCGTGGTACGGTTCGCCTCACCGCCGGCCAGGACATCCTGTCTGGCGCCGTTATTGACCACGGTGTCCCAGGACACGCCGCCTGCGCTGAGCGTCTGCGTGCCCGAGGCATTGAGGGTCGTCGATGAGGCCGTGCCGCCCGAGACCAGTTGCTCGCCTGCCCAGTGAACGATGGTGTTCTGCGCAAGCGCGCCTGACCCCACCTCCTGTCGCCCGCCAAACAGCGTCGTGCCCCATGCCGAGGCCCCCGAGGTCAGCGTCTGTAAGCCGCCGGTATTGACCCCGGTGTCGCGCGCACTGCCGCCGCCCAGGATTTGCTGGGTGCCGCCGCTGTCGATGCCTGTGCCGCTGGCGAAGCCGCCCGAGCTCACCGACTGCACGCCGCCCGTGTAAATCATCGCTCCCAGAGCGCTGCCGCCCGCGGAGACGTTTTGAGAACCCCCCGCCGAGATGCTCGCGCCCGTGTCCACGCCGCCCGAGGTAATCGACTCGACCCCGCCCGCCAGGATCGACACACCTGTTGCCGTCCCCGCAACCGAGAGGTTGCCGCCCGAGACCGTGCTGCCGCTTGCGGTGCCGCCGGCGAGCACGTCTTGCAGGCCACCGCCGTTGATCAGGGATCGATACGCCACGCCCCCCGAGTCGACTTCCTGCAAACCGCCGCTGCCGATAACGGTGCCGCTGGCGTTGCCCTCAACGGACTGTTTTCCGTTTGCCAACAACTGAGTGTCATAGGTCGTGCCGCCCTCCTGCACATATTGGGAACCGCCCCCCGAGACCACTGTGCCGCTCGCCTTACCATTCGTGAGCACGCCTTCCACACCACCGCTGGAGACTTGCGTGCGCCACGAGTAACCCGCCACCAACTGTCCGCCGCCGGCGAGCGAGGCGTCCAGTGCGGAGCCCCCCACGCCGATGAGCTGCTTGGCGTCGTCATGAATCACCCCGCCGCTGGCAACCCCCCCGGAGGAAACAAACTGCTCCCCGCCACTGTTGATAACGGTGTCAAGCGCGAGCCCGCCCGAGAACACTTGCTGCTTACCGCCTGCGTTGATCGTCGAGCTGAAGGCCTGGCCGCCGAGGGAAACGTTCTGCAAGCCCCCCGAGGAGAGCACCGAGTTGCTGGTAATACCGCCGGACATGAGCGTTTGCGCGCCCCCGCCGCTGATCGTGGTGTTAAGCGCGACCGCGCCGCTGAACAGCTGCTGCTCACCGCCGCTGTTGACGTTGACCCAGTTCGCTGAGCCGCCCGAGAGAATCGTCTGAAGACCGCCACTGTTGACTGTCGTGCTCACTGCCAAACCGCCCGAACTGATCGTCTGCTTGCCTTGATCGTTGACGGTGGTGTTGCTGGCGACCCCACCATCCTGGATCTGCTGCTCGCCGCCGGCGCCTACCACCGTGTTCGAGGCCAGGCCCTGGACCTGCTGCACGCCTCCCGAGAGCTGCGCTCCATTGGCCGTGCCCCCCGAGCTTACCACCTGGAAACCGCCGCTCGAGACAAGGGTGCTGTTGGCCTGTCCGCTCGCGAGCACGGTTTGCGTGCCGCCGCCGGAGACCGTGCCGTTATTAGCCACCCCGCCCGACTGCACTGTCTGGATCCCGCCGCTTTGGATGGCAGTCTGGTTCGCCGTGCCTGCCACGTTCTGTGCGCCACCATTGCGTACTGTGCCCGAGGTATCGGTCCCGCCGCTACGCACGTTCTCGACGCCGGCCACCAGTGCGGACATCGCTGCGCCGCCCGCAAAGACGTCGAGCGTCGCGCCGTTTTGCAGCGTCGTCGCACTGGCCTGCCCGCCGGAAGATACCTGCTGCGAGGCCCCTGCCGAAACGGTGGTGGAGTTCGCGCGCCCGCCTGAGGAAACCACCTGCATGCCGCCGCTGGTGACGCCCGTGGCGTTGGCCACGGCGCCGTTTAGGACGTACTGGTTGCCGCCCGAAAGGGTCTCGGAGGTCATCGTGACACCCGAGTTCAGCGTCTGGCTGCCGCCCGTCAGGATCTGTGCGTTCAACACCGTCCCCCCGGCCGATATGCTCTGGTTGCCCCCGCTGCTCACAACAGTGCCGCTGGCCGTCCCCCCCGACTGCACGGCTTGCAAGCCACCCGCTGCGAGCGTCGACCGGTTCGCCGAGGCGCCCGCCTGCACGAACTGGCTGCCTCCCACGAGCGAAGTCGAGTTCGTCACGGCGCCCGAGGTGAGCGTTTGGCTGCCCCCAGCGAGGATCTGTGTGTTGGACTCCAGACCGCCAATCGACAGCACCTGATTGCCGCCACTACTGACCATTGTGCCGACCGCCTGGCCGCCTGATGAGATGATCTCGGTGCCGCCGCTGCTCACCTGCGTGCCGCTAGCCGTACCGGAAATCGCCTGCACGCCGCCGCTCAGAATGGCAGCCCCAGTGGCAATTCCGCCTGAAAGGATTCTTTGGGTGCCGCCAGAACCCACGGCGGTATTCGAGGCGCTCGCGCCCGCCCGCAAAGTCTGCGAGCCGCCCGCCAGAATAGTTTCTCCAGTGGCACTGACGCCGGGATTGATAATTTCGTCCATCCCCTGAATCGTGTTACCCGACACGACGTTACTCGGGAACAAGGTCATAGGTCCACTGCCCGTGATCCGGTTCCCAAGGAGGAATGCGCCCCCGTTCAGATTGGTAAAAAAGCTGGAGACGACAGTCGTATCGCTCAACACCCCAGGGGCGCCGCCTGATCCGCTGACGACTCCGATGGAGCCACGGCTGATGGTTCCCCCGCTGAGAACACCGCCGCTTAAAATGCTCACTCGGACATCGCCTGAAATGGACGGGTTAATGACCGTTCCACCTCTCACTATCATGTCAACTAGGGTATTGGTGCTTCCGCCACTTGTCTGGGAAACACTCAGGTTGTACGCCACCCCACCCGAATTCACCTCGATGGTGGGATAAGTCAAGGGGGCTGGTGGGTCTACAAAATCATGAAATCTCACGCCGCTGGCAACGCCGTTGACCACCAAAAAGACGGTCCCGCCCACATAGGGACCGGGAAATCCACCCGCATCACCTGAGCCGGTCAGATTGACATTGATCGCGGTGCCACCCGCGTAGATGAACATCCCACCATACGTGCCGCCCGTGTGGGAGGTGCCGGGCGACACGATGAAGGTCGTGGCGTTCGCGTTCCCCGCCCCCCCAAACACGCCAGCCGCGCTGCACAGCATGAGCAACAACAAGCGCGGCGGAATTCTGCGCTTGGCCCCGAACGTGCGGGTCCCGAACTTGCGGCGGAAGGTAATACTTTTCATGGCATTTTTCTCCTGAGCGCGCACACGCGTCGACAGCCGCTTTCTGTCCCAATCGCTTGGGAGGTTTTTTCTATTCCGGCACCGGAATTCCCATGAAATCATTCTCAAGACACCGCTGCGCTCCGTAAAATCTGCAATGCTCAGGAAGTGTTATTTCCGCTCATTCGCCGGCGCCGCAGCGTCACGTAGGCACCTGCGGCGAACAGCGACTGCCTACGCCGCATGGCTCCCGCACGCGAGCATGGTGAATCCACCATTACCCGTCAGGCGCGCGAAGCCGATTGCAGTTGACTCAAGCTGATGAAAGAGAGCCGAGAAGAATCAAGAGAAGCGAGGGGAAGGCAGGCCAGTCGCAACGTACGAGCCGAAGCCCGCCGGCGGCCCCACCGACGACGGTTCGCTCTGCGGCGGCCAAAGGCCACTCGCGCACCCGCACGCTTCGCTTCACGATTGGTCACCCGGATCGGCGACGCAAGCGGGTCATTGGCAGGAAGCAAGAAAGGCAGGACGCGAGTGCCCCGAGAAGGGGTCACGTCCGAGTGCTGACTGCACCAGTGCGGCAAGCCCATCCATGCCGCGGCGCATATTGGTAATGCCCGCTGCCAGCCAAACGCGGGTACCGCCTGGCGGCGCAATCATGCTGGCGTCAGGCAGCGCAGCACGAGGCGCAACTGCACGGGGCCGACCATGCCCGTGACACGTACACGGGCACCGTTTAGTTCATTCTCGATGCCCGATGCGGCCGGTACCCTCTCGCGATGTGGCCCGACAGACTGTAGAGTGGGCGACACCGGTTCTGCTCTCTCGCCGCTCGGTGCATCAGGTTGCGCTACGGGCAGCAACACCGCTGTGCTGTGCCCCGTCCCTTCAAATAGTCCCGCCCGCAGTTGCCGACGCCACTTGAACACCCTATTCGAATTCAGCCCGTGCACCTGCGCGAGCTTGGCCACCGAAATACCCGGCTCGCACGCCGCGACGGCAACTTGCCCTCGGTACTCCGGTGTGTAGGTCGCTCTGCCTTTACGGTTCGAAGGCTTTACATTCCGTGTGTCCAAAGTAGTCCCGACCACTTGAAGTAACGGACATCACTTTGGATACCGCAGGAACCTTTGTCCATGCGGCCTTCAAGTCACGCTTACTATTCGGTTGCGAAGTGCTGCCCGTGCGCAAGGTCGTCCCGGCAGTATCGCGACAGCCATTCGTAGCGCACCGTCCGGTTCAATCGCTCTACGTAGGCGTTCTGCCGCGGCTTGCCAGCCTGAATATGGTTCAACGCGCTGCCATCCTTGGCAGCCCATTGTCAAGGGGAGCATGCGAGGTGTCCCCAGGCGGGGGAATGGGCTGTTCCTTTGGGACACCAGGCGCTTAGCGCTTATCTTCGGGCTGACGTGTCCCCGGAAACTGGACAGTTTAAAACTGGAGAGGGGCTGCCTCTTTGGGTTGTACTGACCACTTTTGGACGAACTCGCTTGGGGTCAGATGGCCGAGCGAGCTGTGGGGACGATGATGGTTGTAGTCGTGCTGCCAAGCCGTCATTTTTTCTCGGAGGTCGTATAGCGTGACGAATTCATGCACGTTAAGGAATTCATCACGCAATCGACCATTGAAAGACTCGATCAGTCCATTATCGGTCGGCTTACCGGGGCGTGTGTAGTCGAGTTTCACCCCACGCCGGTATGCCCAGTCGTCTAGAGCGCGGGAGGTGAACTCTGTGCCGTTGTCCACGGTGATGGATTCGGGCCATCCACGAAGGAGCGCAGAACGATCCAGTGCTTGGCCAACCGCACGGCCGGTCTGTCGAAAGTTGGCCTCCAGACAGACACTCTCGCGACTCCATTGATCGATGACGGTCAGGATGCGAAAGCGGCGCCCATCAAGCATCTGATCATGAACGAAGTCCATGCTCCAGTGCTGATTCGGCCCAGTGGGCACCGGCGGCTTGCCTCGCAGCAGGGCGATGCGTTTGCGCCGCTTGACCTTCATCCGCAACTGCAACCCCTCCAGGCTGTAGAGCCGATAGACGCGCTTTTTGCCCACCTCCCAGCCCTCGCGATGCAACATCACCAGCACCCGCCGGTAGCCAAACCGCGGGCGACTTAAGGCGATGTCCCGGATGCGTTGGCGCAGCGCACTTTGATCTCGCGCATGACTCTTCGCGTACCAAGTCGAACGCTGTAGCAACGCCAGCGCGCAGGAACGTTGCACGCTGATCTGAAAGCGCTCTTGCATCCAAGCCGCCAGCTCGCGCCGTTTGGCGGCCTTCAGACTTTTTTTCGCACCACCTCTTGCAGGATCTGCTTATCGAGCGTCAGGTCGGCGACGATACGCCGCAGGCGTGCGTTCTCGTCTTCGAGTTGCTTGAGCTTGCGCATCTCGCTAATGCCGAAATCGGCGTATTTCTTCTTCCACGTGTAGAAGGTTGCCCCCGACACACCAAGCTGCCGACAGACGTCGACCACCGGCGTGCCGCAAGAACTGCGCGGCGAGGGCTTTGAACCGTTCACCTCGCCAACTGTTGTGCCCTCCAGTTAGTATTATCAATGTCAATGCGATGTATTTCACGCATGCTCGTGGCAACGGCATTTAAATACAATGAATCATTAATAACATCAGTTAGCCTGTCATTTTTTTCAAAGTTAGCATTTTCATCGGCGAAACGACTTCTGTTTTCTCCGTAGAATTTCTTGATTTCGCTTGGCGTAATAATGGCACCGTCATTCCAGGGATCAATAATAAATTGCTCCTCCATACCATTAACTGAGAGTTTAACGACTCCGACCACGTGATTCCCTCCGTCCTGCATATTCGCAGCAATGGAGGTAGTGATATTGGCGTCTCTTATCTGATCGACGGAGCATCCCTGTGCCGACAAGCGCGTTTCGATAGTCAATTTACAGAGGGCCATACTGATCATCGCCTGTTCGATACAGTTCCAAACATTGAATTTTAAACATTTTTTGCCGAAAAAACAAACAATAAAACGAACGCGTTTTCTTTGGATTCCTCATTGGCAAGATCGGCTGATTGCCAGTTAATATTTTTTATGAATTCTTCGTGCTTTGTTTTTTTGTCTTCAAGTAAAGCGGTTTCTTTATCGTTATGACAATTTTCAAGAAATTTATCAATGTTTTCAGTGTCTTTGGTGTCTGATACAAGGATGATTTGATTTGTAAATTTGGAGCAATCAATTAATATTTACTTGACGTGCGATAAGAATAAGTTGCGTGCTACGTGGTCTTCGGGGCGCAGGTCAGCGTGTCGAACAACCCCAGATGAGATAGGGGTAAGCATCATAAAGTAGGCTCCCTGGTCTATGGACCGATGATTAATATCATCAAACATCTTAAAGGACACTGTCCTGCCCTCGGTTTGATGGGCACGGCACCGCGCGGCTCGGCGCTCCAAGACAAGTCTGCGTCCCTCGCGGACAGCAGACCTGCGTGACCCTTCAAGTGAGCGGCTCGAACGTCGGCTCGGCGACCGAAAAAATATCCTGTGCTCCCACAACCATAATGGAGCGCTTGGTCGGGCTGCTCGCCCCAGGAGAGTGAGAATCGGGTGGGCAGTTCCGCGCCAGTACCGCCATCTGAATGAATTTTTTGGCACCAGGGCTACCGGTGTTGGCGATAGCTCATCCGATGCGGACATGTCCAAACGGTTTCCTGCGCGACCTTCGGCCTGATCCTCGCCATTACGGGACCAAGATAAATAGCGTAATACATCGTGGTGGCCACATTCTCTTAGCCTCGGCATTCCTCCCTCGTCCCTCACTCTATTCGGCTGATATGACGCCTACGGCCCGGATGCTTCCCTCCGGACCTGCGCGCTTCGCTTGCATGCGCTCGGCATGCAGCACTGCCAATTCCCGTTAAGCCATCTTTCCTGACTTCATCCCCTTGTCCGCGACTGTAGCGCACGGCCCGCTGCCCTCAAGGCGCGCAGGGCCGTGTCCTCGGCTGCGCCTGCGGGCCGCACCCACCCTGCGCTGGTTTCCTTGACGGCGCCGCGCCGCGCACCCCTGGCCGTCGCGGGCGATGAACTCAGGAAAGACGGCGGCAACAGGCCATCCGGGCTCCTCGTGCCGACCGCACCGAAACCCCAAAAAGCGGGCTCCGAATCTTGGAATCCGGTAGCGGTGAATCCCACCCCTTTTTGATGGAGGCCGATATGCCACCGCGCTCACTGCATCACTGGATCGTCGTGCTGAGTTGCGCGTACATGGAATACACGTTCACGCCTTGGGATGGCCGCTACCACTACCGCCGCACCGTCGATTTTGGCCACGTCGTGTGGTGCTGACAGGCAGCGTTCGACATGCCGACCAAGCTCCGCACCCGCGCGGCCGCACCCACCGTGCCGCCTCCGTCACCCGGGCAGTGCCAACGCCCAAACGATGGCGCTGGCCAAGGCGGCGCATTCCTACTTGAAGTCGTCTCAGAAAGCTATGGCCCCATTTTTGTCAGGAGACATGCCATGCAACTCGCTTCTCACTTTGCTTCCCATTCACCGGCGCTGCGCTCCGAATATCCGTTGTCGGACGACCAGATCCGTGCCGTTGCGCCGTCCATTTTTGCACCGGCCGCGCACGAAAGCCGTTCCGAGCGGTACCGCTACATCCCCACCGCGACCGTGCTGCATGCACTGCGCGGCGAAGGCTTCGAGCCATTCATGGTGTGTCAGACCCGCGTGCCGCACGACGACCGCCGCAACACTACCAAGCACATGATCCGGCTGCGCCACGCCAGCCAGATCAACGGCCGCGAAGCGAACGAGGTCATTTTATTGAATTCGCATGACGGCACGAGCAGCTATCAAATGCTCGCGGGAATGCTCCGTTTCGTGTGCAGCAACGGCCTTGTTTGTGGTGACTGCATCGCTGACGTGCGCGTGCCTCATAAGGGCAACGTAGCCGAGCACGTTATCGATGGCGCTTACGAGATCCTGCACGGTTTCGAGCGGGCGCAAGCTTCCCGCGATGCCATGCAGGCCGTCACGCTCGAGGACGGCGAGGCCGACGTTTTCGCCCGTGCCGCGCTCGCATTGAAGTACGACGACGCCGAGTCGGCCCCCATCACGGCATCGCAACTCCTCACGCCCCGCCGTCACGACGACGAGCACCGCGATCTGTGGAACGTATTCAACCGCACGCAGGAAAATCTCCTCAAAGGCGGTCTGTCCGGGCGCGCCGCGAACGGTCGCCGCCAGACCACACGCCCGGTGCAGGGAATCGATACCGGTATTCGCCTCAATCGTGCCTTGTGGTTGCTGGCCGATGGCCTGCGTCAGTTGAAGTCCTGATTGAAAGGCTGATTCGCTGTCTTCTTCATGTGGCAGGGGCAGGCAGCCGCCCTTGCCGCTTCTCTCGGTGCTGCCCACTGAACCGCTAGGAGATATCACCATGAACGCAATTTCCCAGACCCAACACGACGCCGAAGCCGAAGCGCTCGAAGCGTTCGACCCGACCCAGCACCTGATGCTGATTCCGCTGTCCCGGCTGCGCTCGCGCCGGTCCAAGCGCAACGTACGCACGACGCCGCGTCTGTCCATAGACGAACTTGCCGCGAGTATTTCGCGCATTGGCCTGCAGCAAAACCTTATCGTGATTGCCGCCGGCCGCGCCGACGACGTGGGTGAGCAATACGAAGTCGTCGCGGGCGATCGCCGCTTGAGCGCCTTGAAACTGCTGGCGAAGAAAAAGCGCATCCCCGCCGACCACGACGTGCCGTGCCTGCTCGTCGCCGATGCGTCGGCCCGTAACGTGAGCGGGCAGCGCGAGGCCATGCATCCGGCCGACCAGTTTGTCGCCTTCGCCGCGCTCGTCAAGGAAGGCCGCCCCGCGGAAGACATTGCGGCTGACTTCGGTGTGTCCCCGCTGGTCGTGCAGCGACGCCTGAAGCTCGCGAACGTCTCGCCGCGTTTGCTGGACGACTATCGCAGCAACACGCCGGACGCGCCGACGCTGGAGCAATTAATGGCGCTGACCATGACCGATGACCACGGCGCACCGGAAGCCGCGTTCTACGGTGCGCCGCAGTGGCAGCGAGGCGCATCCGCCCTGCGCGCACGCCTGACCGAGCGCGAAATCAACGCCTCGGATCCGCTGGCGCGTTTCGTCGGCATGGACGCCTACACCGCAGCGGGCGGCGGCATTCGTCGCGACTTGTTCGCCGAAGGCGATGACGGCACCTATCTGACCGACCCCGGACTGTTGGAGACGCTGGCGGGTAACCGGCTGGACGTTCTAGCTGAAGCGGTGCGCGCCGAAGATTGGGCGTGGGTACAAGCGATGCCGCACATGAGCCACGCCGAGCGCCAGACGTTTCAGAACGCGCCGCGCCAGCGCCGCGAACCGAGCGCACGCCAAGCCCGCCGCATTGCCTCGTTACAAGCGCGGCTTGAGAAGATCGAGCGGGAACTGGAAAGCGCTTACGACACCGAGGACGAGGATAAGGTCAGCGACGTGGAATCGCGCCGCGAACAGGTGGCCAAGGAACTGCAAGCTGTGGAGGATGGCTTACAAGACTATGCCCCGGACGTGCGCGCCGTGGCCGGTGCCATTGTGACGCTTGACCCCGAAGGCAAAGCCGTGGTTCATCGCGGTCTGCTGCGCGAGCCCGAGGCCAAGGCGCTGCGCACGCTGGAAAAGCTGCGGCAGGGTTTGAGCGCAGGTGGGGGTAAGAACGGTGTGAATGGTGAGGGCGACGAAAACGACGAGGAAGCCCACAACGGTGACAATGCGTACACTGTTGAGAGACTGTCCGAGCGGCTGGCGCAACGGTTAAGCGCCCACCGCACGGCGGCACTGCAAATCGAAGTGGCGCGCCATCCGCACGTCGCCTTGGCCGCGCTGGCGCATGACATGGTGCAGACCGTATTGCAAGGACGCTTGCGAGGCGGCGACTTTCCGCTAGGCGTGAGTCTGACCGGGCAAGACCGGCTCGAAAGGCTGACGCCCGAGGAACCGGAATCGTCTGCCGCTGTGGCGTTGCGTGCGTTACAGGAAACCCTCAGAGATGCGTTACCGCAGGACAGCGCAGAATTGTTCGCCGCGTTGATGGCAAGCCGCAAGACGAGTTGGTGCGGCTGATAGCCGTGTGTGTGGCGTCCGCCGTCGATGTGGTGACGCCATGCGCGATGCTGCCGCAACCGGGTGCAGCACTGGCGCAGGCGGTGGGGCTGGACATGACCGCATGGTGGCAGCCAACCGCCAAGGGCTATTTCCTGCACGTGCCAAAGGCGGCAACGCTGGCGGCCGTCAGCCAGTACGCGCCCGCGCACGTTACCCGTCTGTCGAAGTTGAAGAAGGCCGACATGGCCAGCGAGGCGGAACGGCTCGCCGAAGGCACCGGCTGGATGCCCACCATGTTCGAAACACAACAGCCGACCGAGCAGCCCGCCGAGCCGGAAGACGGGCCCGAGGGGGGCGGAGCCGACTTGGAGGTGGCCGCAAATTCGGACGCCGATGCTCATACGCCACGTATCGCTGTCGCGGAGGTGGACACTGGCGGAATCGCCGGATAACGTTGCCCGGGCTGTGCGCAATAAGAGAACACGCATCCCGCGAAACTTGTCGTGACGTATAGAGACTTACCCGGCTTCGGCCGGGTTTTTTATCGACGAGGAATTCGCCAGCACGCACCCTGACGAATCCGACGGGTGCCCCCACCCGCATTCGCGCGGCCAAATGAGGTGTAGTTAGGTGGAGCCGGCCGGCGGTGGCTCGCATCGCCTCACAGGTGGGAAAGTGCGCAGCTAAGGGCGCACGTGAGGCATTGGCTGCGACAGGCTCCCGTGCCGCCGATGCCGGTTAACTTCAGTGAGCCGCTCGGCGGTGTTGCCCATGTCGAATTCGAAAAGTCTGCGCTTAATTTCGAAAGTCTCGGGCTTGCGGTTAAGGTATATAAGTCAGTGATTGTCGGTGACTTTGACCCTGAAAGAGATGCCCTTCATCATCCCCCGACCGCTGGGCAACCACCGGTTCAACCAGCTCAACCAGCTCAAGCAGATTTCCGTGTTCCGCGACATCCTGACCGCCCCCTTGACGTTGGGAGCGATCGAGGACCTCCCGGCGGTCTGTGGGTGTCTAGCCGATCGCTTTCTTGGCACCGAAGCGTGCGCGCCTGAGTGCTTGACGATTTCCATATCCGGCGAAGCGCCTGACGGTCCCCTCGACTTCACGGACATTGCGAACGACCCGTTGCTGGCGCACGAGGCGGGCGGAAAGGCGGTGCTCAAGCGTATCGCCGAGCACATCGTGCCGCCGCTGCTACTCAGTTGCGTCGACATGGGAATCGCCTACGCGGCAGCGCTTCAGATTGCGACGCAATTGGGCGACGCCGAGTTCGCGGCGCTGGGGCCGACTGCCGTGCAGCGCGCGGTGGACGATCGCATGGTGGGTGGGCCGCTAAGCACCACGCACATCGCACTCGAGGGCGACGGCAAAGTGCTCGTGCATCAGCGCTCGCAATGGGCCGCGTATTTGGATGGGCAAGGACAGGCAGTCGAATCTGAGAACGCGGGCGCGCCGGTGCTCGAAGCCGGTTTTGTCGCCGCTTTCTGGGTCGAGCCCCTTGCGAGCGATTTGCCCGCCAGCGCAACGAAGCAGTTTGCCTTGCACGGCAACATGCAGCACTGTTATCTGGACACGCTTGACGCGGGTCTCAAAGCGATGCTCACGCGCTACCCGTCGAGGATTGACGATGACATCGTCCATCGTCTGGCCAGAGTATTCGACAAGGCGCGGATTCGCCTCGAGCCGCCGACGCCCGAAGCCCGCTGGTCGCGAACGCCCTTACCGATTCGGCACGGCGTCGCGCGACGGATAGCGGCCTACGCGACGAGCACGTCCGCCCGCCCTCGCGCGGTGGAAATCACGACGGCGTCCGAAACTTCGGGTGTAAGGGGCGTGGGCGTCCCCGCGCTCATCCACGAACAATTAGCCGTTCACGACTTTTGTGACTTTTGCGTGACTAGGGTTCGCCAACTGATTTTGAAATCAGCTACAGAAGAAGACTTCGATTCAGGGGGAATGAAGCATCAATTTGCGACGAAGCGATTTGAATTTTATAACATGGCCAACGTTGCCTATCGGAAGGACATTCCCGAACTGCTCCCGCTGCCGAGAAAATACCTGGCTTTCGTGTTAGGGGCATTGAAATATTCGACGGGTAACTGCGTGGAGATGGCGTTGACGGCCGCCGCATTTGCGCAGTTAAAGTCACGGGATTTTTTTTCGATGCGAGGCCATCATTCTGACGGCGTGAAAGCGGAAATTTATGGTCCGAAGTCTTATGACCCGCAGCTCGAAGGCAAAGCGGATCATTTCTTTTGCGTGTTAAATCTTGCGGTGAACGGGAACCTCTACAAGATGGCGGTCGATCCATGGATGTGGAATTTCATGTCATTTGACGCCTATATTAGGGCTTTGAAAGACAATCCGATTCCCCCCATTACCCAACCGGACACTATATTCGTAATGGAGAAAGGCATGACTTATGCGATAAGTCATCCGGATTTCACCGAGCCCGTTCAGAAAGTTTTCGACCGCTATGCGATTTGAGCCGAGCACGCATTAAGTTAGCGCTGACGTGCTCGCGGCCACATGGACGCGCGGCGCCCCTTAGGCCATCACCGGCCTCTCGTGGTTGGTGAAGCGGCACTGTCCCACCCCCTTTACGCGGCTGAGCGCGTCCGTTTCTCGCACCTCCCTTACCCGGCTGGAGGGCTGGCGCTCGATGCCTCGCACGTGAGTAAGCACTCGCAAAGATGGGGGCGTGGATGTGGCGTCAGCATGGTAGCCGTACCTGTTCAGCATCCATGCCTTAAAAGCCCGCCAGCCAGGCCCCGACGAATCCCCCCACTGCTCCCGCAACGAGCGCGAAGCCGCCGAGCAGCAGCACGAACCGCCGCGCCTTACGCTCAAGCGCGAGGTTCGCTGCGACGAGTTGCGCCGCGCCATGATTGAGTTGGTTGCCGATCTGCGCCGCCGCGTGGCGGCCCGCCTCGGTCAGCTTCGCAGCGTTTTTGTCGATGACGGACTCGAAATTGAGCCGGGCGGCCAGAAACGCCTTACCGGCCGCGTCCGTGGTTGCCTGCTCCATCTTTGCGGCCAGCGCTTGGTCAGCCTGCTCTAAACGCCGCACGAGCGCGTCCGCCTCTTGTAGCAACTCGGCCATTAGCGCTTCGCGCGCGGTGGAGACATCAGTGGCCATGACACCTATATGAACGCGTCCCGTTTGCAACAGTTTTCGCGTGTTTTGATAGACAGGATGGGCTGCAGCTCTATATCCGGCCTCGATGCAGTCGGTACAGTCGCTGCGGGCCCCTATGAAATTCGCTGACTCGCACCTCATTCTCCCGGCGAGCTCAAAGCTCGAGGCATCATTCAGGTTTAGCGAGTCCCGGTCCTACCTGGCTTGTCATCACACTCGATTGCTGCGCAACCTTTCGACGTTCACCCTGTGTTTAAACGTTAATCCTCTACGCAAGCGCTGCCCGTTTAGACGGGTTTCACGCTCACGTATCCCTTCTGGTACTGCCGGTCATGGGCAAGAACTGCCCAGATCGTTCGCGCCATCTTGTTGGCTAACGCGACGATTACGACATTTTTTGGCCGCCGCTTCTGGATTTGTTCGACCCACTCACCGGGCTCTTTCGCATGCGTCAGCACAGATCGTGCACCGTGAATCAGCAGGGTGCGCAGATATGTGTCGCCGCGCTTTGATATGCCATGCAAGTTCACCTTGCCGCCCGAACCCGTCTGCTTCGGCACGATCCCAACCCACGCGGCAAACTCTCGTCCCGAACTGAACGCTTTCGCATCTCCCATCATCGCGACAGCTGCTGTTGCCGTCAGTAATCCAACACCGGGAATCTCGCTGATGGCCTTGACCGCCTTATCCTCTTTCTTCCACTCGCGCATCCGACGCTCGATCTCAGCGATCTGCTCATCAAGCTTCTCCAGTCCGTTCCACTGCGCGCGAAACGTATCGATCAGCACGGCAGGCAAACGCTCCGCAATCCGTTCGAGCACAGCGGGTATTTCCTTATCGAGCTTCGCCCGACTCTTGCCCATCACTTCACCGTATTCCGTTAGCAGCCCTCGCAGAGCATTAATCTGCATCGTGCGAAATTTGATCAGTTGCTGTCTCATCCGGTGCAGCCCCAGCATGGCTTGCTGCATTTCGGTCTTTACTGCGACCGGCTTGCCCGGCTGCTGCACGGCCAGCCAGATCGCCTTCGCATCAGCCGCATCGCTCTTGTTCCTGATGTTGAAAGCCTTTACGAACTCCCCCGGCATCAGCTTCACCTCGTGGCCCAGCTTCGCGAGTTGCCGGGCCCAGTGGTGCGCACCACCGCACGCTTCCATCCCGATCAGGCACGGCGCTCGGTTCGCAAAATGCTCAAGGAACTTTGCCCGCTTGATCGGCTTGTTCACGATCTCGCCAGTTTCCTGATCGACGTAATGCACTTGGAACACACTTTTCGCGATGTCTACACCCACTGCCGTACAATTCACTCGGATCCTCCGGTTGCTTTGGAAAACTTCGTATTTTCCACTTTGGGCACATCGATGCCGTTGGCCCGTGAGGATCCACCTTCCTTTGCTCACTCGGTCACGGGGTGGGACGCGTTCATTTCATTCTCCCGATTACCTGAACAACGCCCGGTAGACGTTATCGAGGTTCTTGTGGGCCGACCTGGCCAGGCGCTGAGCGGAGATCATGCTCACCGCGCGCGAGCGGGCCGCGTCGTCGCTCGCTTCGCGCAGCATGGCCCGATAGTCCGTGTCGTCCGCGACAACGTCGGCGACGGACTTGTTCAGCCCCCGCAGCCGCTCGAAAATCTCGTTTTTGAACACCACGGCGTCTGCTCGCAGCGTGAAGCTTTGGGTGCCCTCGTGCAAGCCGAAGATCGTCCGAAACAGACGCGGCACGTCGCTCGCGTCTTCGAGTTCGACCTTGTTGAACACCACGCGTATTTTCTGTGCCGGCACACCGAGGCCAGCCAGTGTCTCAATCGTGTTCACGGTGTCGGTTTGTTGCTTTTTTCTCGCTCACCGCAGGCACCACGAAGTAGTCGAACTCATCGTGCGACCCTTCGAACTGGCCCATCTGTTTGATGAATTCCGCGACGTTGGACGCGCCCACGTCAACGATGGCCGAGTCGAGCGTCATCAGGCCCTCTTGCAGCCCGCCGTAGTCGCGGCCTTTGAGGCGCAGCGCGCCGGTGTCGGCCGAGCCGGCATTGAGAGTCTCGATCTCGAACCTCGGCGCGTTCATGCGCGGCGCGAGCAGGTGATCAACCAGCGTGGTCTTACCCGGATTCCCGCTGAAATTTAAGACGGCGACTTTCATTTTCGGCTTATATGAACGCCTCCCGTTTGCGACGGTTTTTCGTGTGTTCCGACTGTGACAGGAGGGGTTGCAGCTTCATATCCGGGCTTGTTTGCAGCCTGATACGCTGCGGCCCACCATGAAATCCGCGGACCCGCACCTCATTTCCTTAGCGAGCTCGAAGCTCATCCGAAAATTCAGGTTTAGCGAGTCCCGGTCCGACCTGTCTTGTCATTACATACGATTGCCAGCGCAACCTTTCGACGTGTCATCCTGTAAAAATTAATCGTCCTGCTACCCAGCGCTCATCGGTTAAACCGGCTTAATGACCCTGTCTCGTTTCCACGTACATCAAGTCATGCAGCCAAGCAGGCATTCTCCCACGCCACAGGGGCAAGGAAGCCGTTGGCCGAGTGCAGGCGCTGGCGGTTGTACCAACCCTCGATCCAGTCCACGATATCCAGCCTGGCCTGCGCCCGCGTTTCGTAGCGTACCTGGTAGATGCGCTCGACCTTCAGCGTCTTGAAGAAGCTCTCCATCGGCGCGTTGTCCCAAGCGTTGCCTCTCCTGCTCATGGACATCGTGTTGTCCAGGTCGCCAGCCAGCGCTCGGTAGCGCCCACTGGCATATTGCGACCCGCGATCGGTATGCACAAGCAGGCCCTTGTCCGGCTTGCGTTGCCACCATGCCGATTTCAGAGCGGCGCACACCAAGCTCGCATCTATCGCTTCGGACATTGACCAGCCCACGATCCGCCGGCCAGCCAAGTCCATCACTGCCGCAAGGTACAACCAGCCCTCGCCCGTGGGCACGTACGTGATGTCGGCCACCCAGGCCTGATCGGGCTGCCAGCCGTCGAAGCGCCGATCCAGGAGGTTCGCGGCCACCGGCAGAGGATGTGCCGAGTCGGTGGTCACCACGAACGGCCTTCTGTACACCGGCCTCAGCCCTTGGCGCCGTAGGCTCTTGCGAACCCGCTCGGCGCCAACCATCTGGCCCTGCTGGCGCAGTCTCTGGACGATTCGAGGCCGGCCCTAGCTACGGCGGCTGGCCTGGTGGATGGCGGCCACCTCGGCATCCAGGGCCTGATTGACCAACGCCCGGGAGCTCGGTGGACGCACACGCCACTGGCAATAGCCGCTTCGCGATACGCCCAACACGCGGCACAAGCGGTTGACAGGGTACTGGTCGCGATGTTTGTCGATCCAGGCGTACTTCATCGCGACACTTTGGCGAAGTACGCCGTCGCTTTTCGCAGGATTTCTACATCCAGCTTCGCTTCGGCCAATTCCCTACGAAGGCGACTGTTCTCCGCCTCCAGCTCACTGACGGGGCGACGGGCCGGCGCCTCTCCAGCGGCTGGCCCACCGCCCGGGCCGGACGAAGCAACGCCGCGCCTTGACCAGTTGCCCACCGTGGCCACCGGCACACCAAGGCGCCGTGCGGCCTCGTGCCCGCCTACCGACGCCGCAAGCCTGACGGCTTCAGCCTTGAATTCCTCTGTGTACTGCCGCTTGGGCAGTTTCCCATCTTTCATTTCGATTCTCCGTACCTCAGAAGTTAACCACTTCTTGGTGTACGTGAAATCGAGGCAGGGTCAGCTTGTATTGCGCGAGGTACGCCTTGAGCTGGCTGATGCCGCCTTCATAGCCTTCATCGCGCAACTCGCGCAGCAATACTGTTGCTGGAATCCAGTGTGGCCGTGCTGCCTCTATGCGACCCTGCACATATTCCTTGAACCGGTCCAGTTTGGTTGCCCGGGGCATTCGCTCTTTGTACCGGCTCGCTTGCTGGTCACGCACGTATCGCCGGACCGTGTTGCGCGAGACACCCATCTGCCTCACTATCTCCCGCACCGACGTCCCGCGTCTTGCCAATACCTTGATTTCCACTGCTTGCTCCTGAGTCAGCATCGGCGGCAAAAACCGCCATCCTCTCCCAGGTGGGTCAGGTTTACTTCGGCGCGTGGGGGTCAGTTTTACATCGGCGCTAACACTTTGACAAACACATGCTTCACATTGGCCAGCGCCGGGATGTCGGCTTTAGCCGCCGCATAGCTGCGCAGTTGATCGGTCACGATCTTGTGCGGCACCGGGTTCGAGCGCAGCACGCCCTTGAAGAAGCGCTTGGCGGCCGCCTTATCGCGCCGCTTCTGCAGCAGGATGCGAGTTGCGCGCCATGCGCGTCGACGGCGCGCCACAGCAGGTACTGCTCACCGCGCAGGCTTACAAACATCTCGTCGAGATGCCACGTGCTACCGGGCTTGCAGCGTGCCGCTTTGACCCGGTGGGCAAAACCCGCGCCAAACTTGTCGCACCAGCGGCGGATCGTCTCGTAGCTGACTATCACCCCGCGCTCGAACAGCAACGCTTCGATGTCGCGCAGGCTGAGCTGAAATCGGAAGTACCAACGCACGGCACGGCTGATGACCGACGCTGGGAATCGGTGGCCGCGATAGAGCGATTTTGGTTTTCTCATCGCTTCATCGTACGCGAACTTACCGATAACGTGACAGTGCCATTCAGGCATGTGCCGTTGCGTGCAATTGCAACCCAAGCGCTTTGATGACTCTTAAAATGGTTCCAAAGCTCGGGTTGCCATCGCTCGACAACGCCTTGTACAGGCCTTCCCGTGTCAAACCAGCATCGCGGGCAACTTGCGTCATACCGCGTGCGCGGGCAATCACGCCAAGTGCTTGAGCAATGAATGCGGGATCGTCACCGCCTTCTAGAAGACATGCCTCAAAATATTCGGTGACATCTTCTTCGGTCTTCAGATATTCGGCCGAATCCCACGGCCGGGTTTTGATTTTCTCCATCCCTCACTCCATGTCAAGGTGGGGCAGCATCCGATGCGCGGCCTTGATGTCCGATGCCTGCGTTGATTTGTCGCCACCGCACAGCAGGATGACCATCACAGCGCCGCGCTGCACGTAGTAGACGCGGTAGCCGGGACCGTGATCAACCCGCAATTCGGTAATCGGGGCTCCGGCAGAGTTGGTATCGCCGGGATTGCCCATCGCCAAACGATCAATGCGAGCTTGGATGCGGCGCTTTGCCATGCGGTCCTTGAGGCTCTCGAACCATGCGTCGAATACGTCGGTGGTACGGATTAGGATCATGCCGTTATTGTAATCCATAGTTCACACATTGCCAACCGTGGATGGCAATGATTACCGTCGGATCGGCAATGTCCGGGATCGCGGCTTGATGCGTCGTATCGACGAGCTGCATCTTGAGTTCCCGTTCGCGGGAGCGCGCATGCTGGCTCGTCTGCTGCGGCGCGAGGGCATCGAGGTGGGGCGCCGGCACGTGGGCACGCTGATGAAGGGTTCTGTCGCGATAACGAAATTACGCCGAAGCGAAGCCAGGGGCAGATTGGTTTTTACGCGGCCAGTGCATAGAATTGCTCAGCAGGGGACGCACGGCGTCCCTTTGGGGGCAAGCATTTGCCCCTTACGAATCAGGTGCATGGTCTCGATGCCGCCCAGGACAATGCGGGCACAACGGAAATTCTGGAAACCCAGCATCGGTCTGACGCGCCGTTTGATCGCGCGGTGGTCCTGCTCGACAAGGTTGTTCAGGTACTTGTTCTGGCGGATTTCGATGGGTGTCTCGCGCTGGGCGCCCAGCGCCTGCAGCGCGGCGGCGGTATCGCGGCGCGCGCATAGCAGAAAATCAATGGTGTGGCCCGCCTTGTCCACCGCCCGGTAGAGGTATTTCCACTGGCCTCTGACCCGAATATAGGTCTCGTCCATGCGCCAGCTCTCACCGACTGGGCGCAGGCGGCGACGTATCGCTTTATCGAAAACCGGCAGCAACTTGATCACCCAGCGACGGATCGTCGAGTGGTCCACCGCCACGCCTCGCTCGGCCATCATTTCCTCCAGATCTCGCGAGCTCAGCGAATAGGCCACGTACCAGCGCACGCACTGCAACATAACCTCCAACGGGTAGTGCAACCGCTTCAGGACCTTGGCGATGCCTGCGGGCAAGGGCTTTTTCGGCGGTTTGGCTGCGCGCTTCATCGACTGGGTTCCCAGTGCTCGAAATCGTAGGGTCTACCTGACTACCCCTATTGCGACGGAACCTGTGTTTGCGTCAAAAATGGATAGTTGCACCCGCAATACGGAAACTCTTACCCATCTGAACAAAGCCCACGGCGATCACGGACGATGTGATGTAAGCCGTTCGATCCGTCCTCGTAATCGGTGCCAATCAAAGTCACAAACATCCGACGCAGGATCCTTTCATAGGCGGTTTCGGCGTGGAGCCCCACGAAGACCCGCGAAGCCGGCAGAGACGGCCCGGATCGGATCGAGCTCACGCCGGCAGCGCGCGAACGTGGCCGGTGGGGCGTCGCGCGGTACACCGGTACCGGCGTCATATCAGGTGGTCACCTGATGGCGGCCTTAGCGGGGCGGCCGACAATGGCTGTAAAACATGCCTGCGGCTTGGCTGACAAAAATTCCGAGACGCTGCTAAAGCACAATCGAGTCGGCAAAGATGCCCGGCGATTGCTGACCTTGAGTACGAGCGGGACGCTCTCCAAAGCTGCCCAATCGGGCAGTCGCGGGCGACGTTGATTGCTTTTCGCTTGAGCTTCGCCGCTGGCAGTAGAGGTTCGATCAGGAGGCACAGAATGTCGTCAATCTGGCGCTGCTATCCTTAGGTTTTCGCTTTTCAGGTGTCCTTCACAGCTTGAAGTTAAATTTAAACGCCCCGTTGCAGGGCTTTGTGCTGGCCTCTAATGGTGAGTGCGAAGTTAACGACAATGTCCGCGTTGCCAGGCAGTCGCTTGAGTTGTGTACCACATTGAAAAATTTCGTTTTTTAATAGGCCATATAAAACAAATGTCAATCACAATATACAAAGCTGTTAATCACCAGATGAATTTAGCCATCCCGACAGAAAACAAGAACGCCACCGAAACTTCTGGGCCGGATGTAGATGAGAACGAGAAAAATAAACACGACCTGGAACAGGCAGCCATAAACCGTAAAAACTGGGAAGCTGCTCCGCCGCAGCACAACGGCCATTTTGCTGTGATAGGAGAGGCTGGTGTTAAGGAGGCCTACACTGACCCGGCGCCGGGCGATATGGCGTTGCCAAGTCCGCCAATGGATAAGAGACGCGCCATTCATCAAGTGAAAGTCAGTAGTCTGACCGCGGTGTGCTGTACTGGTTGGCTTAACGACAAAGAGACTTTAAAAAAACAACTCTTCGCCGGTTATTCATTGGCGAACTTGCGCGAACTTTTTGTCGAATTAGCAGAAAAAATAAATTCGACTAAGCAATATGAAGAGCTTGGGAAAATCTTGGGGTCAGACTGCCGAAAAATTGAAAGGTTGGGTTTGAATATTAGCTTGAGTAGCAACGCCAAATATCACGCTGAACATCATTTCGCAAGCTCAAAATTAGTTTTTGATAGTTTAAAGCATTTGTCCAACTTAAAAGAGTTGATATTGGTTTTTAAATGGACGGCTTACGTTTTTGATGATAAAAACGTTTTTGGTTCTTTGGGGAAGTCACTTGAAAAATTGGGGAAATTTAATAATTTAGAAAAAATTCAAATAATCATGGAGGAAAATTCCGTAACTGACGATGAAATGAAAATTCTGTTCAACGGAATATCTGGGATAAAAAGCCTGAGAAACGTCGAGATCGATATGCGCGACAGCAAAGAGCTCACCCAAGAGGGCTTTGATCACCTAGAAGGCCCTTTGCGGGAGCTAAACAACCTTGAGTCATTGCGCCTTGTGACCGATGGTACAATCGAAACCGATAAACTTAGTGGCGCACTGTCTTCGGTAAATCATTTAAACGTTGGCCCCGCTGCCTGAGAGCTTGTAGCCAAAATAGCGCTTGCCGTGCTTGTTCGTCGGTAATGCCCCCTGGAATCCACGGCTAGGAGAAGTAGAATTTTCTCGTTAAGAGGGAGTTCTGCAGATGAGGTTCTGTCGCGATAACGAAGTTACGCCGAAGCGAAGCCAGGGTCGCGTTGGATTTTACGCGGCCAACCCATAGAATTGCTCAGCAGGGGACACACGGCGTCCCTTGGGGGCAAGCATTTGCCCCTTACGAATCAGGTGCATGGTCTCGATGCCGCCCAGGACGATGCGGGCACCACGGAAATTTTGGAAACCCAGCATCGGTCTGACGCGCCGTTTGATCGCGCGGTGGTCCTGCTCGACGAGGTTGTTCAGGTACTTGTTCTGGCGGATTTCGATGGGTATCTCGCGCTCGGCGTTTAGCGCCTGCAGCGCGGCGTGAACTGCTGCCGGGATCGTAAGCACTTCTGGCCTATGATTTGAGCATAGGAGGAGGTCCATGAGTGCAGAGCGATTTACACCGGAATTTAAGGAAGAGGCGGTCCGCCAGATCGTCGAACGCGGCCACTCCGTTGCAGAGGTGTCCGCCCGTCTTGGCGTCTCAGCGCACAGTCTTTACAAGTGGGTCAAGGCGGTCACCCCGGACAAAACCGAAAAGCAGGCGAGCGAGCTGGTCGAGGCCAAGAGCGAGATTTTGCGACTTCGGGCGCAACTGCGTCGTACCGAGGAGGAGCGCGACATCTTAAAAAGGGCCGCGGTAGGTTTAATGGGTCCAGCGCAACGCCGTCGAGCTGGCGCCCGGCGTTTTGCTCGAACGTGCTGACCCGTACGTAGCCGACGCGCTGACCGTTCATGGCGAGTTTCCAGCAATGGTGTCAGGCTGGAATCTATGACTTTGACGGACCGGCGTCAAACAATCGAAGGAACGGCCCTATCCTGACATCTTTGACATGCCCCGCCTGACGTCCAGTTAGGCTATGCTTCATCTGACAACTGCCTGCGGACAAAGGCCGTGAGCCGACCCACGACGCTCGCCACAGGACGGGGGCCGGCCTGCCTCGCCGACAATCGACCTCTTGCCGATCCGCTGCTCCAATGCTTACCGCGCGCGTCACTGGATCGGCGGCACCACGCCAAGCTTTTCCGCTAGCATCCTTTCGTACACACCGAAGTGCAAGTCGACCTCCTCCTGTGTAACGACGGTCACAACAATGTTGATTTGCGCCAGTTGCAGGCCGAGCACCGTCGCGATCGCCGCTTCCAGCTGCGGCGCGCATAGCCGGTCCTCGGCGAAGGTGGTGCCAACCGCAATCTCGTAAGCGGATTCCTGCCGCAATACCACTTCAACCAGCCGCGCACGGGCGCTCATGTTGCTGTCGATCGCCAGTCGGATTACTTCAACCGCCGTGCGCATCGTCTCGGTCGGGAAACCCTTTGTTGAGCGCAACCGGATTCGGTGCTGGCCAAGGGTCAGCCAATCGTATTCGAATTCCATGGTGTCCTCGCATGGTCCGTCAGGAGCGTCCTGAAGATAGGGATTTGGCCATCCGAATTCAAGAACAGAAAATCACAATACCCCTTGAAATTTCCGCGCAAGATCCTATCTTGAATGCCGTTCAGGCAGTCGCGCCAGCAGTTCGGCGCGCTGCGTGTTTCGATTTGTTTGCCCGCAGCACGGCAGACGGACTGGAGCGCGTAGGCCGGTTCGTCTTCCTGCTGGTTTTGAAGGAGGAAATGACCATGAGCGATCTCTACTTCGGGACCGACCTTTTCGGCGAGTTCGACCGTCTGCAACGGCAGATGGCGAGCCTCTTCGGCGGTTTCCCTTCCAGCATCCGTTCCGGGCGCCTCGGTGCCTTCCCGCAGGTCAACATCGGCTCGACTGACGACTCTATCGAGGTCGTCGCGTTCGCGCCGGGTGTCGATCCCAAAAACCTCGACGTATCGATCGACAAGGGGCTGCTGACCATCAGCGGCGAGCGCCAGACCGCACAGCCGGACGCGGCCAGCGACGACGCCCGTACCTATGCGCAGGAACGGTTCGTCGGCGCTTTCAGGCGCGTCATTGAACTGCCACAGCATGCGGACCCCGACAAGGCCACGGCGCAGTACAGCAATGGCTGCCTGACCGTGAGCATTGGCAAGCGGGAAACATCAAAACCGCGAGCCATCACCGTTCAATGAAACCTGTCGCAGAACCGAGGAGGACATCATGAACGACACGACAGAACTTGCCAGGAAAGATGAAACGGCGGTGGCCCGTCGCGAAGACGACCAGTCGCAACGTCGGATCACGCTAACGCCGCCCGTGGACATCTTCGAGGATAGCCAGGGCGTCACCCTGTGGGCAGATCTGCCCGGCGTGACAAAGGACCGGCTCGATGTGAAGGTACACGATGGCACCCTGTACATCGAGGCCGAGGCGGTCGTGCCCACGCCGGCGGGGCTGCGCCTGCAACACGCGGAGATTCGCCAACCTCACTTCGCCCGGGCGTTCTCTCTTGGGGCCGACTTCGACGCAACGAAAATCGACGCAAACCTGAAGGACGGCGTGCTGAAGCTGACCATACCGCGCCGCGACGAAGCCCGTCCGCGCCGGATCGAAGTGCGTACGAACTGAAGTCAGCACGCGGGCAGCAATGACAGGGAGAAAACCGGTGGCGGTCGTCTGACCGCCACCATCCGACCGGGGAGGCCCGGATGCGGGACGTTAAGTGTCGGTAGGCGGCGGAGTCGCGGCTTCAATATCCCCCCCTGCCAGACCGTAGAGGAGGATATGATGAACACTGACCTGAAGAAGTGGAACCCCTTCAAGTTCCTTCGTGGCGCGGGGCGCAAGTCCGATGCGGACAGACCGGAAAGTCCCCCACCGAGCGAACAGTGGCGTGCCTCGTGGCCTGACATTCCACGACTTTTCTCGCGCGACCCGTGGCGTGCAGTGGAGGAGTTCTTTCATGACCCGTTTGCAGGCCGTGGTGCGCTCGAACGATGGTTTGGCGATTTCAGTTCATCGCGCTTCCAGCCACGCATCGACGTGGTCGATGAGGGGCAGGTGCTGCGCGTAACCGTCGAACTGCCCGGAATGGAGCGGGAGGATCTGAACGTCACCGTGGAGGATGGGGCGCTCGTGTTGCGCGGCGAGAAAAAGCAGGACGTGCACAGCGAGGAAGACGGCTGCTACCGGCTTGAGCGCGCCTATGGAAGCTTCGTGCGCACGATCCCGATGCCGGAAAATACCGACCCTGATCACGCCCTGGCAAAGTTCAACAACGGCGTGCTCACGTTGACCGTACCGAAATCGGAGCCGTCGAGATCCGCGAGCCGCACCATCGATATCGGCTAGGGGCAAAGAAAATCGCCGGTAGGGGATGGATATCGGGGCGAACCGGGCCGTTAGCTCAGCAGGTAGAGCAGCGGACTTTTAATCCGTTGGTCACTGGTTCGAATCCAGTACGGCCTACCCCTGTGTACACGATTGTGTCGGACATTGCCGGCGCGACAGGACAGGATGCCAGGCGGCCGGTCAGGGGAAGTAAGGATCTTTTCAGGCCGTCAGGACGAGCTGTGGTCTCAGCTTGCCGCTAACGTACGTAAAAATCCGTTTCTTGAGGGCACCGCTATATGCTTGCGGGAATGCATGAGCACGCCGAAGAAGCCAACGAGCTTTCGAATGCAAACCGCGGATTTCTCAGCAGATAGCGCCGGAGTTGAGAGCAAGGCGTCAGCAACGTTTTGTCGCAATAGGCCGACGCTCGAGGATAATGTGAAGATGGGGGACGGGGTGCTTCACAGATCCTTGGTCGGTTCACGCGTAGCCGTGTACAGGGGGAGCGGGGCGAGCGAGGGGGCGCGGACCGTAAAATGCGGCAGCGCTGGCCTTAACTTGTCTGCCGTCAGCTCCAGCCCGCGCATTTAAGTCCACCGCGACGTCGCCGAACACAGTTTTTCCCTCGTGACCTCGCACCGCACGGCCCTGTATCAGACCGCCAAGGTAGGTCATATGGTCGTAGCTAGGTCGGCAGGCTGTTTGGATATAAATCTGAGCCTCCCAGTCCTCGGCAAGTTGTGCGCAAACACGCCAATCGATCCCGTCAGCGGTTTTCACCCATTCTAAAAACTCTGGCCACTCCTCATGGCCCTTTTTCGTTTTATCCAAATTTTGGTACCAAGGAATCCCCGGCACTGGGCAATTGTAGCTTGGCATTCGTTGAGGAAAAGGAATAATTCCCCGTGCTTGATACCAAGATGATGCTGGATGTTGAAAGAATCTATCCAGAACCATCATTCTTTCCTCAAAGGTATAATCGTTATTTTTCTTGACAAGATTGATGCCTTTCCTTGCGTTAATATCGTCAGCAAGTTTTTTTCCCTTGCCCTTGTAATTGTCGGCGCGGAAATACCCGTCTGGGTGCTTTAATGTGCCGCCCGGGCCAGGTTCCAAGCCTTGATGCGTGATCAATGTCTGCGTGGACTCCGACCAGTAAGCTCGCCGCCAGAATATTTCTTTTGCGTGGGCTTCCATGGCGTCGACGGTCATGCCATTCTTCGCGTATTCTCCGAACATCTCATCTAATGCATCTGGCCGATCCGGTCTTCTATAAGGCTGCAGCACCCGAGGATCGTCATGATTGCCGAAAATGTAAATAACACCGCAGTCATGCATCTTCTTACGTATTGAGAAATCCACATCTTTATTTAAAGAATAACGATCGTGGCAAACATCGCCCACAAATATGAGTTCCGTGACGCCTCGGCGGAAATCCAGATGGTTTTCCAGTTCCGCAAGGTCATTTTGATAATCTTCATTTTTCTGAAAATCCTTAAGCGGAGTACCTTCAGCGTTAATCTGCGCCGCCGCTGCAGCTTCTGCCTTAAGAAGGCGGCATAGCAGTGCCCGGCCTTCATCGGTTTTTATGTGGATCACGCCGGCCTGAATGCCCAGCAAAATCGCGCGCAGTGTACTGCCGTCAGTATCGCCGCTCACGATGATCTTGGGTGGGGCAACGCTGCCCGGGGGCTTGTCAACGTCAGGGATATCGAGCAGTGATTCAAAACAGGTTAAAGCTTGTTGATCATCTTTTAAAGACGCTTTAATACCCTCCATGGTGCACTCGGCTTCCGCGCGAATCATCGCGGTTCTCATGGATTCCAGCTTGGACTCAATTTCCGCAACATTTTGGTACTTGTTCGCGCGAGCCATCGCCCAGCCCTGCCCGATGACGCTTGCCACGAGCGTGCTCGCCGCCCCCACTTTGGCCACGCCCAGTATTGCCGCGCCTGGCGCCAAATAGGGTGCAGCGGTGAAGACAGCTACGCCGACCAATATGCCCAATAGGATACCCAGCTTCCCGAGTAACCTCTCCGCCACGCCTGGCGCCAGCGTGTCTTTTCGGGTCTGTACTTCTTGTCGCACATCCTCTACAGATGCCGCCACGCTCGCCAGGGAGGTGACTAGGGCGTCGCGTTTCACCGCAGGTTGCGTGCACTGTGCTTTCAACTTGTCGATTGTGTCGTTACAACGACGCACTCCTCCGCGATCAAAATCGTTCTTCACAGACCGATTGATGTCATCCTCCAACGCAACCAGCGCTTCCGATAACGTGTCGAGTGCGTTGGTGTACTGTGGGTCGATGACGAGGTCGTTCGGCTCTGTGGACGCGGGGCCCGTAGGGCTTTTCGTTAATCTCGGGCTGATGAGTTCTCCCAAAGTTGGCATAACGGCGAGACTCCTGGAGGTGAGTGGCTTGAGCGGGGAGAACGCGCGAATGGAGGCGTCCCGGCGTTTTTACGGTCACGCGGTGTTTGACGGTTTGCCATCATTATCAGCGTGCAAAGCAAGGTCGACATCAGGTGAACGCCTGAAGGGATGGTCGAGAACAGCGACAACGGATCGAGGGTGCGTGTCGCTAAGCCCGCCCGGAGCAATAACGGGTTGGCGTACATGTGCTCGCCATTTCGATGCGCTGCGGCGTTGACGCACGTGATTCGGCTCGCGACACGGTTGGGCTGCGCGCGGCGCGAAGCGCTCGCCCAAATTTCGCATAGCCGACCCGATAGTGACGTCGGCCGGGCACCGCGGGCCGCGGGCCCACACAGCCGTCCAATGGTCGATCGTGGCCTATTCGTCATCGCGGTCACTGACGAGCACCGGCCAGTCGTTTCGGGTCCTGCAAATCGTCTGTTGAGGATAATTTTTCATCAATGGGCGAACGGCACGGCCTGCCGGTCCGAGGCAAGCCATCGGAGGTGCCCTGCTGGGGCGACTGTCTACCGATCTCCCCTACCCGCCCGACGACCTGCGCAAAAGCGGCTCGGGGTGCGTGTGCCCGGCGGGCCTCACGCCGAGCGCTTCTCGCGAGCCGACCCGCAAAGCGCGCGCTGCGGCCCCAGTGGATTAAATTCAGCTCTGTCTATAACTGTAGTTATGGCAATGGCGAGTTTTGCGTGGTATCTTTGGCATAAAAAATTACGGCTCACGCTTTTCCCCGGGGGAGGCGACTTTTGGGACATCTTTTCAACGACTTACGTGGCGTCACCCGACGCTAAACGTGCGTTGCTCCTCGAATCCGAAACCTTCGCCTATGTCGAACCTCGAAACCCGCCGCGCCAACGCGCCGGCATCGACACTGCCCAGGCCGGTGCGAAGCACGCCGCGCCGGGCCATGCCGACCCGGGAATACCTCGGTCTCGAGCACTTTGCGATGTTTCGCGGCTATCTCGAAGGGATTTCGCTCGACAAACTGGCGGATCGGTACCTGGAGACCGGCCTGGACCTGCGCATGGCCAAGTCCACGCTGCGCTGGATCCGCGACCGGATGCTCGCTGGGGCGCGCCGCGAGCGCGATTACACGGCCGCCCGACTGCTCGCCATTGCGCCGCAACGCCTGGCGTCTCTCCCCGCCCCTGCCGGGCCTGCTACCGTCAGCGCCGTGCCGACGCTCGAGGAATTTGCCGAAGAAAGGGATCCTCACCAGTGCTTCAGCCAACGCGAGCTGATCGCGCTTTTCGAAGCAGAATTTCCCGGCGGCAGCGTCGACCGGGCGCAAGCGCGCAACGAGCGACTGCGGCAAAAGCAAGTCAAGGCGCTGTTTCGCCTGCAGCAACTCCTTGCGATCAGGCCTGAACCGCACCACCATGTCGCGGGGTGGTTTCACCCGGCCGTGGCGGCACGGCTGGAGAGCGCCGGCATTTTCACGCTGGCCGAACTGGCCGATTTCATCGAATCGCGCGGGCCACGCTGGTACGCCCCCATTGACCGCCTGGGGGAAGTCACCGCGACGCGCATCCGTGGCTGGCTTGATGAGCACAAGGACGCGCTCGGGCGCGCCATCAGCGCCCAGGCGCTGATCCCCGCGCGAAGCGCGGAGCACCAGCGGTTACGGGCGACGCGCCCACGCGTGGCCGCGATCGTCGCCCTGGAGTATCTGCTCCTGCCTCCTGAGCTCAACGGCGCGCGCGGCAGGAATCGCTATGTCGGCGAGGCGGCTCGCCAAGTGACGGCCGCCGACGATCTCGGCGCCATCCAGGCCTGGCTCAATACACTGGCCCATCCCGGCGGCAATACCTGGATTTCCTACCGCGGCCACGCTGAGCGCCTCTTGCTGTGGGCCGTGTTCGAGAGAAAAAAGGCATTCTCCGATCTGAGCATCGAAGACATCACCGCGTTTCGCGAATTTTTAGCCGATCCGCAACCCCATGCGACGTGGGTGGCCACTCGCAAAAACCTGCCGCGTTACCATCCGGCTTGGCGGCCGTTGGCCGGCAAGGCCTCGCCCACGACCGTGCGTCACGCGATGACCGTGCTGTCCTCCATGTGTCGATGGCTCACGGCCACCCGTTATCTTGCGTCAAACCCGTTTGACGCCGTGAAGAAGCCCAACGCGTCGCGTCAGGCGGGCCAGATTGATGTCGGCCGAAGCCTGAGCCAGCGACAGTGGCAGATATTGCGCGACTACCTCAAGACCCTGAACCCTGACGATCCCGCGGCCATCCGCAAACGTTTTCTGGTTCGCTTCGCCTATGTCACGGGGACCCGGCTCGCCGAGATCTCAGCGGCCAAAGCCGGCCAGCTCGCGCGCCGGTCTCTCGCCGATCTGGGCGAGCGATGGGTGCTGGTGGTCCGCGGCAAGGGCAACAAACTGCGGGAAGTCGAGCTTCCCACCGCCGCCGTGCCGCTGTTGGAGGACTATTTTGAGGCGCGCGGACTGGGTCGCGTGCTTTCGGCGCTTCACAAGGACGAGCCGATCATCGGGCGGCTCGCGGTCGCTGACGGCGAGCCGTACGCGGCGCGTGTGGCGCCCGGCTCGTATGACCGCGTGTCCGGCGCGTACACACCTGCGGCCGGCCTGGGGCGCAATCGAATCGCCGAGCTGTTTCGTGAGTGCTTTGCGGGGGCGGCCGCTTTCATCGAACCTGTCTCGGCGGCCGACGCAGCCCGACTGCGTGAGGCAACCCCCCATTGGCTGCGCCATACGTTCGGCTCCCACACCCTGGAGCGGGGCGCGGATCTGCATGCCGTTCGGGACCTGATGGGACATGCGAATATCTCGACCACGTCCCAGTATTTGCATTCCGAAGCGGCCCGGCGGGCACGCAGCCAGGACCAGGCGTTTCAGGCGGAGGACCTCCTGTAGCCATATCCGATATCAACATCGGAGCGCGCGTGAGCACGCGAGCCCTTGAGCGGTGACTGGCTTGGGGCAGCCCCACCCCACTCCGGGCCAACGTGAGGAAGATCGTCGGCTTGACGGCTCCCGCCGTGCGCCGCCGAGGCCCGCGGGCACTCACGAGCCGTGCAGCGCCACGCGACAGGCGACGTGTCAACGGCGAACCGACGCGCCAGCCAACGAGACTGCGAGCCAACACGTCGATCATGGACGCCGTGCAAATGCCGATTCATCGGTTTGCAGCCCTTCGGCGCGCCATACGCCTTCAGGTCAGCCTGTCAGACGCGCTTGATTTCGCTTTGCACAAGTTCGTCGCATTGCACACGCACGCCGCGCCAAGACGGACCTCGACGGAGCGCACGGCGGCGGTAACCCGACGAGGGCAGACCGCAAGATCTTGCGGATCGGCGCGACGCCGCCGGGGTCACGCTGCGGATCACCCAGAGCCTTTCACACTTGGCACGGCGCTCGAGCTCGGCCGCCATTTTCGGCGAGCGATTCCTGGTTTCAGCACGGAGCGCTTACCCGCCTTCGTCGCGCCCCCCGAGGGCCTACGTCAACCTTGGGAGCGATAGTGTAGTGCTCGGGCGGGTGGCGACACAGCCTCGCGCCGTTCCCGTACCACGTTGACCATACCGCGTTGACCGGGCCTCGCGGCGCGCCTTCGCATCGTCCGCTTTGGGACCTCGATTCCGCCGTACCGTCGGGTCGCGAGTTCTCGAAACGTTGGCTGACATTGTGGTTGTCTCTCAACACGGTCTGCGACTGCGTGAGCTCCCGTGCGCGCTCCCACGACGTCCCAACGCACGGCGTCTTACCCGGGCAGCCCGTGGGCTCGCAGCCGGGCGGGCAACGCCGATGCCCCACCGGCATGCCGGTCGCCGCGGGCTCGCGCACCGCGCCCCTCGGTTCGACGGAAAAACGCTGTCGCTGCGAGGTTACGGTTGGCCGAACACGCTCGCAACGGTCCGGAATTCCTCGCGCGGCGCCAGAGCGGCGGGCTCGAACCCCGGCGTGACGCTATATACCGCCGGGCACGTCAACTTCAGGTGTTCACCTTAGGCGAGCCGGCGCGCCGATGCCCATAATCGACAGCACGATCCCCCCCGCCGGCAGCGTCCCAACGCCCCGCCGGCACGCCGCTGTTTGCGCCAGGCCGGCGCCAGAGCCCGTCCGCGATCCGCCGCGGCGGTGGCCAAAGCCGTGCCGCGCACCGATAGGTGTGGCGCGCTCGGGTCGGGCGCATCTCGCGCCCGCGGCGCAAACCGTTGTCGTGCACCCGACCTTCAGGAGTTATACCGCTATGGGGAACCTGGACGCATTAACTGTGGGCTTACCGCCTGCATTCGGCTACGCACCGTTAGCGGATAGCCGCTCACCGACCGTGGATGCGCACGATTCGGTGAAAGGGCCCGCAGACCCGCTGGTGGTGCCGGAAAGCCTCAAAAAGGAGATTTTCGGGGAGATCGGCAAGCTTCAGGATGCGCTGGATGCGCTGACGCAGGAATTGAAAGAGACGCCGGACAGCGGTCTCGAGCTCGACAATTTGAAAGTGTGTCAAGACAAGCTAACCGCGCTGAAAAATGCGTCGGCGGGCGAGCCGACCTTTGAGACGCTGATTGGCGCGGTAACGGCGTTCGACTCACTAGTTGAGGACATACAGGAGAACCAGCATAAATTCGAGCCGAGCCGGGTGCTCGACATCCTTGATAAGGCGGCCATTTGGCTCGGTCTCGCGCTCTCGGTGGCCGCGTGCATTGCCGTGCTCGTCGCGGTCGCGCATGGCGTGATTCCGCCATGGACGACGACCGTCGGCGTCGCGGCATTACTCGGGGGCATCACTGGGAGCATGTTAGCCCAAGCCGCGGCGATCGAGCGCGTGTCGAATCATGGCGAGATGAAGACGTGGCTGGAATCGATTGAGAACGAGATAGCGTGCGCGAACCGCCGCGTGAAATGTGCGGTGATAGGCACCACGACGATGGCCGCCATTCGCAAGGATCTGACCCAAGCGGCGGACAGAACTTTGGACAACCTACTCGCGCAGCCCCGGCCCACCGACCAGCAGATCAACGCGACGCTGGAGAGCCTCTACATCACCCCGAGCAGTCAGTGCACCCTGATGCGCGCGCTCGCAGACGGCCGCCTCTCGTTCCGCGGCGACCCGGTGGAGGGCGTCGGGCTGGTGCGCGCCGCCCTCGAGTGGGAAGCGACGAAGGAGTCCCAGAATGAGCCTGAGCCCTTGGCACAGCCGTGGGCCCGGCTCAAGCGCGAGCTGGTAGAGTCATCGAGCCGCGATACGGTGCCTTCGTGGCCACCGGCACTTCCACGGGGCGCCCGATTTGCGTAAGGCCGTCAGACAACGGCCTTGCGCGGCGGGCAGCGCCGGGCAGCGAGGCCAGGCGCAGCGCGTTGTTCCCCCGTGTCCGAGACCCTGCCCGCCCGGCGAACCACGTCGCGCCAACCGAGCCGATGACGCCGACGGTGGCCACCACACGGCCACATGGTACGGCGCCGCCGAATGACGAATACGGCGGGCAATCACCGGCTCGATAGCGGGTCGCCAAGACAATGGCCGTCACACGCACAAACGTCATGCCGAATTTCGGCCGCATTGACTCCGCGCCTCGGGCGCGGTCGGGCGTACACTGGGCAGTTTGCCGGGCGCCCCCCGATGAGCTGCTCCAATGAGCGGCCCCAATAAACGGCGCCCAGTGACTTCCGCATCCGGGTCACGCCGTCGAGCGACGAATCAATTTTTTAGGCCCCACTTAGCGGGCATTTCCGGACATTTCACCGTTATGACCAACGCTTCCGTCAATCCTGAACAACGCCATCGCCCCACCCACAGCATCACCCTGACAGGCCGCCGTCGCGGCTCGCGGTTCGCCACGCTCGTGCTCATGGGCGCGGTAGCACTGTTCACAGCGGGCTGTGGCGAGCGGACCGAGCCGGCACGCAGCGACGCCACGCCGGTGATGAACGCCTCGTTCAAGGCAAACACCGGATTCATTGTCCCCGTCACCATCGGCGGCGCCGTCTATCACTTTCTCATCGACACGGGCGCAAGCTTTTCGGTGATCGACAACCAGCTCGCGGCGTCGATCACGCGCGTGGCGAACGACGCGCAGATTCCCGTCATTTTCCATAAGATGCTGGAGAATGGCTTGTCAACGCCGAACGGCAAGCTTACCCGCGCGCAGGTCCGCCTGTGGCAGTCGCTCCCCATTGGACTGGGCAGCTACGAGATCCCTGGCGTCCTGCCATGGATCGGCCTCGATCTTTCGTTGGTGTCACAGGCCGCCGGGAGAAAAATTGACGGCATGCTTGGCATGGACGCTTTTCGTCAATTGAACTGGGTGGCCGATAATCGCAGCGGCGTGTTGACGGTCTGGCGCCACCGCCCAGGCGCCGAGCGCTTCGGCCATTGCGTGCCCTACGAAGACAGCTTCGGGCTGTCGCCCGGTATCGTCCTCAACTTTGGTGAGGCTTGGGCAACGTTTCGCTTTGATACCGGGGCGCGCTATTCGATCGTGGCTGAGCAGCCCACATTGGCGCATTTCATGAGCCAGAAGGCGACGACGCCTGTGGGCGCCGCCGCGCCCACGGCGACCGTCAACGGCGTTTCCCAGTCGCGCGACCATCTTGTCAATGGGTTGTCGTTCGACGGTCAAGCCCTGGGCCGCTTTCGCGTGAGCGAAGGCAGCGAAAACATGCTCGGGTTGAATTTCCTCGCACGGCTCGATCGTTACATGTTCGTGCCGAGCACCATGGAGTTTTGCTACGAGGCGAGCCATGTGACCCAGGAGGAGCGACAGCCGCTGCGCAGCATCGCGATTCGCTTCGTTGACGACCATGTCGAGTTCTTCAGCAACGGCCCCAAGGACCTCGATCGTTATGGCCTCCAACCTGGTGACGTGCTCATCGACATCAACGGCCAGCGGCTGGAAGCCGCGGCGATTGCCGATGCACGTGACCAATTGAACACCACGCCGGTGGGCGCGCTGACCCTTACCATCGAACGCGGCGGCGCGCGCCGCACGGTGCACCTGTGAGCTCAAATCGGTCGCCTCGCCGGGGCGTTTCTCTCGTAGTAGGTAGCGCTCAGCCAGCCGCTGACACTGCCGCGCCGCGCGCCGCGTGGGCCCGCGAAGCGAGCGTGCCCCTCAGGCAGCGCGTGTGCGGCGAGCCCCGGCGGCGTTGGTCTTGGGTTTATTGCGCAGATAGACGAATTGGCAGAACGCCCACGCGAGGTCGGGGTGCGCCAGAACGTCGCTCTCGCTCAAGCTCGCGGGTTCGAGCTTCAGTCGTTTGACCGTCAGCTTGCCTGCCGCCGAGGCGAAGTACGCCCGCAGCAGCTCCTTGCGCGCTTTTTCATCGGCCAGATCGAACACTTGGCGCCCCGTCGCCACTTCCTCGGCAAGCCTGTTTTTCGCTTCGGTTTCCCGTACCGCGTTGCTGTGCTGCACCGCCTGTTGCGCTTTGGCGACTTTCTTGACCTCGTCGCTGACGATCGCGCTTTTCTCTTCCAGCACCTTCGTCATCGTCTTCTCGGCCGGGGAAATGTTCCACCCTTCGCGCAACGCTTTCATCAGATACCCTGACGGACTCTGCGTGATCTTGCCTTGCAGCAGGCGCGTGCGCGTATATTCGATGGCCGAATAAATCCGATCGTCGGTCCAGCTCGCGCGGTTCTGCGAAATGATGCCGAACTGACGCTCGGTCAGTCCGAACTCGTTCTTCAGCGTGAGATAGATGTCCTTTGCATCTTGCAAATTGGCGCGAATCGCATGCGCTTGCGTCTTGCGTGCCAGACGGAAACGAATTCGATCGATCTTTTTGGATTTCGGACTCTCGGTACGGGTTTCGTAGGAAATATCGATGTCCGAAAGTTCGTTGATCTGACGAACGGCAGGCTCAAGCGAATCTCGCTTGAAGTACTTGAACGCCCCTCCCCCAGAGCCCGATTTTCCCGGCCACGCGCGCACCTCATCCAACGCAATCCATCCGGTCGTGCCCTCAACAACGAAGGGCAACACGTGATCGTAAATCGCGCGCGCATAACTGAGCGTGAAGGCCGACGTGATACGCAGGCTCAGCCAATGCGATTTGTCCGGATCTTTGATGTGACGCAGCAGCGGCTCCGGCACTTCGAACGAAATCCGTCCGCGGCGAATCGCCACGATGCCAAGCAGCTGCACGGACACCCATTGATCGTCTTCGGTCGGCGCGCGATCAGGAGGCGTATCGCTCACCTGCACCAGCGCCTTTTGCGCCTCCGAAATCACCTTGCGCAAGTGCTTGTAGTTGTAGCTGTCGTAGCGCATCAGCCAGCGAAAGAAGCTGAGCTCGACATCGTAGTATTTCGGCGTGGTGGTCTCTTGCGCGACGATGAAGTGCGCCGCATCGATCAGCCGGCGCGCCGTGATGCCCACGTCCGAGACGTCGATGAAAACGTTGTTGCGTTGGTAGCCAATTTCCTGTTTGGCGTCGCTGATGGGCAGGCCTTCGGCGAGCATATCCTCGAACAGCGCCAATGACATTTGACGCGACGTCGCTTTCGCCTGGATTTCGTCTGTCATCGTCCTCTCCCCTTCGCAATGCCGAGGAATCTACCACGTGTCGGTGAGAACACAAATACAAATTCCCTCACCTTGGTTGTCCACGATGACCCACAAAAATCCTCACCTAGGTTTGCACGCGGGCGAGCGGTCGCGCGAAGGCATCGCGCTGGCGGGGGTACCGTCGACGTGGGGTGGGGTAAGTAAGTTGTTTTTATAGACAGAACCTACGAACTGACTAACTAGGGACAGCGCATATTGAGTGAATTCAAGCACTTAAAGCGCTTGAGGTGAGCCTTTTTGTGCCAGAGGTGAGCCAAATTCCCTGTGCAGGGTGAGACATTTTTCACGATGACGGTGAGCTATTTTGCGGTTCAAGGTGAGAGCAAATGTGGCGGCTCGTCAGATTTTCCTTCATGGTGAGGTAATTTGTGAGAAGACGGCTCAGCGCGCGCGCTGGGCGTATGGATCAACGGATTTGCTGTGGATAAGGGGGTGTTTGGGGTGAGCATAATTCCGCAAATAGGTGAGCCTTTTTGTGCGCCACGCTGTATTTACCGCATTATGAAATAAGGAGGGCGACGCTGCGCGACTAGGTGAGGAGAATTGTGGACCGGCGGGCTATCGCCAAGGGCTTTTGCCTGTGGTGAGGCCTTTGGGTTCAGGCAAGGTGAGAGGTTTTGTTGCAGAGCCGGGGCTGCGGTTGGAAAAAATGTGCGGCGCGGGCGTGTGTTGCCTTGGGAAACCACAATTTTTCTCACCCTGAGGGTCGTGGGGCGCCGGCCCGGCCCGCGGGGCCGCTGGGGTTCCACGACGGGGCGATGTGCGGCAAATGCCGCGAACTGAGCGCGTGACTCGGGCGCCTGGACCGGGCAAGCCGGCGGCATGGCTCGCAGGCGCCATTTATGAGAGCGCGGCGTGCGTACAAACAACGACTTTTTAAAGCGTTTGCAGTATTCTACGGTTTATTAAATTTTTGGCGAAAAGTGTAGAAATGAAGAAAAAAAGCGAATTGCCAGTGATTGATCGGCGCGTGAGTTTGGCCGAGATTGCGGAGTTCTCGGAAAAGGTCGCGACGCTGACTGACGAGCTTCGCGAACAAATCTTGGCCCCACGTCCACGAAAGGCCGCGCCGGTCTACACCACGTCCGAAGTGGCGGAGTTTTGCGGCTTGGATCGAAGCAAAATTCATTATCTCGCGACGCGCGAAGGCAGCACGTTGCCGCCGGGCGCGGCATCGGGCAGTGGGCGCAGCCGGGTTTTCACGTTGGCGGAAACGCGGGCCTACGTGCAGCAGGTGGCGGAGATCTATCCCTCGCCGCTCGTCACGGGCTCACGCCCGGCCGACGGCAAGGTCATTCTCGTCGCCAATTTCAAGGGAGGCTCCACCAAGACGACCACGAGCATGTGTCTCGCGCAAGGGCTGAGCTTGCGCGGGCGCAAAGTGCTGGCGATCGATCTTGACCCGCAGGCGTCGCTCTCGGAGTTGTGCGGCCTATATGCCGAAAAAGAGGTCGACGAGGACGCGACCGTATTGCCCTACATCTACGATCAGAACATCGAGGGCGGGCTCGCGGGCGTCATTCAACCGACGTATTGGGACGGTCTCGATGTGATTCCGGCCCACCCGTCGCTGTTCGGCGCTGAGTTTCACATGCCAGCAATGCTTAAGCTCAATCCGGCATTTAAGTTTTGGGCGATCCTGCGTAACGGCTTGGCGCCGCTTCGGCAACAGTATGATTACATCATCCTCGATACCGCCCCGTCGCTGTCCTATCTGACACTCAATGCGCTCATGGCCGCCGACTCGATGGTGATGCCCCTCGTCCCGGAGAGCCTCGACTTCATCAGTTCGGTGTCGTTCTGGAGCCTGTTCTCCGACATCGCTCGCAACTTCATGGAGTTCGAGGCGAACAAGAGCTATGACTTCATTTCGCTGTTGCTCTCTAAGGTGGACTACGGGGCTACCTCGTCGGCGCCGATTGTGCGCTCCTGGGTGCAACGCGCGTATGGGGAGTGGCTGAACACGATCGAGATTCCGGCCAGTTCGGTGATGAGTAATGGAGCGTTGGCGCTGTCGACCGTGTTTGACATCAGCAAGTCCGATGGTGTCGCAAAAACGGTGCAGCGGGTACGGCAGCCATTGATGGAATACTGCCGGTGGTTAGACGATATGTATGTCGAGAAGTGGAGGACTGGACAATGAATATTCGTGCTCGCATGGCTGAGAAAACCGCCAACCTGCGCTCCACCGCTGAGATCGAAGCGAAAGATGTGCCGCACAAAGTCGCGCCGCGCACCGCGCCCGGGATGGCTGCGGCGCTCGCGTCAGCGCAACTGCGGATTCAGGAGCTCGAGTCCAAGGGCGTCGAGATGGAAGCGGTCGTCGCTGAACTGTCGCCGAACCCGTGGCAGCCTCGGAAGGTATTTTCGCCGGAGAAGATGACGGAGCTGGCCGAGTCGATCCGAGAAATCGGGTTGATGCAGCCGATCTTGGTGCGACGCACGGCCAAGGGCGATCAGATCATCGCGGGCGAGCGCCGTTGGCGAGCCCATCAGGTGCTGCAACTGCCGAAGATCCGTGCCATCGTCACCGAGTGCTCGGACGAGGATATGGTCATCTTCGCGCTGGTGGAAAACGTCGCCCGCGACGATCTCTCCGATTTCGAGATCGGCATGTCGCTTCGTCGCTCGGAAAAGGAGTTTCCCAATCGCAAACGTCTTCAAGAAGCGTTGGGGCTCTCGCGCACCGGGTTGTATCAGTTTTTGTCGTTCGAGAAGTTGCCGGAGTTCATGCTCGCGGATTTGAATGTGAACCCGCGACTGCTCGGCGGCAACGCTGCCGATGCCATCGTCTCGGCCCTGCGCAAGCTCGGTGACGCCGGCATCGAGGCGGCAAAGTCGGTGTGGCCGTTGTTGGTGCGCGGGCAGCTTGAACAGGGCAAAGTCGCCAACGCGATCAAAGCGCTTGCCACGCGTCGCGCAAGCGCGCCGGGCGCGTCAACGGGGCGCACGATCGATAAATTCTTTGCCGGCAAGGAGCACGCCGGCTCAATCACCAAGGACGTGAATAGCTTTACCATCAAGATCAAGGACGGCTACTTGACCGAAGCGCAAGAGGAGCAAATTCGCGCACTGATTAGCGGCATGTTCGCCTCGCAGCCGAAATGAGCCACGCCGTGCGCGCTTAACGCCCGCTGCGCGGGGCCACACCTCGGACAGGAAATGCATGGCCCGCAGAAGCGGGCCATTTTTCTTGGTGTTTCGCTCAGGCCTCGCGCTTGCCGCTCACCGTCGCGGCCCCCGACACCACGCCCCTGCCCCGATCCCGCGCGCCATTGCCGTGTGAGCGCGGAGACTCGCGCGTCTGCGACAGAGTGCGGGCAGGCGTCGACGAGAGGATCGGCGGGCACAGCCCAACGTGCGCGCTCCGCCGTCGTTGCCCGCAGCGATCGCTTGATCGCCAGCTGGACCACTCTCTCGCTCGTTGGCGCCCCGCGAAAGCGCGCACCGCACGAGACGCCATCGCCCCCTCCACCGCGGCCGGTGCGTGCCGGCCAGGCATGCATCTTTCGCCTCCCCTGGTTTACCGCGCATGGCATCGCGTAGCTGCGGTGCCATGCGCTGCGGGCGCGTTGACAACTCGGACCGAGTGCTTTTGGTCTGCGTCATGGCGTCGCCCACGGCTGCGTTATTTCCGGCTCTCCGAGGGTGGTTCGGGGAAGGCCGGCCGAGAATGGCCAAGTCCATAGTATGGACGGCCCCCCGGCTCGAGGCGCCTCAGGGCGCGCGATGTCCCGTGACGCGGGCCATGATGATTCCAGGCCGTCGAATGACGCAAAACGGCGCGGTCGATGGTCATCGATGAGTAGCGCGACGGCCATGTGAGGGGCGGGCGGGACCCGATCCGAGTCCACCGCAGCGGACCGCGGTCGCGAACGGCGGGTTCCGCGCGGTGAGGCGTCGTTGTTGAAGGGCGCCGGGCGCGCGACGATATCGCGTGAGATTGGTGGACACCGTTGAATGTCGGTGGAATCGCTCGTTGAGGGACGCGTCCATACTATGGACGGGCTCTCTAATCTTGGGCGTCCCAGGGTGGGTTCTGGGGGGATGAGAGGGTCCCACAAAAACGAGCGTCGCGGCTCCTGGGGGCTTGCGTCCATACTATGGACGCCGACGGGCACAACCCCGAGCGAGAGCGCAAGCCTCTCGTTGAAACTAGCCGTGCGCCCACGGCATTAGAAAAACCTACCCACACGCGAGTGCCTGAGCCCGTGCACCAAGGCCGCATGAGACCTTGCGATCAGGCCGAGCGGCCCCGAGCCTTCTCTCTAAGCGCAGCGCCACGTGCTCAGCGCGGGAATCGACCGCCCCCCGTCCGAGCGCAGGCGACGCTCTGACGCACCCTGCTATCGGGTGGGTCAGTGGCGGCGCCGAGCGCCAAAAAGCAATCAGCCCCCTTTTTCCGAAAGATCGATGGCTGACGGTATGATGTTCAAGCCCGTGCGCAAACCGAAGCAAGCGGCCATCTATTCAGCGTTGACCGCCAACTTGTTCGGCTTGGCCGGAGTCTGCACACCGTCGGGGGGCTGCTTCAAGTATGCGGCCAAACGCTTTTCGGTCACAAAAACGACCCCTGGAAACTGGCCAGGCTTAGCGGCGGGGCCCAGGGAGCGCGGTGTGACGACCAAGCTTTCCTGAGCGCCCGACTCGTTGGCCGATACGCTCAGGCGCTTGGCCAGTTGCGCGAGCAGAGAGATCGGAGCCTTATGGCGCCAGCGCTTGACCTCAATCAAATACCTCCGTCCGCCCGTGTCGACCAGGAAGTCCCCCAGCGCGTCGCCGAGGACCAACTTGACCTCGCGGACGCCAGATTTCTTCAGCGTTTTAAAGACACTTCTCTCAAAGATCATAGACTGCGCCATTTCGGCGCTCATGCTATCTAGATCCTCTTGAACGGTGCGAAAGCGGTAAACCGAGGCGACCAACGAAATCAGCGCCAGGCTCACGATCGCGGTCACGCGCACGGTCATGACTATCTCACTGCGCGTCGTTGCTTCCATGTTCGTCCCGCTTGGAATCACGGCGACTAGCGCGCCGACCAGCGATGCGAGAATCCCCATCACCGCTACCGTGCGCTAGCGCGTGGCCGTCGACGAATTTGTCTCGTACTTTCGAATGTCGCGCTTGGTCACGTCAACCTGCTTGGTCTCGCTTTCCGCTAACGCTGGGAGAATACGCTCAACCATCGCGCCTCTTTCGTCTGACGGCAGCAAATCGCTTTCCACGATACGGGCGTATAGCGCGTTTAACACCTGCGCCACTGAACGTAGGTCCCTTGTCAACAACCGAAATTCGCGCGACTCTCCTTCCAGCAGCCGTTCAATATCGAGTCGAACCGGTTCGTATTTTTCCAGAATGCGCCGGCGCAAAAGCACTTTTTCGATCTCTGCGTTACACGTCGCGATGCGCTCTTTCTTAGCCCCACCGTGTGTCGATAGCCGGTCAAGAATAGGATCAACGACACTACAATGCCGAGAATCGAGAGAAGCGTATCCATGATGACTAGCGCTCCTATTTCGATAGTTGTGCACTAACGGATTTCGATGTTTTCAACCACGTCATACGGTCCCCCTGTGGGAAATGGTTTTATTAAGCGAAAAGTGACGTTCCCGATCGAGCCTCCGCGGCCGACATCACCCCCATCTCCCGCCGATGGCCCCTAAACAAGAGATTTCCCTTCACCGCTTCGCGGGACGGCATTCGCCGTGTTGCCTTGACGGCTCGCCGCAGCATCGAGGTCGACCTTGGTGGGCATAACTGAGATAAATACGGGCGAAAGGGAGAGCGCGCCGCCCGATAGCTCGTCGGCCGCGGAAGGGCAAGTATTCAAATAAAAATGAGAATCATTTACAATTAGCCCTTCGTCGTATGGCTGGCCGCGCGGTTGAGGGGCGCCCGGGTGAAAATCACGGTCGTGCCGCAATAGCGACAGCTGGGTAGACGTAGCGATTGCGAGCGTCGAAAGCGTAAGTCAACGAATTGCGCAGCGAAACCGTCGAGAAAGCCGGTGTCCGCCGACATCGCCACGGGTTTTGTCGCGGTTGGACAATCCATTGGACATGAGTGTTCAGTGCGTGGCCGGTACGTAGCCGATGCGGGGAGTTAGCGAGGCTTGGCGGGGAGGATGGCCGAGCGAGGTGTGGCGGTAGATCCGTCGACGAACCATCGCTGGGTGACAAAATCGCTGCCGGTCTTCGAGAAGGCGATGCGTGGCCGGCTACGCACCATCAGCGACAGCCCACGCATGGAGCAGATCTATGTACGGACCCGAGGCCAGGGGAAATACCTTTACGGGGCGGCGGGCAACGCGGGGGCGCGCCGTAGGCCGGCACCGTTGACGAAAGCGGTATGAACTGCGCCGCGCCACAGGCGCGGGGCGCCCATGCAAGACACCCCACGAAATCCGCCAGAACAACGAGCGCAACCACCTCGTCGATCAGGACCATCGAGCCATCAAGCGATGCGTCAGAACGACGAGGGGGTTCAAATCTTTCGAGCCGGCAGCCTAATTCTTCGCCGGCATCGAGACTATGCATCTGGTCAATAAGGGCAGCCAGGAGAGAATGACGCCGCTGGCCCTGGCGAGAGCTATCGGCATCGGAAAGACAGCCGTCGTTTGCGCCAGGTCGGGCAACGCGGCGATCTCTCTGAGCGCGTATGCGGCCGCAGCTGCGGTGCCTCCCAAGATTCTTGTGACGGCGCCACTACCCGATGGCTGCCGGATCGTGCGTGAGCGTAAGGGAGCCGACATCATCGTATGCCGAGCGTCTTTTGATCGTTGGACCGCGGTGAATGAGCGGGTCCTCGGCGGCTGGTTTCCACTCACGAACCAGGTATTACCCGCAGTCGGAAGCGATCCGTAGGGTGTCCCAGCAGGAAGGCCCGATCGATGCCGGGGTCGTGCCGCGCGCGGAGACCTGATTCGGGGGTATCGGTGACCACTTCCAGGACCTTAGGCGCGCCGGATTGACGAGAAGCGTGCCAAGTCTTCATGCGGACGAGCCGTTTCCCCGATGAACGAAAGGGTTGAGTGGCCACGCGTCGTCCACGGACCTTTTCCAGGCCAAACCGAGCAGTTCTCCATCGCAGGCGACACCACCGATCAGGCGGTGAGCGACGTGGGCGGAAGCTGCGGATACTCCGCGTGCGTAATACTGCTGCCACCGCCGCGCAGAACGAGGCGGCACGGCCTCAATCTCGCGTTGAGCGCAGCGTTGGCGCATGGCGCAGTTCCGATTCTGAGGGCCACGGATGCCTGGGCCGAAGACACTAGGGTGGACGTGATGGGAACCGCGAGCTCGGCGCGTGAACCCAAGCCTATTCTGACACTGCTGGTCGCGCCCTCGGTCTGACAACCGGAGCCGGTCAAATAACGACTGACCTGCTGGCGGGCGCGTAAGCACCCCTGGCCTAAGGTGTGCGCCTGGGAGGAAGTCTATGAGTGAAGAACGGTTGACACCCGAGCATGAGGAAGAAGCGGTCCGTTCGACCGTCGCGCGGGGCCACTTCATAGCAGAGGTATCTGTCCGTGTTGGCGTCTCGGCGCACAGCCTCTACAAGCGGGGTCAAGGCGGTCACGCCCGATAAGACGCAAATCAGGCGAGCGAGTCGGACGAGGCCCCGGACGAGGTCTGCCAAGCGCTGATCGCAGCGCGCCGGTGGGGGGAGGCCCCGCCGGGATCAGTAGCCAAAGACATGACCGACCGTGATGGCGCATTGCATGCCGGTGTCGATGCAGGCGTCGGGGGTGAGCAGGTTCTCGAGGACCGGCGCGAGGATGCCGAGCAGACCGAGGCAGGCGGGGATGCCGTAGACGATGAAGGCAAGCATGCTGTTTCTCCTGAATCAAGGCAGTGGTGCAGTGTGGATGGGGCGGCTTTTGGCGTGTTGCGTTAGCCGTTGCCTGAAGTATCCTCGTCGCCCGTCGCGTGCGAAACTGCGATAAATACAAGTCGTCGAAAGTCGCGCCACCGATGATCCCCCCTGCCCCAGGGTGGGCCATCGAGCGTGCGCGCATGGGTGTGTTCAGACGCCGCCAGCCGCCGCAGCACGATTAGTCAGACGTGTGAGATGCTGTCGTGTCCCGGTGACACGGCTATCGTTGCGTTGCTACACTCGCCGCTTGCCTGGCGGGAAGAGGGTTCTCATCGGGCTCGCGAAAAAAGATCGAAAATTCACAAGTTTCGACGAGAACGGGTTCCCTCTCGAGGCGATGCGAAGCGATCTCGGAACGTTATTTTTCCATCGATATCACGTGTTCGACCGCGCCTTCTCACTGCCGTCTTTTTTGCCGCGTTCCGTGGCGCGTCGTGCGATTGAGTCGCGCCGCCAGCGCGTTGACTGTCAGGCCCGAGACAGGCAAGCGCGAGACTTCGGCCTCGTGCCGAAGGGGACGCCGCCTCTATGCGGCGGCCCGCCCGCTCTCGTCGATGATTTTTGTGATTTTCGGCGACAAGTACGGACGCCCCGTACGTGCCGCCTCGACCGCACGAGCGATATGAACGGTGGCATCGGACTTGCTGACGATGTGGGCCACGCCCTGCTCGCGTAACGCGTGAATCACCTCCGGATGGTCTGCCATGGTGAGGACAACAACCGTGGCGGCGGCATAACTCGCGCGCAACAGCGCGAGCAAGCCCCCGCCGCACTTGGCCTGAGGGTCGGGCAACGTATCGTCCGTCAACACCACGGTGCACGGGCGTTCATTCAATTGCCGGATCAATTCGTCCGAGCTTTGCGCCATGACGGCGACTTCGACGTCCTGGAGCGCCCGCAACTCCTGCGCGAGCCCGACCAAAACAACGGGATGATTGTCAGCGATGGCAATTCGAATCGAAGCATTGGGCATGGCATTCCCTGGCAGGCGATTAAATTCTGGTCTCATGTCGCGGGCTTCGCGGGCGGTGCGAACGCAGGCTGATAGCGTCAATGCGCTACCGCCCGCGAGTCCGCGGGACCGCCGGCTGGTCGGTTTATCTGTAATAGCCTAGACTAAATCTGACAGCTGTCGGTTTCTCCCGGGGCACAGCGTTGTTCGTCGCATCCAGTGACGGCAACGTTGCGGTCCCTGAACCGCAAGGAGTCCACCATGACGCAAGATCAGAAAGTCATTCGTGCCAAAGTCGGAATTCTCGAGCTAGCCCGCCAGCTCGGTAATGTCAGTCAAGCGTGTCGCGTGATGGGCTATTCACGCGACAGTTTTTACCGATTCAAAGAACTGTACGAGACGGGCGGCGAAGCCGCCCTGCAGGAAATCTCTCGGCGGCGCCCGCAGCCCAAGAATCGCGTGGATCCGCAGGTCGAAGCCGCAGTGGTCGAGCTGGCCCTGGAGTTGCCCGCGTACGGCCAGATCCGCATCGCCAATGAGGTGCTCAAGCGTCATGCGCTGCACGTCTCGCCTCAGGGCGTGCGCAGCATCTGGCTACGTCACGACCTCGAGACCATGAACAAACGCCTGACGGCGTTGGAGGCCAAATCTGCGCAGGAAGGGCTGGTGCTCACCGAGACCCAGCTCGCCTCGCTCGAGCGGGCCAAGCTTGAGAAAGAAACGCACGGCGAATTCGAGTCAGAGTGTCCCGGCTACTGCGGCGCTCAGGACACCTTCTACGTCGGCACGCTCAAAGGGGTGGGCCGGGTCTACCAGCAGACGTTCGTCGATACCTACTCGAAGGTCGCATTCGCCAAGCTCTACGATCGCAAGACGCCACTGCCGGCGGCTGATCTGCTCAACGACCGCGTTCTGCCCTTCTTCGATAGCCACGGCATCCCGCTTATGCGCATCCTGACCGATCGTGGCACCGAATATTGCGGTAACCCCGAGCATCACGAGTATGAGCTCTATCTGGCGGTGGAAAACATCGACCACACCCGTACTCGGGCCAGGTCGCCCCAGACCAACGGTATCGTCGAGCGGTTGCACAAGACGATGCTCAACGAGTTCTATCGCATCGCCTTTCGCAGGAAAATCTACGACTGCATCCCCGCACTGCAGGCCGACCTCGACCACTGGCTTGACGAGTACAACACGCGGCGAGAACATCAAGGTCGATGGTGCTATGGCAAGACGCCCATGCAGACTTTCCTCGATTCTCTCTCGCTCGCCAAGGAGAAACTCATTCCTCATTCAGCTGCCGTGACCGCTTAATCCTTCCGACTACCTGTCAGATCAAGTCTCAGCTAATACAGTTTATCGTTTGAAGACGCGGTAGGTTTCCCGCGCCAGCCGCCCATCGACGTGCATTGTCGGCTTCCCATGGCTGGTGCACCGGTTGCGATGTCTTCGTTGCGACATCAGAGGGCGACGAATCCCGGTAACGACATCGGGCTTTCGAAAATGCACAACATTCTTGGGATATTTTCATCCCCGCGGCGGGGGATGCTTTGCTGTCATTGTCGGCGCCACCGCCATGGGCACCATCAGGTGGACACCTGAGATGCGCCGTCGCGATGCTCCTCGGGCCTCTCGCGCTTGCACACGGGCACCAGCGCACGCGGCGGCGCATGGGGGCAGCGGTGGCATGACCCGCCTGGCAGGTCGCTGTCAGTGACGCACCCTAAGAAGCTCTAACAAAATGATTTCCTGAAAATGGCTGGTTGCATCATCTGCTGGCGCCATCTCAGGAAATCATTTTGTTAGAGCTTCTAAGAGCGAACCTGTGATTCGGAGTGTCCGTTTCAGTTTGGTCTATCCCGCCAATCCCATCTCTGGCCATTCCATGCTTGAGCTGGCGGAAAAACGCCAAGCAGCCAGTGGCAATGGCGGGGACGCCCCCGTGTAGGGCTTTTTCGGTACCGGTTTCTCTGCCATCCGGTTCTTCATGCCGAAGAAAAGTCATCCAGCCTCTCTGCTGCGGTTCGCACCTAGGCGGGCTCACGCGGGCGTGGGCTCGACGGGCCATCGGGGGGCCCCGGGCGATGCGCCCGAGGCGCTGTGCGAAGACGTCGATACTGGCCAGCCTCCGACGGTTCGGAAATCTCACCCGACGCGGCTCACTTCAGGTGTCCGCCTGATGGTGGCCTTGGCGAGGCGGCCGACAATAACCGCAAGTCCCCCACCGTGGTTCGGCTCGCGCAGGACAATGCGACGGCGCGCGGCGAGACGACCAGATGACACCCGAGGGGCCCGGGGATTGCCCCTAACAATGCGAGCGCGAAACGCAGGTCGCGCGAGTGCTCGCCAAACCCAGCTAACCGAAAAAACAATTCGATATGGCACGGCTAACTTTCGAGGAAATCAAGCAAATGACGTACGAGGAACTCGGTGCGATCGAGGATCCGACGGACCTGACGAACATTGGATGCTTATCGCCGATGCTTGTTGCCTATGTCGTGCGAACCGAGCAACTCCATTCGCGTTTTGCCGGCGTTGCTTTTCGTGATCTTCTCAATGCCATCAACAACGCGGTCACGATGGTTCCTTGGAGTGCCGAAGCCGTGCAGCAGGCCGTGACTGAGGAGCGCAATCCCGATGTGGACGCCTATCTCGATCATCTCCACGTGTTCATAAGCGCCGCGCTCAGACCGCACTGAGCGCCGGTCAGGCGTTGCCACACAAACGTTGAGCCTGACTGCGCATGGGGACCCAGGATTTTCGCGCGATCGGGGGAATTGGGATCGCGAGGACGGACACTCAAGTATTTACCCGTGGGCGGCTAATGCGCGTTTGCCCACAATGACAGCACAACATTCGCTGCGCCGCGCTTAAGGTCGTACCAAAGGTGGTAGGCATTCGCGCCTCGCCACCACGTTGACGGCAGGGTGGCCAGCGAAGCGTCGATGAGCCCTCGAACTGGACAAGGTTTTCGGCCCGTCGACACAGACGGGCGGGTACCATTCCGCATTGTGGAACCGTACGTCGATACGCGCACCGGCAAGGCCATGCCGTGAGTATCGCGCCGCTTTATTTCGCGACATCGAACAGCTCATCCCACCATGCCTAGCGATCTCCTGTTGACCTTCGGCCTGCTATGCAGCGCCCTCGTAATGTTTATTGTGGGGCGTCCGCGCGCCGATGCCGTGGCGCTGATCATGATCGTGATGCTGCCCGCGTTGGGCATTGTCAGCCTGCCGCAAGCGCTCGCGGGCTTTTCGAATCCAAACGTCCTGCTGATTGCGACGCTTTTCGTGATCGGCGACGGTCTTGTTCGTGCCGGCGTCGCACATCGTCTCGGCGAATATCTGGTGCGGCGCGGCGCGGCGAACGAGTCGCGGCTTGTCGCGTTGCTCATGGGCATCGTCGGCATGCTGGGCGCCATCATGAGCCCGTCGGCCGTTGTGGTGATCTTCCTGCCCATCGTGCTGAACATCGCGCGCAAGTCGAACATCGCCTATAGCCGCCTCGTCATGCCGATTGGGGTTGCGGCAATGACGAGCGGCATGCTGACGCTGGCGACGTCGTCGAATCTCGTGGCCAATAGCGCCTTGATCTATCGCGGCCATGAAGGCGTCAGTTTCTTTGCCTTGTCGTGCGTCGGGGGGCCGATTCTCATCGCCGCCATTGCTTACATGTTGGTCACCCGGCGCTCGCTGAGCGGCAAGAAGGTGTCAAGCCCCCAGCCGCGCCCGACGATGCAAGCATGGGTCGAGCGCTATTCGCTTGCCGGTCGCGCGTTCCGGCTTGGCGTGGGGAGCGACTCGCCGCTCGTGGGGCAGACGCTTGGCACGTTCGATCTGGACTATGGGGACGGCGGCGCCCACGTGGTCGCCGTGGAGCGATACGTTGGCATGGGCGAGCTCGTCATGTTGGGCACGGCGCAGACCACGATCGCTGCGGACGACGTGTTGCTGCTCGACGCGGACGCGGCCGCGTTCAATGTCGGGTCGTTCTGTGCACATTACGGCCTGTCCGAACTGCCGATGTCGGGCGCATACTTCATGGATCAGACGCACGACGTCGGCATGGCCGAAGTGATCGTGCCACCGGACTCCCGGCTGATCGGCGTGTTGGCGAGCAAATCGGTGTTGCAACGTCACGGCGTGACCGTTGTGGGGCTGCGTCGCAGGCGAGGGCCGATCAAACAAGGGCTGCGAACGGTGCGTCTGAAAGTCGGTGACACGTTGCTGGTCGTGGGAACATGGAACAGCATCTTCGCGATGCAGTCGGTCGAGCGCGACATCGTATGTTTGGCGATGCCCGTCGAGAGTGAAACGTTGGTGCCCGTGCCTCACAAATCGCTTCAGGCGCTCGGCTGTCTGGCGCTCACGGTAATTTTGATGCTCACCCCGGGGGTGCCCACCGCGCTCGCGGGACTGGTGGGCTGCCTGCTTATGGGGTTGTTCGGCTGTGTCACGCTGGACTCTGCGTATCGTGCGATCAATTGGCGCAGCATCATATTGATCGTCGGGATGCTGCCGTTTGCGATCGCCTTGCAGCACACCGGAGGTGTCGATCTGGTGGTCAACACGCTGGTGCAGGTCACGAGCCAGTGGGGCCCGCGCAGCATGGTGGCCGCCGTGTTTGCGCTGACCCTCGGAGTCGGGATGGTGATCGCCAGCACGCCGACCGTGGTGCTCATGGCGCCGGTCGCGGTCACGATGGCCGAGCATATGGGCTGGTCGCCGTACCCGTTCGCGATTACCGTGGCTATTGCGTCGAGCGCCTCATACATGTCGCCCATCGCAACGCCGGTCAACGCATTGGTCAGCAGTGCGGGCAATTACAAGCTGTGGGACTTCATCAGGATCGGCACGCCCATGGCGGTGATTGCTGGGGTTATCACTGTCGCGCTCGTGCCGATTTTTTGGCCGATGTGATGGCCGATGGCGTGCGGGCAGACACGCAACGGCGGCCAAGTGCATCCGTCGGACGCCAGCCGCGTTCGCCACGACATCACGCGCTCCCGCGCTCGGCCAATCGCCGACTTGCCGATACCGCCTGAGCGAAACGACGCCCGCGAATCCCACGCGTCACGCCACCAGTCTGTGAAAACGAAGGGTTACAACGAAATTATGTACGTCTTGATCTATATTACGGCCGTCGCCGCGGCCAATCTGAGCGTAGCGCATTTCGGCCCTGTCTCCACGCCGTTCAACGCTTTCCTGCTGATTGGTCTTGACCTCGCTATCCGGGACCGGCTGCATCTGGACTGGCGTGGGCGTGCGCTGTGGGCCCGCATGGCCGGCCTTATCGCTGGTGCGGGGATCATCAGTTATCTGCTCAATCCGGCCTCGGGGATCGTTTCCGTGGCCTCGCTCGTGGCGTTTAGTGCGGCGGCCGCAGCGAGTGCCGTCGTGTTTCAAAGTACGCGGCGCTATCCGGTGCTGGCGCGTGCGAATGGCGCGAACGTTGCCGGCGCAGCGCTCGATTCTTTGATTTTCCCTCTGATCGCGTTCGGCACGGTATTCCCGACGATTGCAGGCTTACAGTTCCTTGCCAAGGTGGCGGGGGGCGCGATCTGGTCGTGGCTCGTATTTCGCCGCGCACGACCCGCCTAGGGGTGGCGGGGCACATCATGCCATCACATCGGCGCTTGCCTGTGGGAGCCGGGGAGCGCGCTTGTGGGGCAAGCCCGAGGGAAAGCCGTACGTCGTGATGGCGTGAGGATTGCGGCGGTGTACTCTTTCTTGTCGCGGGCCTTTTGCACGGCAGTCCGTCTGCCGGATCCTGGCCGGCACGCCGACCGGGTTGCTCTGGATGTGTCCTGCTTGAGGATGGCGTCGGACATGGATTCACGGGGGCTGTTCCCGATGAAGCGCTGGCATACCGTCAAGGCGGCAGTGCTTTGTGCGTCAACCGGCCACCTTCCCGCTCGACTCCCGGACCAATTTCTCAGCGGGGAAGCGCGGCAATGCTTCCCACGGATTGCCTGCGCGTTTGGCCAGGGGGTTCTCCGCCCCGGGCGGCGGGGCGGGGCCGCAAAGGATCGCGTATGCAACGGGACGGAACGCGACAGCCTTTGCGCGCGCATTGCCCGATATCACCTGATCGCCGCTTTCTTGGTACTCATGATGGCCTTTGAGAAAGGTTACCGGACGGTCGGGGTTCTTCAAGGCCTTGGCCAGTGCCCGAGTCTGTGCAATAGTGGGCCGGAAATTGGTTAGCTGGAAAACCTTGTGCTCGTCGGAATGATAGCGCTCCAACACCGCTGTCCAGCCACCGAGCAAATTCCTCTCTGCGTCCTCTAACCACTCTTTCACCTCTTTCTCGGCCTTCTCGTCCCAGCCGGCGGCCGTGCAGGCGGGCAGCGTGCGCTCCATGTCATTCAAGTCAACGTTCAGACGTTCCGCATCATCTTCGCTTAACGACATCAGCAACTGGATTTTTTGGTGGAGGGTGAGATCGCGCGCGGCGGTTGGCATGGGCAGAAAATCGTTGTTTTGAATGGCCCTCACGAGCACCTCTGGGTTGTCGGTGAATTTGACAAAGCCCCACGGGGTCTGGATGGTAGGGCCCGGTGCCAAACGTAGTCCGTGGTGCACGCCTAACAGGCCGGTGTCCGGCGAGTAATAAATGCGTACAAAGACGTCCTTTTGGTGCTGGTGCCACACCTTAGCGGTTTCTTTATTCTTGGCAAAGTCGCCAAACATCGGCGTTTTTTCGGAATCGTTCGCCGCCGTCGAGCGATAATCGTCGTGATTGCCCAGAAGAAAGACGGCTCCACGCGCGTGCAGGGCCTCTCGGATGACGCGACTGGCGTCCCTGTTCGTCGAAAATCTGTCGTGACATACATCACCGATAAATATTAGGGTATCGAGCCCGTCTCGGTAGACCGCCTGGTGCGCCAGGCGGTCCAATGCCGCATGAAGGTCTCCATTTTTCTGAAACGCTATAAGTCCGTCAGGTGTTCGTCGGCAATCCGCCTCCGCCTGCAGGCACTTGGCCAAAACAGCTTGCTCCTCTGCGGGGAGCGACACGTGGCCGCTCAAAATCGCTGCCAGCAGCACGCGAAAGTCACTTCCATCGCCATCACCCAACGCCACCGTCTTGGGGCCGCGGCCAGTTCGCTCACCCGCTGCCAACGGGTTGCCCAACGAGTCAACTTCGCAGGGCGTGAGCAGGGCGGAAAAATATTGGCGGGCTTTCTCCGTCAGCAGGCCCTGAATATTGGCAATCGTCAGATCCCTTTCCGCACGAATCATTAACGCTCTGAGGCTGTTGAGTTGCGCGTCCCGCGCCTGTAGCGGCTCGGCGTTGTCCATTTGGTACTCAGCGTACGCCCTTTGGCGGTTGGCGTACTCGACCTGACGGGCGGCGTAGTCGGTCAGGCGACTCGCCGCGCTGCATTGTGACGCGATGCCCGCGGCAGCGATGAGCGTCGCCGCCGTGCCGGCGAGCGCGTATGCCGCTGTGAGCGGAATGGCGAGGTGCGATACACCAACGAAAACGCCCACGAAAACACACGCGGCGACGACAAGACCCAGGAAAGCGCCCACCTTCTTGAGCAACTTTGTCGCCCAACCCGGCGCCTGCGGCTCCATTTGCTTGCCCTTATCCATTATTTCCTGACGAACCTTGTCCAACGCGGCTGCCGCGCCAGACAGTGATTCAAACAATGATTCAAAGGTGGGTTTGGCCCGCTCCGGCGCATCACGGTTACCGATGGGGTGCTCGGGCGTCACGTCTTTGAGCGCAGCCTCGAGCTTGGCCAGCTTGTCTTGGCAGTCCTGCAGACTGACAAGGTCGTGGCTGCGCCCGTCATCCTTCACGTCCTCCAGGGCCGTCCGTAATTGCGCGACAAACGTGGGCAGTTCCGACTTAAGGTCATTCAGTGCCTGGCTGGTCACATCGACTGTCTTCGCATACGACTCGTCAGGGTTTTCGCCTTCCTGGGGCCGGAGCCGGGGCGCTCGGTGCAATTTGAACTCCACGTCCATGGTTCGGGTCAGGGATGCTAAGAAGAGAACGGGCGCTAGGCACGCACGGCCCAGCCCATTGGCGCGACATACGCGGCTGCACAGCGGGACGTCAGGCAAACCCCGCGGGGCGGCAAGCTGTTCACAGCGCCCGGTGTTCGCCGGGTCGCTCGGCCTGGCGCCAAGCGCGGCGCCGGTCACCGAGTGGATGCTGCGCGGCAGCGTCGCCGGGGTGCGCGCGCTTGTCGTCGCGCAGCAACGCACGCCCGCCAAGCACGGTGGCGATCGTGTTGTACACGAAGGCGGCCAGCCGATCTTGCGTGCGGGTGCCCAAGCCTGCTGGCGTCGAGCACACGAGGTCGCGGGCGCTGTGCGCGAGCTCCATGGCGGTGACGCGCGCGGCAAACGCCGCGACGCCCTGCGCTTATTGTCGGGCGTCGCTGAGTCGCTGCCATCGGGTGGACACCTGAAGTGAGTGGCCGGCGCGACAGGCAGAGGAGGGGGGGGCCTGCCGGTCTGCGCTGGCGCGGGCCTCGAAGTGGGGCTCGAAGTAGGCCTTGACGAGGGGCGGTGGCCTCGCAGTGTGCGTCGCAGCCGTCGAAGCACGAAACTACTGCGACGCGGTGCCCGGCTTGCGACGCAGTCAACCGCGATTTTGGAAAGCCGTTCGAGAAGGCGACGCGCAGGCATTGGTATGCCCCAGGCGCGAAACGCTCTTGATGGTGCTTCTGCGTGAATGTCCGAAGTGCGCGAGTGGCGGCGTGGCGACCTCGATGACGGGGGCAGGCATTTCCCGCTTTTGCGTGCGCCGAGCGCGGACTCGAAGAGGCAGACGAGGGCGATATCCTTATCGGCGGTCCCGGCCTGGATCCCCTTCCAGGGTGGCAGTTCCGAAACGAGAAATAATCTCGTCGATGGCTGCCGCGTTGGACGCCGCGTCGCCGCACGAATTCAGATAGGCGCGGCGGGCATCAGCCGTCGCGGCACGGTCCATGTGTCCGTCGCGCATCTTGATGATGGACTCGAAATCGGCGATGCCTTGGGCGCAACCGTCCTTGATGCTGCCATTGCCGATGATCCCACCCTGCACTTTCCCCGTCATGCAAAGGAGGGACTGGCACGGGTCTTTGGCGCATCCCGCCGATGCGGCCGCGAAAATGGCGATTGCGATTACCGCGGGTGCGGCTGATTTGATACTCATGATGTTGAATCGTTGTGAAGCGTCTGCTTAACCCTAAACAGCAGAGATACCAGACCCTCATAGAATTCGACGGTCATCAGTGCTGCTAGCGCGATGACCCGTAGCCGTCGGCGAAGCTGCTTATCGCGCCAGCGGGTTGGCTCTTCCCCTGCAATCAGGCGAGCCGATACTTTGGCGCACACCGGCTGTCGTGAGTGGCGCGGCGCCGACGGTGCCGCGCCGCTCGCCTCGCAACGCGCGTGCGTGTGCCCGTCAGCCGATCCCCATGGCCGCCACATACTGAGCGGCATATTGGACGTGTTCGACGACGCTTGGCACAAAGGACGTGAACGCATCTCCGGTGGGGATGAAAAACTTGCCAAGTTCGTCGCGGAGCGTGGATTCCGCCATGAGGAGTTCAGACATGAGGTATCTCCTACTTCAAAGACGTGCGGTTCAAGACGGTGGCTGTTGACGCGACGCCAGAATAGTGGGGGGCCCACTCGCCGTCACCTGAGATAAATCACAGTGGCCTCCCCCTCGGTGCGGCAGCTGTCGCCGCTTGGCGGTGCGGTATAACTGATGAGTGGCCTGCCGACGTTCCCACACACCCTGGCTTGGACAGCCTCTCGAGAGCGGGACGGCGCGCTCTTCGCCGGGGTACGGCGGGCGAACCCCCTGGAAGTCGTGCGTAAAACCCGCGTGCAGGCGGTCTCGGTCGCAAAAGTGTCGGGGCGGGTTTTTGCGCGGCGCGCCGAGCCTCGTGTCGAGGCTCCTTCCTGCGGGATCCCCGAGCGGGCGCAGGCCGTTGTGCGCATCGCTGATACGCGCAACCGATGGATGGCCGTGCCCGGTTTCGCGGGCATTGGCAAAAGTTTCATGACACATTCGGCAAAGGCGCGACTCGAGGAACGCGGCTACCGCGTGACGGCGCTTGCGCCCTACGGGAGCCAGAAGACGGCCCTTGAAGGCGAACGCATCGAGGCCCGCACACGGCAATCGATGCTCAAGGCCAAAGACAAGCATATCGACGGCAAGCCGGTCGTGTTCATTGACGAGGCGGGCGCGAAACGCGCGCGCCAATACTGGACATAATGAAGATCATTGAGGCCGCACGCCCTCGCGCCGTCTTTTTCGCCGACACAGCGCAGACGAAGGCCATCGATGCCCACGGGCCGAAGCGCGCGTCGGGAACGAATTCAGGTGTCCGCCGGAGGCCGCGCGGACCGGGGATGTGGACAATGACCGCATGACTGTCGTCACGGTCTGCGCAACGGCACCGCGGAAGCAGCGCTTTTTCGCAAGCGTTACACGCGCGGCGCCAAGATGGCGTCGTGCGGATGGCGGCTCATGTGGGTCGCCATCGACATTCCTGCGGCGTGTGCAAGAATTCACTTATGGTAGACGGTCTTCTCACAATTCGCCGATTCTTTCGTACCGTCCCCCTCGTGTCTCCTGACCGGCACAAGGAGTTCGAGGTTGCGCTGGCCGACCTTAAATTCGATGATGAGGACGCCGTCCTCGCGGCTTATGACAAAATCACCCACATGGGAGGGTTTGACAGCTTCTGCGACTGGGTGTTCCACCTCGGCGATAAAACCACGAACCTGCGCGCCCTCGCCACCTTAACCCTTTGCAAGCTCGCGGATGACCGGAAGCAGAAAACTCACTGGATTCCGGGAAGCCGCCAAGAGGCAGTGAACACGCTGGCCGGACGACTCTCGCCCAGCGGGATAGCTGCGCTGCTGGAAACCTTTGGCGCAAAGCCTAAAAACCATGAGTTTTTACAATTCCTCGCGGAGTCGGACAGATATTGTATGGCTGGCGCGATGTATCTCGGTAAGGGGGGGGACGACCCCTCCTCAGAGTGCGACGAGCTGGCCGCGGACGCCTACGCACAGGCCGTAGTCGCCTACACGCGGGACGGACGGTACGCGCATGGCCTAGAAATCTGCGCGAGCGTCGCGGGAGTCTACACGCAGGCTGGTGAACCCCGTCTGGCCGCAGCCATCTACCTGAGCGTTGCACAAGCCTGCACGCACGCCGCAAAAAGCGACTTGGAAGTCGCAGCACCCGGCACCCGGCCCAATTGGCACAGCCTGGCTGCAGAAGCCTACGAGATGGCGGCGAGAATCTACGACGACGCCGGTTTGCCTGAGCAGGTCGCGGCCGCCTATGCGCAGGCCGCAGCGGCCTATATGCAGGGCGGCCGGCAAGAGGAGGCCGCAAACACCTACATGAGGGTCGCGCAGATCTGCACTCAAATTGCGACGGCCTACGAGCAGGCCGCGAAAGCAGACAACCGGGCTGGTCTGGACCAAAAGGCCTTCGCGATGGCCAGCGACGCTCGCGCGGCCTACGAGATGGCCGGAACAACCTACGAGATGGCCGCAAAAGAGCACGCGGCGAAGCCGCTCGGACTGCATAGTTTGGCTGCGCAAGTCGACGAGCGGGCCGCACAAGCTTACGAGAACGCGGGCAAGTACGAGTTGGCCGCAAACGCTTACATGAGGGCAGGGCAAGGTTACTCAGCTTCTCACGACACGCGGGCTGTCGAAGTCTACGAGAAGGCGGTAACAGCTTACACGCGCGCGGGGCGGCGCGACCTGGCCGCGATAGCCACCGAGCGGCTCGCGCAAGCCCACGAGCAGGCCGAAAAACCCACCAGCGGGACGCGGAAAGTCACAGGCGAGCTGCGGAAGATGAGAAGCGAGCGCCTAAGTATCTCGAGGTCGCAATAGCCTACGAGGGCGGAAGCCTACGAGCGGGCCGAAAAAGCCGCCAAGGAGGCCGCAAAAGGCTACGCGCGGGCCGCGAAAATCTACGAGGAGGCGAGAACAGCCTACGCGGACGCTGGTCTGCACGAGCAGGCCACAGCAGTTTCCTTGCTGGCCGTACGAGCCAACGAGAAGGCGCAGAAGGCCGCCGCGCGAGCGTCTCAGGACAACCGAGCTGTCGAAACCTACGAGAAGGCAGCAAAAGCTTACGACGAGGCTGGTCTGCCCAAGCGGGCGGCACGAGCCCGTGCGCGGGCTGAGGAAGCGAAGAAGGCGAAAAACGCACGCCGAGACGCGGAACAATCCGGCTGGCGCGGGCAGACTGGCCTGTCCTTCTGAACGCTCGCGCGTCTTTAGCGCATCGCGTCGCTCGACCACTTGGCTGGTCCACGACTTTACGCCGCCTCAGCCAGTCGGAGAAGACGGTCTTCGCTTGCAAAGCCGTCGCCCGCTGAGCCGCCTGAATCGAAAGGTTTCTGACGCAGATCGGGCAACGATGCTTCGCCTGCGCACTGAGCGCAAGGGGACGCGGCGGATTCAGAGCGAAATGCGTCTGTACGAGCAAAGAGAGCGATCCCTCGCGACCATTCACAAAGTTCTGTGCGAAGCGTCTGTGAAGCCGCTGGGCAGCCCCGGAAGGCCTGCGCGGCCGAAGCGCTACCGTCGTCCGGTTCCCGCAGACCGCGTCCAGAGGGACACGATGAAGCGTGCGCGAGGCGTCTACCCGTTCACGGCCATCGGCGACTGTTCGCGCTTTCGTGTGCTGGCCGTCTACGCTCTTAGAAACGCCCGACATACGCTGTTATTCCTCGATCGCGTCATTGAGGAGAGGCCGTTTCCGGTCCCACGTCTCCAGACCGACCGCGGTGGGGAGTTCTTCGCTGAATCGGTGCAGCGGCGTCGGATAAGCGAGTGCATAAAATTCCGCCCAGTTCCACCGCGTTCGCCGCACCTCAATGGCAAAGTCGAACGCTCACAGCTCACTGAGCTGAACGGGTACTGGTTTCAGCATGCCCCGGCGGAGCAGGCAGTCGACTTACGAATCGAAGCGTAGCAGTTCGACGACCACTGGCGTCGGCCCCATGGCTCACTCGGCGGAAAGACGCCTGTTGACCGCATCGCCGAGCTCATTGAAATCACACCTCTGGCACAGCAGGGAGAAAGCACGTACGACGAGCGGAAAGAGCGAATTCGGCACCGCGAATGGCGAGTTGACAAAATTCTCAGCGAACATCATCGGCGCGTGTCGGAAACCTTGGCCCCCATAGCCGACACGGTTTCCGTCGAACCCGAGAAACGGACTTCCAAAAAGTGAAACGATGTCTGCGGATCGCACACGTTATTTTGAGCGATGTCGCCATCTCAGCTCTCCTCTCACTTGGTGAAACCCAGTGATAATTTAGCGCTTTCCTCAATGACCGCCACATGATCATCAAAAACGTGGGAAGTCGAGACGCGGTCGTTGACATACGGGCGTGTCGGATAACTGCAACGGGTTAAATCCACAATCGATACCATTGGGCGGATGGCATCGCTTACGACTTCATGAAAGCCGAAATCGGGTAGTCGTTTATTGGGGCTTACGCCAGCGCAACAAATAATATTGTAAAACAGCTGAGGCTTCTGCCTTGTAATCGGGGGAATTTATGATTTTGCTTTGCGTTTCGGCGATGGAAAAAGTGGTGTCTTTCCGAAGAAAATCATTCTCAGGAAGGGACCTCACATAATCCACGTATTGATCATAAGGCATGGAAACCTGTACCCATGGATCGACCGCAATCCGATACTTGAAAGGGTCGATCCGCACGGTCATGACGCAAAATGCATGGTCGCCGGGCTCATCGGCTTTGTATATCTCAGTGCGAACGTCTGCGTTCGGAAAACCTTGTGCTGACAGGACGCGTTTTGCTTTCTCCTGAATGATCACGGACGTCAGCAATGCGAGCTCTAAGCAATCTCCCGACGAAGTTTTCAATGCACTTTTCAGCACGTATAGCATTCGTTCGGTGCGCGATTCCATTTCCTTCGCTGTTTTTCGGGCGCGATAGATGTCAGCGCCATACTCGCCAGAATTCGCCAGCAATTTTTCCTTTCTTTCTCCTTGTACTTTGCCAGCGTCAACGAGGGCTCTTGTGTGTGAGTGAGTAACCAGGCGGCTGGCCATCGATTGGCAGTACGCGCCTAGGGCGAGGGCTGCGTCGCGTTCTTGTGTACCCGAATAGGAAGCCTGAACCCGATGCGTGGCAACATTGAGAAGGTTGAGAGGCGGTTGCTGCACGACATCTCGTGGATCTTGAGGACGGCTACGTTCCCAGAGCGCGTCATGGAGCGGACCGGGCGGATCAATATAAATCCCCGCCCAACCCAATATTCTCGCGGTCCCGTAGAGAAGGATATCCGTAAGCGATGTGGCGCGACCCGTGAGCATGGCTTTGAGAGCAGCGTCAGGCGTCTCCAGATAACAGCGCTGTACCTTGGCGTGCAGTGCGAACTGCTTCGTCCCATCGGCATTGGCAAATACCATGCGAGCTCCCGCTCCGCCATCTCCCGCTTGTTGTATGCGGCGATCGGCGCGCTCAAGCGACAAGGAAAAGGCGGTCACAAAATTGAACTTGAGCACAGGAAGCCCCTTGCTTTCGAATTCGATGGTCTTGCCTGTGTCATCGACATAGCCCGCCCAATGTGTTGCCTTGTGCACTAGTACTTCACCGCATGGTTCGAGCGCAATGTGCGTTGCGCTGACTGGCTCCCCCCTCATCCGATTACCGGTGGCGCCTTGGATGGCGGTCTGTTCCAGCGTCGCGAACTGCCGGTCGCCCAACTGGGCAGCTATTTGATGCGCTGCCCAAAGGGCTGCCTCCTCATCGGCACCATTCCTTTGCAGTGCCGGCATGAGACGCTCAACGATGCGCTCCAGCACCGCCTGGCCGCGCTTCTCGGGCGTGAACGGTTTGTCTAAGATGTCCGTGAAATCGATGGTCGTGGGCTGATCCTCCCCGACTCTCGAGATCGACAAGGGTTCTGCCGGGTGGCCTGCGCTGCCGAGATAGCGTTCAGCGAGGTGAGCACAGACCCCGGCTAGACTTTCGTTTTTTACAAGCTTTGGCTGAGCATTCAGCATCGTCTGGAGCAGCGACGCTTGGTCTGGTGCAAAAGGGGAAAAGGGGATGAACCGCATATTCGTCCTGGGGTGAGATGTGCAAATCGACGGCGATAAAAGGTAAGCGTGTCCCCCAAGCCGTCTTGACGGGCTATCGATTCCCCCATCGATTGGCCGCCAGTCGCATCAATGCTGCATTGGCAGCACGTATATCGAGTCGCTCTGAATCGAACCCTGGACCAACCCACTGGCGGTAGTGTGTGGCTTCCTCGCTGTCCGGGTTATCGCGCAAGGTACTCAGGAACACTTCATATCCGGGCGGACCACCGACATCTTCGGGCGGGCAGGCACGCGCGCCATCGAGAACCCTGGACTCGCCCCATGATTCGCCTTCAATCGTTTCAATGTCTTCGACGACGATCTGGTGATACCAACCGTCACCGAAGTCATATTGGTAAATGATGTGCGAGTCAGGCCGGAGCACTCTATTCAGTTTGGCTTTCCGGTCATCAAACGTCTTGGTCAGGTCCATGAACTCCAGTCCTGCGTCTATATCGAGCTGGGCATACGTCTTGCCGTCGATCAGGAAGTCGTGGAGATGGGTGTCTTCCCAGCCGAAGGCGGCTTGCAGGATGTGATGTAGTTTGCGCAGGGTGTCGGGGCCCTCGACCGTGACGCGACGCCAGATGGGCGGCTCGATATGCAGCAATTGCACGTGCAGGGTATAACGCTGGAACGACTTGGCCATCTGATCTCCGGTATCTGGAATGTCGATGGCATTATCCCTTCACTGTACGGGAATGGTCACCATCCAGGGCAGTAATTCTTCGATCCGGTTGATCGGGTGATCCGCGATGCGCCCGAGCACATGACGCAGATACGCCTCGGGGTCGATGCCGTTGAGCTTGGCCGAGCCAATCAGGCTGTAGATCGCCGCGGCCCGTTCGCCGCCCGAGTCCGCGCCTGCAAACAGGTAGTTGCGACGGCCGACAGCCACACCGCGTAGCGCCCGCTCGGCAGGCAGATTGTCGATTTCAAGGTGTCCGTCATCGCAATAGCGCGTCAACGCCGTCCACCGGTTCAGGGCATACCGGATCGCCTGGCTCGTGTCGGATTTGCGCGAGAGCGTTCCCGACATGGTGGTTAGCCATGCGTAGAGTTCGTCGAGCCGTGGTCTGGCATGCGTTTGCCGACGGACCTGCCGGGCATCGAGCGGTTGGCCCCGGATCTCGTCTTCAATGCGGTACAGCGCGCCGATGCGCTCCAGCGCCTCGGTATTCAGGGCATTCGGCCGTGCGGCATGCAGGTCGTAGAACTTGCGCCGCGCATGCGCCCAGCACGCAGCTTCGACGACATCGCCGCGCTCGTAAATCTTCTGGTAGCCGCCATAGGCATCGGCCTGAAGCGTGCCTTTGAACTTGGTCAGGTGCTGCTGCGGATGCTCGCCCTTGCGGTCCGGGGTGTAGGTGAACCAGACTACGGGCGCCGTGATGTCGCCCGAGTTCCGGTCATCGCGCACATAGACCCACAACCGTCCCGTCTTCGTCTTGCCGTTGCCGGGAGCGAGCACCGGCACCGGGGTATCGTCGGCATGCAATTTCGTGGCCGCCATCACGTGTCGGCGCAGTGCCTCGACCAACGGTTGCAGCAGGTTCGCACCGTGGCCCACCCATTTCGCCAGCAGCGAGCGATCCAGTTCCACGCCTTCGCGTGCATAGATCACGGATTGACGATATAGCGGCAGGTGGTCTGCGAACTTCGCCACCAACACATGCGCCAGCAGGCCGGGGCCGGCCAGGCCACGTTCAATCGGGCGGCTCGGCGCGGGTGCCTGGGCGATATGATCACAGCATGCGCAAGCCAGCTTTGGCCGCACATGACGAACCACGCGGAAGCTGGCGGGGATGTATTCGAGTTGCTCGGAGAAGTCTTCGCCGAGCAACTTCATGGTGGCACCGCAGGCCGTGCAGGTTTTGCCTGACTCAGGCAGATGCGTCAGCACTTCTCGCGGCAAATGGTCCGGCAGTGGCTTGCGCTGGATCTGCTCTGCCGCTGTGCGCGGCGTCTTCGGCAGTTCGATGGGTGTGGCGCCTTCATCGGCCTCGAGATCTTCCAGTTTTAATTCGAGCTGTTCGATCTGGCGATCCAGTTTCTCGGAACTGCGTCCGAACGCCATGCGGCGCAGCTTCGCGATCAGCAGCTTCAGGTGTTCGATCTCGGCCTTGCCTGTCGCCACCACAGCTTCGTGCGATTCGACCAGGTCTTCCAGATGGCCGATATGTGCATCGCGCTCACGCAACAAAGCTTTGAGCGCGTCGATATCGTCCGGATAGGTGTTCGCCGTGGTCATGCCCGCAGTTTACGCGGGCGCTGGATGGTTTACAACGCTGAACTCGGTTCAGTGGTGCGGACCGGCTGCCGCCAATCGATGCCTTCGAGCAGCATCGACAGCTGGGCTTGGCTCAGGCAGACCACGCCGCCATCAGCGCGCGGCCAGACGAAACGACCGCGCTCAAGCCGCTTCATCAGCAGGCACATACCATCGCCGCTCCACCACAGCACCTTGACCAGGTCGCCGCGCCGGCCCCGGAACACAAACACGTGACCGCTGAACGGATCTCGCTCCAATATGGTCTGGACCTTGGCCGCCAACATGTTGAAACCGCAGCGCATGTCGGTCACGCCTGCTGCCAGCCAGACTCGCGTGCGACTGGGCAGGCCGATCATGCAGATCCGCCGCGCAACAGTCGAAGCACCAGCGTCAACGTGCTCTCATCGGGCACGCCGTCAATGCGTACGCGGGCATGGCCAACGCTGATTTCGATGGTGCCGGTCGGCGCGGGTCTCGGCACTGGCGTCGGCGCCGGTAGTGCGATCTCGGTCGCTGGCGTTTCCACTTTGACCGGCAGCAGGCTCATCGAATCATATTCGCCAGCGCGCAACGAACGGCGCCATTTGAAGACCAGGTTCGCGTTCAGGCCGTGTTCCATCGCTAAGCGTGCGACCGACACGCCAGGCTCACAGGCGAGCGTTGCCAGTTGCCGACGGAATTCGATGGGATGATTCGGCACGCCTTTGCGGCCGATTCTCTTCGGTGCCTCTGTGGTCAAAGTAGTCCCCGCTACTTGAAGTGGTGGGCTCTACTCTGGCAATTTATCCTCCGACCGTCGAGACGGTGCTCGGGACTCGCTTACTAACGTACGGAATCTGATCATCGATCAACAGCGCGCCGAGAAGAGGGGCCATGCCACCAGCACCGAAAATTCCGCCGGTGCTTGTCAACGTAGTTGGCATAATCTTCATGTGGCACGGCGCAGGTGTCGATTCGGCCGCAAAGGCGGAAGAGATTTTGGAGACCGTGCCGCCGACTCGGCGATCGAGTCGTCTTGCGAATCGAAGAGTGGCAGGTCAACGACAACTGGCGTCGGCCACACGGCTCCTTGGGCGCAAAGATGCCTATTGACCGCATCGCGGAGCTCATTGAAATCACACCTGTCGCACAGCGGGTGGAAAGTGCGTACGACGAGCGGAAAGAGCGAATTCGGCATCGCGAACGGCGAGTCGAAGGGCCATCAACGTCCGGCGACGGCCTCGGCCCGCCCCGCGCCGGATCCGCGACGTGTCGGCACTTGACTGCCCGGACCGTAGGGGACTACAGCGCGCGCCGTCGCACACCTGCGTGCCTCGTGACCTGCCACCGTCTAGGGCCAATGGGCGTCTAGCAAAGTCCCTTGAAACCAGCTCCTGGAAAGCGGCAGGAGCCTCCGCGGTTGCCCGATGTTTCGCCGCAAACTCTGACGGCGCAAGGTAGTTCAGTGCACTGTGCGGTCTTGGCTCGTTGTAGTTGTCAACGCCGGTTTAAATCTGACCCACCTTCCGGCATAAGGGCGTGCGGACGAAAACTTGGACTACCTGGAGGTAGTTCATGTACTCGTACGAAGACCGCGTTCGAGCGGTTCAGCTCTACATCAAGTACGGTAGGAGCGCAGCGGCGACCATCCGCGAGCTGGGATATCCTTCGCGCAAGAACTTGGCGCGATGGTACCGTGCGTTCATTGAGGCGGGCGATCTGCCGGCGGCCTATCGCCGCTCCAAGCCAAGGTACTCGGCCGAACAGAAAGAGATCGCGGTCGAGCATTATTTGAGTCATGGCCGTAGCCTTGCTGGGACCACCCGAGCACTGGGATATCCGTGTGACACCGTGCTGGCCGCGTGGGTCGACGAGCTGCGCCCCGATGTTCGGAAACGCCTTGTCAGCAATGCTCCGAAGGCGCCGTTGTCCCCGGTGTTGAAGCAGGAAGCGGTCATTGAGCTATGCACCAGAAACGGTGGTGCGCGCGAGATCGCCGAGAAGATAGGTGTAAGTAGGCCAACGCTATACAACTGGAAAAACAAATTACTCGGCCGCGAGGCCCCGGCATCCATGAAACGCGATAAGAATTCAACACCGGTCCTTGAACAGGCCGAGCTCGAGCGGCAGGTCGAATCGCTTCGACGGGACATACGGCAGTTGCAACTCGAACACGACATCCTGAAGAAGGCCAAGGTAGGTTCAATGGGTCGCTGCAACAGCCTCGCGTAGTTTATCGGCCGGAGACATGAAGCCCAATGTTTTTCTGGGCCTTTCATTGAGCCGCGCTGCAATTTTGTTCAGCTCCGCCTGCGAGTATTGATCAAGTTGCGTACCGTGGGGCAAGTACTGACGCAGGAGTCGGTTCGTGTTTTCGTTGGTGCCGCGTTGCCAAGGACTTCGCGGGTCGCAGAAGTAGACTTTCACATCCGTGGCGATCGTGAAGTCTTTGTGGTTCGCCAGTTCCATTCCTCGGTCCCAGGTGAGCGACTTGCGTAGATGCTGCGGCAACCGCTTAACCTCGCGCTTCAGGCCCGCCACGACGCTCAACGTGTCCTTCCCCTTTACCTTGACGATGATGGCGAACCTCGATCGCCGCTCGACCAAAGTGGCGACATGAGTATTGTTGGCGCCACTGACGAGATCTCCTTCCCAATGCCCCGGTACCGCACGGTCGGCTGCTTCAGGTGGTCGCTCGTGAATCGAAACCGCGTCAGCAATCTTATTGCGAGCTCCCTTCGTGCTGGAAAAGCGTGAGTGACGCATCTTCCGTTGGGTCCGCAGGTGATACTGCAGCTCCTTCTTGAGAACGCCGCGCGCTTGCACGAACAGGCTGCGATAGATCGTCTCGTGAGACACGCGCATCGCCTCGTCATCGGCATATCGGTTCTTAAGCCAACCGCTCACTTGCTCCGGAGACCATTCGCGGTAGAGCTTGCGCTCGACCGCATAGCGCAAGCGCCGGTTCTGCTCCAGGAGGCAGCGTTTGGGTCGCAGAGCAGCCTGCAAGGCTCGCTCTTGCGCTTCCAGAGCTCGATAGTGGCCTGTTCCGCCGTTACGCGCAATCTCACGGGAAATTGTTGAAGGCGCGCGGTTCAACTGGCGGGCAATCGCTCGAACTGAAAGCCCAGCCGAGACGCCCCGCGAGATCTCTTCACGTTCGCTCAAGCTCAATGCCCGCAACGACCGCTTACGAACACTAGGGGTGTACCCTCCGCATAGTCGGATCACGCCGTAGATGGAGCCGGCAGGCTTGCCTAACGCCTTGCCGATGCCAAGAAACGATTCACCTGCTCGCCACCGTCGCCAAACCTCTGACTTGCCTTCCGGCGGCAAACCTGGCCGTCCCATTTGTGCCATTCCTCAACCCTCCCTCATTCGATATTAATAGGAAGGTGTTGCCTCGACCCATTGAACCTACCAATGAACTGTTAAAAAAAGGCCTGGGCGTCCATCCGCGGCTCCTGAGCAATCGGGAGAAGACGACGCTGGTTGACGCCCTGAGACAAACCTACGCGCTGCCGGAGCTGCTCGCCGTATTGGGCCTTGCCCGCAGTTCTTATTTTTACCATCGCGCGCGGCTGCTCGTCGCTGACAAGTATGCTGGCGTGCGACGTGTCATCACAGACATCTTCCAACTCAATTACCGTTGCTACGGCTATCGCCGGATACGCGCGGCACTGGGTCAGCAGCAGGTCGTCATATCGGAGAAGGTCGTACGGCGTTTGATGAGGCAAGAAGGCTTGGCCGCTGGCACTGTCCGCCGGCGTCGCTACGGCTCCTATCAAGGAGAAATAGGCCCCGCGCCAGAGAACCTCATCAATCGCGACTTCCGAGCGGCGGCGCCGAATAAAAAGTGGCTTACCGACATTACAGAATTCCAGATTCCAGCCGGCAAGGTGTATCTATCGCCTGTGATCGACTGCTTCGATGGGCTCGTTGTCAGTTGGTCGATCGGCACGCGTCCGGACGCTGAGCTTGTGAATACCATGCTGGATGCGGCGGTCGAGACGGTGGCGGATATTAACGCCCAGCCTGTCCTTCACTCCGATCGAGGCGCCCACTATCGCTGGCCCGGGTGGCTGTCGCGGATGCACGAGGCCAGACTGGTTCGCTCGATGTCGCGAAAAGGTTGCTCGCCCGACAATGCTGCGTGCGAGGGTTTCTTCGGCCGGCTGAAAACGGAGCTGTTCTATTCTCGGGACTGGCGGGCCACAAGCATCGACGAGTTCGTCGAAGTAGTCGACTCGTACATCCGCTGGTATAACGCAAAGCGGATCAAGGTCTCTCTTGGCTCACTCAGTCCGCTCGAATACCGAGAGAGCCTCGGCCCTGCGGCGTAACCCAGTCCAAGTTTTTAGCCGCACCCCCTAACGATAGGCGCTGGCGCTCATGCCGATGACCCGTAGGGCTCGGCGTTCGCTCAAGCCACTATCGGTCATATGGCGCACCACCTCTCGGCGGGATAGTGCGCTCACCACTTCTTTCGCAACGCCTCGCGCGTCACCTCATTTTCCAGCACCGATTCCGCCAGCAGTTTCTTCAACCGGGCGTTTTCAGCCTCCAGATCCTTCAGCCGCTTCACGTTGGAGACATTCATGCCACCGAACTTACTGCGCCATAGGTAGTAACTGGCCTCCGAGAAGCCGTGCTGGCGGCATAGTTCTTTCACCGGTATCCCCGTCTCAGCTTCCCGCAGGAAGCCGATGATTCGCTCGTCGGTGAGTCTCTTCTTCATGTCCAATCTCCTAACTACGTGATCGGACTCTAAATCGCCGCGCTACTCAAATCGGGGGAGACGTCGGACCTATGGAACCGTGGTAACGCTCATGGGCAACGGAACAGCTACGCAAGGTGCTATGCGTTGTCATCAGGCTAAATCGCTGGATTGAGGCGTGCGTAAAGCCAAGTTCAAGGAAACCGATCCCGACTTTGTGATGGATGAAGTGTTGGGCCGACTTGAGGCGATCATATTCGGATAACGAAGGTTTTGATGTTGACGAGGAACGCAATAGTCGCTACTACCCTTTCCTTGCAAAACGGGTGGAGTCCATAGATACGCTAACTCTCCGCGAACGTGACAGTGCCTGGGGGAGTAAATTTGCAACTCGTGCGTACCCTCGCCTTCTAAGCGCGCCAGGCGATCGCGGCTCTCGTTCACCTACGCGTCGTTATTGCGGCAAAGCCATCAGGGACCGGGCCCGCCCGCGGCAGGTCACGGGGTCTGCGGGAACGCCGCTTATTGGGCCCCGGTGCCTGGCGGGGCCACGCCAGGCGCCGCTTGATCGGCAGCCTCGCGCCACGCACGTCGCGAACTGCGCATGCGGCGCAGTGCCACGGTCGCCATCTTGAACCACCCGAACGGCCGTGGATCGGCGAGCATGCTCACCGCCCGTGCATAATCGAGCACGAGACCGGGTGTCCAGGCCATCGTCTGTGCCCGCTTGCGCAACTGCGCGGCAACCCACAATTCGGGCGTCATCCACAGGCGCAGGAACGTCCACCAGCCAGCATCGTCGCCGCCAGTCAGGCGTCCGATCCGTCCCTCGAGCGCGGCTTCGAGCGCCAGCGCCACGCTGCTGGAGCAGTTGCGGTGCGTCAGGTTGTAGGTGGTATCGGTGCGGTACTCCTGCCAGAACGTGGCCAGTTGTTCGGGGCTGTAGTTGCGGATGCGCACCTTGACCGTCGAAGGACACCACGCCTGCGATTCATGGGCATAGCTCGGTTGGAAAATGCCGGCCACGTCGTTGTCATGGGTGGCGCGCAGCAGCGTCGCAAAGGCGTCAGGGGAGCGATCGATTTCCACGGCGGGGTAAAGGCTGATGTAGATGCCTTCGGGGCTCTCCAGCGCCGCGTGGCCGGTCGAGATCACGCCATTGCGATCGACCGCGGCGATGTAGCGATCGATCACCGGGTGCCGGCGCGCAGGCGCCCGTGACGACCCCGACGGCGTCCAGACGTGGACCGTCAGGGCGGGTTCGTCCGCAGTCGGCGGCCCATCCCACTGCGGCGCCGGCGTACGTTTGCGCCGATGCCACAGCTCACGCTTCTCCTGGGGGCTGGCGAGAATCTCCTCCATGCGCATCTGCGAGGTCATCGATCGCGCCCGCATCGCTAGCAGTAGGAGATTCCAGCCGGTGAAGACCAGCCCCAGACCGAGCGCGTATGGCAGGGTGCCGCGATAGTGCGTCGGGTAGGGTTGGTAAAAGATGATAGCGATTAGGATCTGGAAGAGCCCGCCCGCGAAGGCGAGCGGCCAGCGCGGGTAGCGCACGACGTACGCCGCCACGCTTTGCAGCAGGCCATCGGCCAGGAAGAGCGTGCCAAACAGCATCGACAGCCAGAAGTTGCCCACGTGCTGGTCGAAGAACAGCACCAGCACCGCTGTCAGCGTGAAGGTGCCACCCTTAACGGCGCGCACGAGGCGCTGCCCCCCCACGCCAATGGTGACGATGGAGAGTGTAGCGAGCCCTTCGACCAGCATCATCCACGCAAACACCTCCAGCGGGAAGTGCACCACGCCATCGAGCGCATCGAAGATCAGCGCGGAGCCGGCAGCAAAGAACAGCACGCCGATCCAGCGCAGAGCGCGCGAACGACGGCGCAGATAGTCGACACCGAGTAGAAGTAGGACCAGGCGAAACAAGGCATGTCTCCGTTGTAGCGATGCGCCAGGGCGCGCCAGGGCCGCACGTCGCGACGCATGAAATCGAAAACGTCGGCGTTGTCATGCATGACCTTACTTGAGAAGAAAGTTCAGAGGCGACGACTATTCTGACGCCGGGGGTGGGTCTGAGTGCGCCTCAGTCGTGACGGACGTCGTGTTGTCATTGTCGTCCGCATCGCTAAGAGCGCCCTCGGGCGAACACCTGAGATGCGTAGCACTGACCGGTTGAATTGGGCTGCTGCCGGAATTAAGACACTTTCCAGCCTCACGCCAAGGCACGTTCAAAGGCCTCGGGACTGATGCCGCCCAGATGGGTATGACGGCGGGTTCGATTGTAAAAGACTTCGATGTAATCGAAGATGTCGGCGCGCGCCAGATCACGGGTTTTGTAGACGCGTTTTCGCACGCGTTCCTTCTTCAGACTGCTGAAGAAGGACTCGGCAACCGCGTTGACGCTCCTATGTCAACAGCATCGTGTTGAATCCGCTAAATCCGCCAAGATGAGAGGGTACAACTTCCTGGCGATGTAGCGCTTCAGGCAGCGATGGATTTCTTTAGTCGACATGCCCTCCTTCGAACGCCGCTCAACATATTAGCGTGTTCGTGGATCACTGCGCATCCGTACCATTGCAATAGTCCGTAGCGGGTTGTTTGCAGAACGGTCGCCGCGTCTGTTCAATCGGTGCCGAACCGTCTTTCCTGACGATGCCTGCAAAGGACTTACACCGCAGAGTGCCGCAAGAGCAGCTTCGCTTCTCAGTCTCTCCGGATTGTCACCCGCGACGGCCACTAGGACTGCAGCGGTTTGAGGCCCGACGCCGAATCTCTCCCGCAGTCGCTTGGCGTGCTGACTCGTTAGGCTTTCGAGCATCTCATCAAGAGAATGGAGTTTATCAGCCAGTGCCAGCCAGCGTTTGGCAAGCAGCCGTAATGTGGCCGTTAGCGTTTGCAGCAAGGGCGTGTTTCCTAGTGAGCGCAAGCGTGCGCAGGCCGCGACACAATCAGCCGGCTTGCTTTTCCAGAGGCGCTCACGGATATCCTGGGGAGCGCTAATAAGCAATGCCCTCAACTGATTGATCGCTTGCGTCTTCGCCTTAACGGCACTGCGTCGCGCAACAGAGACCGCACGCATCGCTTCGGCGGCACCGGACTGCGTCTTTGGGATAGCTCGAGCGCTTCCCGAAAGGACTGATCGCGCGGCGCTCTCTGCATCGGTCGGATCCGACTTACCTCGTAATCGCCGAGCTGCTCGATCAGGACGATTGACCTCGAGGACTTCAATCTCGTGGTCTCGCAGAGCACGTGCCAGGCCAGCGCCGTAGGTGCCCGTGCCTTCGACGCCAGCGCGTAGCACACGCCCCAATGAATTTGCCCAGATCAACAGTTTTAGATAACCAGCGCTATCGGCAGGCACAGACAACGTACCGAGCCATTTTCCCGCCTCATTGATCACGGCCCCAACATGCACGTCCAGATGTGTGTCGACACCGAGAATGACTTCAGCTTCCGTCGTTCGATTGTCCATGCGAGCATCCTTTGTAGTGGGCGCATCGCCAACCCCATTCGCAGGACAGGACACTCACGGTGCAGAACAAGGCTCCTATCAGGTCACAGACGCTGGGCCCAGCAACGCTTGGGGAACGTCGGCACCTGATCGACAGGTCAACTCCAGGGCAATTTTGCCAATCCCAGCACGGGTCAGATCGGAGCGACGTTCAAAGTCGATCTTAGACTGAGTGACTTCCTCCTATGCTCAAATCATAGGCCAGAAGTGCTTACGATCCCGGCAGCAGTCCACAGCGTGGATCAGGCGATCGCCGAAATCGGCCGCATCGACAACACCATTTACACGTTGAATTTCATCGAGGATAAGTCCCGTCGCCGCGCCACGCTGCTGCAACTCAACTTCGGCGAAGGCCGCCACAGGCTGGCGCGCGATGTCTTCCATGGCAAGCGCGGCGAGCTATGTCAGCGCTGCCGCAAAGGGCGGGAAGACCAGCTGAGCGCGCTCGGCCTGGTCGTGAACATGATCGTGCTATGGAACGCGCTTTACATGGACGCGGTGCTGGCGCAATTGCGCAGCGAGGGCTACCCGGTGCTGCCCGAGAACGAGGCACGGCTGTCGCCGTTCGGCCATGAGCCCATCAACCGGCTCGGGCGCTATTCGTTCTGCGTACCCGGGTCCGTTACGCGCGGAGCGTTGCGCCCTTTGACAAGAGGAAGCGATCTATGAAGTGCCTCGGGCGAGCTCGCCGAGCTTAACTGACTCATTGTTCCGTTGCTCCCCGGACCCCGCCTCCGCGCCGTCGCCCACCTCAGGTGTTCGCCTGAGGACGGCCTTCCTGGGGGAAGTCCACAATGGCTGCAGAACATCCGCTGTGGGCCGGCCGCCAAACGTGAACAGCCGATTTTACGCGGCGCCTCGGGAGCATACGGGGTGGCGGCCGTCCACATTGACGCCGCCCCATTGGCTTTGTGGGGGGAGCCGGGTGCCGCGGCCGTTCTGTTTCGCGGCAACTTATGCCATCCACCTCGAACTTGCAGGAGAACACACATGGAGTTCAACACCGCCGGACCTGTGACCACCGTTGGAACAGGGCACCCGGCACCCGTCAGGTCACGCAAAGAGGAGGTTCTAAAATTCAAGGGCTCCTCCTCGCCGATCACTGTCGGCGACGTTGAGGATGCCCGCGCGGCTACGTCCTTCGAAGACGTCAATCGCTCGAAAGGCTGTTTCGCCAACCTGTTCTCCTCGATGCCCCACCAGACGGCGTTGACTCGGGAGCTACTGTATTGCTTCTTTCACCCGGGCAACGACGACCTGCCCGACGTACTCAAGCTCTTTGAGCGCGTCAGGAGGGAAATGATTCCTGAAGATCAGAGCAAGTTCGAGTACCAGGAAATTGCTCATGACACTGTGACGATCGCCCTCAGCGGCGTAGACGCCGCCCCGCTCACCATGCAAGTGGAGCCAAGGGACGCCGCCAGGGCCGCCACCGAGAACTTCCGAAATGCGCCTGACCCGGCACCCGACGAAGTCGAGGCGCTGCTCCAGGCCGGCAACTTCACGGAAGCCTCCGTTTTCGAGCGCATGAGTCTGGCGCAAAAGAACCTGCTAGCCAAGTTCGCGGCTCCGGCGACGCGCGCGGCGCTAGCCGAAGCGCTCGGAGTGGTCGACCACCCCATGGACCCGGAGCGCAGGGAGCTCGAGGAAAGCAAGCAGCCCGAGCAGAGCCACCGACTGAGGCCGGACCTGGCGCGGCTCGCGCCGAACTGCGTGTTAAGCATGCAGGACAACGGCTTCCTCCGGGCGCTCGGCATGTTTGTGGGCCAGCCCCACATGGAGGTCGAGGCCATCGTCTCGCAGGACCAACTGTGTATCGTCAATGCACGTGCCTTGGACATTGGGATGGGGATAACGGAGCGGCCTTGGCGAGCGGCCCAGTGAAGGGAGTGATGCACAGGCGCATGAAAACGCCTTTGTGGCTCCTTTTCTTTGGGGCTTCGGTGTTCGGCGTAGTTCCCGCCACGCGGTGCGGTGAGCGCGACGTTGGCAACTTCTGGGCCGACCGTCGAGACGGTACCCTGGACTCGCTTACGTGCCGCGCGCCTTTACAGCAGCTCGGCCGCTCCTAGTACGCTCAACAATCAGGCTGCGTTCGAACTCGGCCATGCTCTCGAATACCGTCGACACCACGCGGCCGGCGTTGTCGTGTCGGCCCATGGCTCAGCGAGCCTGCGCAGGCCCGCGCCGGCTTCGCTGGCTGCGATGGGATACGCAATGCGCGGAACATCCAGCAGCCCGCGATTCGCCCGGCCGGCAAACCTTCCGGGCCGGCTTGGACCCGCGCACGAAACACGGCCCGACGGGATTCAGGGGCCAGGGCTGCCAAGGCCACAACAACCGGTTTCGTTTGCATAGTTCGCTATTAATCGAAGTATCGAATAGAAGCAAATTGAGCCTGCCCGGCAGCCCACGATGGTGGGGTCGCTGCAATCGCTGTCTGCTAGCGTACGAAAAAATCCGTTTATTGGGAGCGGAGCTTCCCTCGGTTTTTCGCCTTCCATCGGTCCCGAGTGATGCAGCGGCATTTTGGCCAGTGGGATCAAACGCTTGCCGGCGACGCGACGCGCACCGCGGCACTCCTTGATCGGCTACTGCCCCACGCTCATGTAATCCCCATCTCCGGGGACTCCTACCGACTCAGGGAGGAGCGGCAAGCCGGTGTTATCAACCGCATTCCACCGTCGTCCATCGAGGCCGATGACGTCGAACGAAAACGAAATCTCAAGGAGGCAGCACCCAGCCATTCGATGCATAACCACCGGCATCGGTGTATCAATTTACGAGTGCGTGTGCGTCTGAAGCTGTATCAGGCTGAGATTGCGTTTGGCACTCCCGCTACCTTCCGCTGCGGCCGGGATTTTGCCGCGTGGCTCGGCCTGGTTCCGCGGCAAACCGGAAGTGGCGCTCGCATACGACAGCGTGGCCTGAGCAAACGAGGTAACACCTACCTTCGAGCGCTGCCGGTGCACGGTGCGCGATCGGTGATACTCCGTGGCCCGTCGAACACCGTGGCTCGACGACTTGCTGGCGCGGCGCCCCTTCAATGTCGTTGTTGCCGCAGTAGCCAACAAATTGGCCGGGACCGTCTTGGCCGTCCTATTCCGCCAAACCCGGTACGAGGCGCCTGTCGACGCGAAAAAACTGCGCCGCGGCTGCACATTTCCGGTGGTAGGTTCCCTCACCAAGGAGCGCAAGCAAAGCGTTGCCTGATGGCTAGCAGGTCGGACCGGGTCGAGGCGCGTCTGAGAAGAGTCGTGAACTTAGAGTTCGCGTATTAGCTGAGACCCGCGTCAGCGAAATCCATATGGGCCACCCGGGATCAGTAGCTGAAGATATGACCGACCGTGATTGCGCAGTGCATGCCGGTTTCGACGTAGGCGTCGTTGGTGAGCAGGCGCTCGAACTCCGGGGCGAGGAGGCCGAGTAGACCGAGGAACGTGAGGATGACGTAGACGATGGGTGCAAACATGAGGGTTCTTTTTCATCAAGTCAGTGGTTCGGGTTGATCGGGCGGCTTGCGCTGGGTTGCGCTAGTCGTTGAGTGAAGTATCGACCTCGCCGGATCAGACCGCCTCGGGCGAACACCCGATTTTCACGGCCGGCTGGTGCCCGGGCGAGCGCCGGGATCAACGCCCGGCAAGCAGCGACAAACAGCGGCAAGCCGGCCAGTGCCCATCGATATTGCGATGGCGCACAAGCCGAGATCGGCCCTCCGATGGTTGAGCGGGCGCGGGGCGCGCCATGGCGCTCGGCCGACGTCACTATCGATTTGCCGACACCCGCGGCGAACGCACGGCGCGATGTATCGCATGAGCGGCACTCGCGGCGCTCCTCATCCCGCCCTTACCGGGATTTGGGTTTATCGTGGAAAACCGTGGACGTTTTCGATGCAATTGCAAATCTGACGCCAGTAGAGACGGTGTTCGGAGGAAAAATTGCTAGATCGAAAAACGCTGGAAGCCCTCGGTTGCTGGACGGGATACCGAGTTGAGCGAGTGGAGTGGCCTTCGCAGGACAGTCGAACGCTGTCGTTGTATCTGAAGCCATCAAGTCGAGTGATATTGTTGTGCGAGCAATGCGGCAAGCGTTGCTCGCAGATCGACGAGACAACGATGCGCCGGGTTCGGGATCTTCCCCTGTTTGAATATCGAGTGGTGCTGCATGTGCCGCTTCCGTCGTCGGCTGGGGTGCGAACACTGTGGTGGCCCGAGGTTGGAGAAGTTGGACTGGCTCGGGCGCTACCAGCGGGTTACGGCACGCTTCGCCAAGGCGTGTGAAATTCTGCTTAAGTCAACCAATGTGCAAGCCGTAGCAGCGTTCTACGACTTGCATTGGCACACCGTTAAAGCCATCGACAAGGCGGGTCTGCAAGCCAGTATTGCCGAACCGAATTGGGCACGGGTTCGCTATTTGGCGATGGACGAATTCGCTCTGCACAAAGGCCATCGTTATGCCACGATCGTGGTCGAGCCGCTTAGTCGGCAGGTGCTATGGAATGGAAATGGCCGTTCGCGCGAAACTGCCCGTGCCTTCTTTGAGCAGCTTCCAGTGGGCGTTGCCGAGCGTATCGAGGCGGTTGCGATTGACATGACAACGGCCTACGAACTCGAAATCAAAGCGAATTGCCCGCAAGCCGAGATCGTCTATGACTTGTTCCATGTCGGTGCCAAGTACGGGCGCGAGGTAATCGACCGGGCCCGAGTCGATCAGGCCAACCGACTCCGAGATGACCGGCCAGCACGCAAAGTCCTCAAATCCAAGCCGCTGAAGAGACGATCGACGTGTGGGTGATGCAAGTCGGCAAAACCTGGCGTGCTCGTGCCATTTTCCGAGGCCGCGAAGTCAAGGGCAGTGGTTCGTCGCAGACCGCTGCCATCTCGAGTACTCGTACGAACTACATGGCCAACGAATAGAGAAACGATGGGGCGCAGCTCTCCGCCGCACGCACCGCTCACACCGACCGCGTTGCGCCAGGTCATTGAGCAGGGCCTATCGGGGCGCTGCCCGGGCAATTGCGCAGCAGCAGGCCGGCGCGGCCGGGACAGTGGCGACGCTCAACCGAGCCACACCGCACTGGCTGCGTCACACCTTCGGTACGCACGCGCTCGAACACGGCGCGGCGCTCGAGGTCGCGCAAAAGCTGATGGCGCACGCCAGCATTGCCACCACCCCGAAGTACCTGCATCCGGAGAAACGCCGGCGCGCGGCCGACATGGATAAGGTGTTTGGGAGTTAATCGGGTAGGTGTTTCACCATCTGTCTTCGCATTCGTGCGCCGGACTGCCGGACCGTGCCAAGGCGCCCAAGTCCGTCCTGGTTGACGTGCCCGACGGGCCGAAAGGCGTGAAGCTCTCGGCCGCGACGAGCGAACTTACCCAGCCGTTGCTAATTCATCAGGAAACGCTGGCCGAAGGCACGGCCCTGCACATGGGCTTCGCCACACGCGCAGCCGGCACGAACTGGATCACCAAGCTTGAATCACAAGGGGCGCTCGCCAGCGCACCGCAAAAGGGCACGAGGACCAAGTATTTGTTGCCCATGATGCCGATCGCGCTTCGCCTCGACCGCAGTACCCTCGCGGCGCTGGCCTATATCGCCCAGACCCACTTCGCCGAGCAATTCCCCGAGGCGGTGCGAAGCGCGGCGTTTCGTCCGTTCATCGACTTCACCTGGGCGGCCGCGCAGCTCGAGCGTGCCAGAGAACGCGCGCGCGGTGCCGTCGTGAAAGCCGGCGGCGATCCGTTGGACACGCAGCAGGTCGACGCGACCCCCGAGGTTCTGGCGGCGCAGACTGCACTTGACGCCAGTCTGACGGCCTTCGGCGGCGATTGGCCGATCGGCTGGTGGTGGCCCGCTGGCAATGCGGATGGATCGTGCGCTGACGATCCCCACGGCGCACCCAACGCGTACGACTTCGGCCACCGCGTGACGGTCGGCATCGAGGCGGGAGCCAGTGCGGCCGAACGGGCCGATGGGGCCGAAGAGGGCGGGGGTGTCGCGTATGCGTGAGTGTCACTGTTCTCCACCTTCCACGCCGCGATGGTCTTTGCGCGCGGCATTCAGGTAAGCGCATCGCGAGAGGTGAGCGTCGATATCGATCCGCTCGCGGCCGGTCACCCTGCCGATCGGAGAACGGTGGTGCGCGAGAGTGCGGCATCGCGCCGCGAGGTGCCTACCGCGCAGACCGACGCCGAGGAGATCAGGCAAGCCCGCACGGTGACCGAGAACGAGATTTTTTTGTTGCTGGAACGCATCCAGGAGCATGCACTGACGCGTACCGCACAGGTCGAGCACGCCAGGCTCACCGATGCGGCTGCGGCTGATCCCGCGAAGTTGGCCGGTGCGGTGAGCGAACTGGTCGATCGACAGATTCAGCGCGTATGGAACATGTTGACCTTTGGCATTGACGGACTAAAGGCGCAACAACAGCAGCAAGGCCTGCGTGGCACGACCGGGCTATTCGACCAATTGGTTGCTCGCGACAAGTCCTCGCCCTCCGGATTGTCTCAGGGGGCCGAGGCATCGTTACAAATCGCTCGGCACGCGCTCGAGGGCCAACTGATCGCGGACTTTACCAGCGGCCAACTTGACGAGGCACGGCTGCAAGCGTTGCTCGGTCGCGGAGTGGGGGGAGCGTGGTGCCTGGGGCTGTCCTCGCCCCCGTTATCGCAGAGTTAGAACGCTCGGCAACGCCGCGCGGGGCATAGCAGGCATCGGGGGGCGAAATGCAAGAGGTAGCGAAAGACAATCTAACGCCAGGGCGACATGCCACGCGCACGGGTGATGTGACAGACGTCGCTTATGTCGAGTCGCGCGGCACGCCGTCACCGGATACAACACCAGAGAACCGTGCCGTGCGGGGCAGGGCGCGCACACGCGCCGAGTGGGCGCGGCGCGAACACCTGGGCATCGATCACTTCGCGTTCTTCAGCGGCTACCTGGAGCGCCTGCCGCTCGACAAGCTGGCTGACCAGTACCTCGAGACGGGGCTCGATCTGCGCATGGCGCGCTCGACGCTCGTGTGGATCCAGGAGCGACTGATCGCCGGCGCGCGCCGCGCGCAAAACTACAGCGCTGCACGACTACTCGCCATTGCGCCCGCGCAGCAGGCTTCGACTGAGGAAGCGGCTGCGAACGGCGCCCCGCCAACGGCAGAGTTTCGTCGACCGTCAGTCGTGGCCCTCACGCGACCGAGCCTCGAAGAGTTTGCCGAAGCGCATGATCCGGACGGCTTCTACAGCCAGCGTGAGCTGCTGGCGCTGTTCGCCGAGCATTACCCCGAGGCCAGACCCGATCGGCGCGCCAAGCGTAACGAGCGGCTGCGCCGCCGCCAGGTCGCGGCGCTGCGGGCGCTGCAGGCGCTGCTCGCGGTCGAGCCAGCCCAGCACCACCACTGCGCAGGCTGGTTTCATCCGGCGCTCGCACGCCGCCTTGAACACGCCGGCGTCGTGCAACTGGCAGATCTGTTCGACATCATCACCCAACGTGGTCCGCGCTGGTACACCAAGGTCCGCAGCCTGGGTGAAATCGGGGCCAAACGCTTGCAGCAATGGCTCGCCGATCATGCCGACTCGCTGGGACGCACGCTGCCCGCGATCGCACTCACGCCGCGCCGCCAACTGAGCGGCGAGGCCAAGCGCGCCATCAGGGGACTCAGTGTTCACGTCGACGGCGTGGCGCCGCTCGAGTGGCTGATATGGCCGGACTTCGAGGGAACTCCCGCATCGGCGCGCGATCGTCGAATCTTTCGACGCCAATGCCGGTCGCCAGAGCGCGGCCGTGTTAGGGGACGCGATGGCGGGCGGCCTGTCAGACAGCGTGGCGGACAGTGGTACCGGGCGCGAGATCGCGCGGCTCGGGGGGATGTCGCTGCCTTCGCGCCCAACCGACAGATCCGCGCCGGCAACGATCTCGCTGCGGTCAAGGTGTGGCTCGCTGCGGTGGCGGCCGGACGGGCTCCCGGGACCGTGCAGTCTTACCGGCAGCACGCCGAGCGCTTTTTGAACTGGCTCGCCTCCGTGTGCCGGCGGCCTCTTGCCGCGCTCACCGTCGAGGATGTCACGGCCTACCGGGCGTTCCTCGCCGCGCCACCCGCGCACTGGATCGCACCGCGCGGTACCGCCCGCTTCACGGCCGCCTGGCGACCGTTCTCGAAACCGCTCGACGAAGCGAGCGTGCGCCTGTCGATGACCGTGCTTCAGGGCATGTGTGGCTGGCTGGTGAAGTCTCAGTACCTGCGCTTCAACCCCTTCGAACTCGTGGCCAAGCCGCGCGCGGTGGACGCAGCGGCGTTCGGCACAATGCACGTCGAGCACGCGCTGACCGACGCCGTGTGGGATGCGCTCGAAGCCTATTGGCGGCCGCGGGCCATTCACGACGCGTCGGCCGAGCGCACGCTGTTTGTCTTGCAGCTGGGTCGCACGACGGGATTGCGTCTTGCCGAGCTCGCGCGTGCGACCGTGGGCGATTTGCGCTGTACGATGCTGGCGAACACGGGGCCGTTATGGAGTTTGAGCGTCGTGGGCAAGGGCAGCAAGCGGCGCGATGTCGAGCTGGCCGGGTCGCTCGTGCGCCGCATCGAGACGCACTTGGCCGGGCGTAGCCTCGGCACGGACTTGCGCCAGATGGTGACGAATCCGGACTTGGCTTGCGTGGCGCTGATTGGCCGACTTCCGGAAGAGGTTCGCCAGGACGGGCCGAGCAAGCCGGGCAGGGGGGCGCCTGACGCAAACGGGGAAATTTCGCAGCACGCGCCTCTGACGCCAGCTGCACTGCGCCGGGTGATCCAGCGCGGCTACCGCACCGCGGCGCAGGCGTTGGCGACGGCCTCACCGGAAGCCGCCGCGTCGCTCGCCGTGGCCACGCCACACTGGCTGCGTCACACGTTCGGCACCCATGCGCTCGAGCACGGCGCCGCGCTCGAAGTGGTGCAGAAGTTGATGGGGCACGCGAGCATTGCGACCACCTCGAAATACCTGCGCCCGGAGAAGCGCCGGCGTGCGGCTGACATGGACAAGGTGTTCGGTAGCTAGTTGACGCGGCGCAAGGTTGCGCCTAAGTGCAGCGTAGCTATCTTTCCAGCCAATTCTCTACGTTGAGGCCACGAATGCGGCTGAATTCGCGCGTGTTGTCCGTCACTAGTGTGAGGCCGAGCGCATAGGCTTGTGCGGCGAGCAACAGATCGTTCATGCCGATCGGTTGGCCAGCCGCTTCCAGTTCGGTGCGGATAGCACCGTATTCCGCGTCAGCCGGAATATCCAGCGGTAGCACCGGGAGCGTTTCAAGGATGCCCTCCACTTTGGTGAGCAGCTTGGAAGAGCCCTTCTTTGCGCAGCCGTAGCGCAACTCGGCTGCGACGATGATGCTGGTGAAAATCTTCTTCGGTCCGACCTGCTCAATGCGGCGTGCAACGGCCCCATCCGGGCTGCGGATCACGTCGCTGATGATGTTCTTATCCAGCAGATACCCGCTCAAAATATGTCCTCCGGCTGGGCGGGAATGTCCTCAATGGCCGGGAACTGATCTTCTGGCCCAAGCGGCGCTTCTTTCCTCCACTCGGCCAGCAGTTCGACGATGTTTGTTGGCCGAGTCACTGGCTCGATGATGAGTTTGCTGCCTTCGCGGTGGATTAGCACACGATCTCCTGGCAACTCGAATTCCACAGGAATCCGCACCGCCTGACTGCGGTTGTTGCGAAACAGCTTGGCCTCCTTGGGTCGGGAAGGCGTCCGTAGGGTAGGCATGGCATGGCCCTCCTATGTATATGTCTGATTGTATATGCCGTACTGCCCCGCGTCAATCGACTCATTAGGAGCGACGCTGTGATTTGCGACTCTCAATGAGGTGCCGGCAATCCTCATTGGCATGCGCTCGTACCGACAGAACCTCGCCACAATTCGAGCCGAGCAGCGCATCTAAGCCTCCTTATGGACGCAGCATCGTCCGGCGGGCGGTTTCGGTCACGTCGAACGGCCGCTTGTGATTGCCATTTTCCGCTGCCTATATATAGCACTGTATAAGTGCACAGTATCCATCATGCTCGTCGACGTGAAACGGCTTCGCCGCGCAGGCGAAAAGCTCTCCAAGGCGGACTACGAGGCGAGTTCGTCAGTGTGCGGCCACCTGTGCAGCTGGTCCTACGCCGGTGGCTATCGGTCGGGCAAACAACTGCGTGTCAAGGCCATGACCCTGGCCGCGTGCGGCCAGACATCCGGCGTGCCCTTGTTGCCTACACTGCACAATGTTCAGTCCGTTCGACTCAACGATGAAGGGTGATTTACGCTGGCGTCGAGGAGATCGAGATCCGTCGGCGCCACGTTGAAGTATCCCCCCAGGCGTGGTCTTGCAAGCCGGTCTCATCAAACCCCGCCAAATGACGGGGTCGCTTGTATCAGCCCGGCGGCGGCACAGCGCTGCGTAACGTCAGAAAAAGGACATAGCCGAGCAACGCGAGTCGCAGCCCCTCGAAGAGTCCGTCGGCCAGAAAGGCGAAAAAGCGCAAGACGGTCCAGACCTCGCGCGCGACGTGATACAGCAAGTTCCACATGGTCACATCCCGTGACGGGCAGGCGGCCATGGGCTCAATACGGCGCATGCAGACGCTGCTCATCCTGGGTGTATAGCGTGATTGACGCGTGCGCCGCGACGTCGAAGCGCGATTTTCCGAGCACGGCAGGGAACACGGGCGTTTATGATGGAAAGGAGCGCCCGCCGTTTCTCTCTCGTAACAGGCTCAATGTCGAGCGCATTACGAGGACCGAGAAACCATGCTTGGCAAACGCGCCAAGACCCTCAAACCTGCCCAAATCCGCGGTCTGCTCCGCGTCACAGAGGCGACCAGTCGCCACCCTGAGCGTGCCCCATTCATTCTGCGGCTCAGTGACGCCGGCGGCATGCGGATCTCCGAGATTGCCCGCAACGAAGTGGCCGACCAGCTTCAGCCCTCGGGACTGATTCGAGAAGAGGTGAGTCTGCGGGCCGCAATCACGAAAGGCTGTCGCCAGCGCTGCGTGTACCGCAGCCATCCGAAGACGCTTGCCGCGCTTGATCGCTACATCGAATGGCGGTGGGAGAAAGGCAAGGGCACTGCGATGGATCGCCAGAAGTGGCGCGGCTTGATGTCTCAGACGTCGCTGATCCTGACTCATAAAGGGAGCCGTTACGAATTGAGCGTCAAGCGCCGGACGAATGATGCCGGGGAGCAGGTCGAGTACTTGGCGGCGGACAGCTTGCAGAGCTATGTTACCGCCCTGTACCGCGCCGCAGGGCTTGGGAAGGGTTACAGCAGCCACTCGGGACGCCGTACGTTTGCCAGTCGTCGATTGGCGCAGGGCCATGCGATTGAGACGGTGAAAATTCTTCTCGGTCACACCACTTGGACCATGTGTTCCCGTCCCTTGGAGATGACGTCACGGGAGGCGAGAGAGGCCGTCGCAGCTTTGGGAGAAGGTTGGGGCTGACAAGCCTAAATGGTCAAGATCAAGCCTACTCATCGTGCGGCGGGACCTTGCATTTTGATATTCCTTACATTAGAGTAAGGAATATCGGAGGTGTCACAATGACAGCAGCAACAATCACATCGAAGGGCCAGGTCACGATCCCGGTGGACGTGCGGAACCAGTTGGGCCTAGAGTCCGGCGACCGGATCGAATTTAGCTTCAACGAGGCAACGGGTCGGTACGAGGTCTATCCCGCCACGCGCTCGCTCACGTCGCTTAAAGGCGTCGTCAAGAAGCCCACCAAACCGGTGTCGGTCGAAGACATGAATCTTGCCATCGCCCAGCAGGGAGCATCGGCACGATGATCGGACTGGATACGAACGTTCTGGTCCGGTACTTCGCGCAGGACGACGTCACGCAGTCCAGGAAGGCGACGGCATTGATGGAGTCTCTCACGGCGGAACAACCGGGATATGTTTCTCAGGTTGCGTTGGTCGAGGTCGTGTGGGTGCTCGGGCGCTGCTACGGTGTCGATCGGGAGCAGATGAAAGACATCATCGATTCGATGATCGCCACGAAGGAGTTGGTTGTCGAAAGTGCAGACACTGTGCGCAAAGCGCTACGCGTTTTCGTGGCGTCTGCGAAGGCGGATTTCGCAGATTGCTTGATTGAACGTTCCGGTCACGCTGCCGAGTGCGAATACACCGTCACTTTTGACGGGACTGCGGCGAGAGTAGCCGGGATGCGTCTGCTTAAGTGAGCGAGGAAAGAAGAAAACGATGAGTGACCCGGTAGCTGAGATGCAGTTGCTTGGGTTCTGTCGCGATAACGAAGTTGCGCGGAAGCGAAGCCAGGGGCGCGTTGGTTTTTACGCGGCCAGTGCATAGAATTGCTCAGCAGGGGACGCACGGCGTCCCTTTGGGGCAAGCATCTGCCCCTTGCGAATCATGTGCATGGCCTCGATGCCGCCCAGGACGATGCGGGCACAACGGAAATTCTGGAAACCCAGCATCGGTCTGACGCGCCGTTTGATCGCGCGGTGGTCCTGCTCGACAAGGTTGGTCAGGTACTTGTTCTGGCGGATTTCGATGGGCGTCTCGCGCTGGGCGCCCAGCGCCTGCAGCGCGGCGCGGTTCGCCCCGCTTTTGTCAACGGTGACGGTCGTCGGCGTGCCCCGCCCGGCGGTGGCTTTTTCGAAGAACCGGCGCGCGGCGGCGGTATCGCGGCGTGCGCATAGCAGAAAATCAATGGTGTGGCCCGCCTTGTCCACCGCCCGGTAGAGGTATTTCCACTGGCCTCTGCCCTGAATATAGGTCTCGTCTATGCGCCAGCTCTCACCGACTGGGCGCAGGCGGCGACGTATCGCTTTCTCGAAAACCGGCAGCCACTTGATCACCCAGCGATGGACCGTCGAGTGGTCCACCGCCACGCCTCGCTCGGCCATCATTTCCTCCAGATCTCGCGAGCTCAGCGAATCGGCTATGTACCAGCGCACGCACTGCAACATAACCTCCAACGGGTAGTGTAACCGCTTCAGGACCTTGGCGATGCCTGCGGGCAAGGGCTTTCTCGGCGGTTTGGCTGCGCGCTTCATCGACTGGGTTCCCGGCGCTCGAAACCTTGGAGTCTACCTGACTACCCCTATTGCGACGGAACCGCCTGCATTTCGTTATCGAAATAGTCGAGCGCATGGAGCGTATAGGCGGCTGACGTTGCTTCAGCGACGTCACTTCGCACGCGCAGCAGGATGGCGGCGCACCAGCCATCCGGTAGCCGATAAGCGGAAGCGACAGCAGCTGAATTGGTTGGAGCATGACGTTCCTTACATCGCAGATCATTCGCGACGGATCCGCAGCCTCCAGTATGGCGACGATGATTATGCTGCGTGCCACCTTTAGGTGCTGGACCACAGTGGGACGGCCATGAGGACGCCTTGTCCGAGCGGATTCGCCATGACAAGGTAGGCCGGTCACCCCGCCCCGCCGGGGAGGCGGCCTGCGGCACGTGAGCGTCTCGGCCGGGCATGACTTCAGGTGTTGGCCGGAAGCCTGCGACCGGCGGTGCCCCCTATGCTGTCAGACTTGTCGGCGGCCGCGTGCCGCCTATTTGCGGCTTTCGCTGAGGCCTGCCCTAGGAGCTTTCCAATGTGGAACAACAATGTCACCGGTCCCGGCTCCCCGCCGGTTGGCCAGCTCATGCCCATCGACGCCCCCGTCGCCGACCCGGGCGCGATGCCGGTCATCCCTTCTAGCCTGAATTTCCAAGACGGCGAGGCGCTGACTGCGGTGCGTCAGGCGCTCCTGCAGGCGCCTGCGCTGCGGAGCTGGTGCGACGAGGCCTTTGACGGCACGAATGTCGACCAAGTCCGCGCCGACGTTGTCGAACTCATGCTCCACAAGCACGCCGATGACGGGCACCCGCCGGGCGAGGCGTTGGAGCTGCGCGAGACCGTGCTGGCGAGGCTGGCGCGCCGTCTCTCGCCCACCGGCGCGGAGGCGCTGCGGCGGAGCCTCGACCCCAGCGCCCCTGCCAACACGTTCGCCCAGCACCTTGCGGAACAGGACCGGTGGCATCTGGATGGCGAGGTGTGGCGCCAAGACGGGGAGACCTGCCGGGCCAGAGGCGAGTACGCGCAGGCTGCCACCTGCTTCAAGAGCGCGGCGAACCGCTTCGCGCATGTGCCGGGTAAGGCTACGTGGGTGGCCGACCTCCATCGCTACGCCGGCGACGCGCACGCGCAGGGCCGTGACTGTATGGCCGCCGTCGAGCAATTCCTGACGGCCAGCAGGCTTGATCTCGAGCAGACGCTCGTCCTCACCGCGCACGCGCAGCCTCAACCCAGCGACGCGGCGGCGTCTCTGGACGCCATGACGCGGGCCGCCCACGATTTTGCGGCAGTGAGCGCCCTCTACGGAGATTTGGGGCTGCCCACGGTTGCCGTCGTCGTGGGCGCAGTCGCCGCCTCAGCCTTCGCGGATTTGGAGATGTATGCACAGACCGCGACCGTCCTCGAGGCAATCGCTGACATCTGGGTCGACATCGCACAAGGGCATCATCAGGCCGGTGCACGCGCGCTGGCCGAGGCCGCCCTCATGGAAGCCTGGCGTGCCCGCCAGAACGCCGCGTTCGCCCATTGGGCGGCGAAAGATTACGTGGGCGCAGGGCATGCCTTAATGAAGGTGCTCGACTACGAGCAGGCCGCCGAGAACTTCAAGATAGCAGGAGATCACGGCGCGGCTGGCCAGTGCTACCTGGCGCTCGGACAGCGCTGCGCGGCCGCCGCCGAAGCGCATCGGGGCGCAGGGCAGGCCGAGCAGGCCAACACGGAGGTCCAGCAAGCGTTGGGGTTCTACGCGCTGGCCTGCCGCGAATTTGCCCAGAACGCCGAAGACTCCGTCAACGCGGGTTGGTACGCCGAGGAGGCCGCCACCGCTCAGGCGCACTTCGACGCCTTGCTGGTCGCGTTGCGAGAGCCATCATCCCCGGCGACCCAGTGACCTACGCCGCCGCCACGCGGCGCTGGCGCTTCACGCGCCCCGGCCACCGGGCTGCCAGATCTGCGGCGGCGCCCATCGCTGTGGTGGCCGCCGCCGCGCGGGCAAGGGGCTCGACGCGCCGCCCGCCGCGCGTCGCGTAGACTG